>JAYTWI010000024.1:0-7631 GCA_043743535.1 Candidatus Moraniibacteriota bacterium | reverse complement strand
AAATATCTGTTGTAAGTAAAAGCTTGCTTCTGCCTCGATTCCCGGCATACAGGGAATTTTCTTTGACAAAGGAGACTGCGATGGTTCAGCCAATCACGCAAGACCAGGGAGAGCGCTATCCTGTACTCACGGAAACGTCGCTTCTCAGGCCCATTGCCCAAGTGATCGTTCCCGCGAGAACCGAGCCCTTCAATGCGGCAGCGTTCTACCAGACCGGTCCCGGCCTCTACGTCTACGACACGTTCGCAGACTGCTTCGACTTGAGCGCCAGGAAGACGGTGGATTCGGCTCCCGAGTGTCCCTACGTTGCATCCCTCCTCAAGGAGAATGCTTACGACAAGGACATCAGGAAGGAGCTGCCCAAAGAGCACCTGTCGACCCTGGAAGACATCGCGTACTTTATTGTTGCTCAGTCCAACGGCAATTCGGGCTTCCTGCTCAATACCGGCCAGCCGAACATCTTTTACGTTCTGGGCAAGAACGGTGAAGTCTTCGCCGTGAATGTCTTCTGGTGCTCCGGCGATCGCCGGTGGAGCGTCAGCGTCTGGACGCTCGACGAGCGTGGCGTCTGGTTCGCTGACGACCAGGTTCTCTGCCCCGGCAACGCAGCCCTGTGATGATTTGACCCTTGGAAACTACCACGTAGTGACCAAGGGTTTTTGTTTTGCTAAAATAGAAACGGTCTGTTGGAAATTTCTTTGAAAGTGCTAGGTATTTTTTGTTATCAATCAGTTTGTTTTCCCAGCCGATTTGTAGGAAGAATTTGAGGAGGTCAATTTTGCCGCTCCCAGCAATAAGATACTGAAGCTTCTGCTTTGGCTTGGCATACTGTGCCCGGAAAATGATAGACAGCCTTGAGCCTTTGTAATTGACCAGAATATCCTCCTGCGTATTCTTGAAAAAGAGGGTAAGCTCGAAACGGTGCAGTCGTATCTCGGGATGATGCGGCACGGGAATGCGTATAAGTTACGGAAGAGAATTGAAAACAATGTTTCAGAGACTGAGGTGAAATTGTAGCCTAGAAATGAAGTATAATTTGACTATTCTTATATAATCTCAGATGTCAGACCCTTTCCATCCCTCTCGAAGTACTGTATGCTGGGGCATAAACATGATTTTTCTATGAAGATTGCGGTACTGGTATCAGGTGGAGTGGATAGCTCAGTGGCGCTGCGCTTGCTTGTTGACGCTGGTCATACGGTGGTGGCTTTTTATCTGAAGATTTGGTTGGAAGATGAGCTGTCTTTTCTCGGTGTTTGTCCGTGGGAAGAGGACCTCCGTTATGTGCGGGCGGTGTGCGAACAGGCCGCTGTGCCATTGGAAGTAGTGCCCTTTCAAAAGGAGTACTGGGAACGCGTGGTGGCCTATACGGTGAATGAAGTGAAACAGGGGAGAACACCCAATCCCGATATGCTTTGTAATGCCCGCATCAAATTTGGAGCGTTCCATGAATATATTGCCGATAGGGGATTTGAGAAGATTGCCACGGGACACTATGCAGAGGTAGAGGAACAAGCTGGTATGGCGGTGCTCACCATGTCGCCCGATCCCATCAAAGACCAGACCTATTTCCTGTCGCAGCTTTCGCAGGATCAGATGAGCAAAGCTCTGTTCCCTATCGGTGGTTTTGAGAAAAATGAGGTGCGGAAATTGGCCGAGCAGTATAATCTTCTCAATGCCAAGCGCAAAGATAGTCAGGGCATCTGTTTCCTGGGCAAGATTCCTTTCGATCAATTTCTTGAGTATCATTTGGGCAAGCGTCCAGGGAAATTGGTTGAGTATGAAACGGGGAAAGTGCTGGGTAATCACAATGGATTTTGGTACTTCACCGTCGGTCAGCGGCGAGGAATAAAACTGTCGGGGGGGCCGTGGTACGTAGTGAAAAAGAATACTCGTGCTAATGAAGTATTCATTTCGCATGGAGCCCACCGTGAACTTTTGGCGCGTGACACTTTCGAAGTCGAGGCGGTCAATTGGATTGCCGGAATGCCTCCAGAGAAAAATGAGCTCCAAGTAAAAATCCGGCACGGGGAAAAAATGTACCAGGCTACTTTGGAATATCTGCCTGATGAAAAAGTAAAAGTGACGCTCAAAGAAAAAGACTTAGGCGTTGCAGAGGGGCAGTTTGCCGTATTTTACGACGGCGCGGTATGCGTGGGTGGGGGAGTGATCCTGCAAGATTAAAAAATACAGCTCAAAATTTCAATTAGAAGGGATAGATATGAACATTCGTCAAGAAAAAATTGTTTTTTTTGAAAAGACGCTTCGTGATTTTTTCCGCAAGGCTGGGCGGGAGCATTTACCATGGCGCAAGAAAAATATCACGGCCTACGACGTGTGGGTGTCGGAAATTATGCTCCAACAGACCCAAGTAGTGCGAGTGATCGAGTATTATCGGAATTTTCTCAAGCGTTTCCCCACCGTAGAAACTTTGGCGAAAGCCTCTTGGGAAGAGTTCTTACCCTATTATCAGGGCTTGGGCTACTATGTCCGTGGGCGCAATATGCTCAAAGCCGCGCAAGGAGTGGTGAATGAGTATGGTGGGAAATTTCCACGCGATAAAAAACTTTTGCAAAAATTACCCGGCATCGGCCCCTATACGGCAGCAGCCATTATGAGCTTCGCTTTTGGTGACAATCATCTGGCTTGGGACACCAATCTCAAACGGGTGATTGGGCGCTATTTTTTAGGTGGAAAACATTTGATCGAGGATGAGGGGATATGGGAAAATGTTTTTTATACCAAGAAAAAAACCTTGAACGCTGCCCTGATGGATCTGGGGAGCGCTCTTTGTGTGGCTCGCCCTAAATGCGAAGCGTGTGCTCTACGATCAGCGTGTACGTATTATCGAGAAGGAGGGAGGCAAGAAGTGGCAGTGCGAAAGCAGGAAGGAGCAAAAGAGAAGAAGATTGATTGGGGGAATGCCCAAGTGTATGTTTTTTTGCATGAAAATCATAAGAAGTTTTTCTCTTCTTTGAAAACTTCTTATCGGCCTTTCATTCTCCCCGCTTGCTATAATACTCGAGCAGGAATAAAAAAATATTTCGAGGAGCGATATGGTCTGACGCTTTCGGTCCGGCCGCCCTATCGGAAAATGCTCATTGTCGAGAAGCCGACCCTTTTAGTGAATGCCCAGATTTTGCTCGGTGAAGGGAAATTTCAGGTATTTTCGAAAAACGACTGGCAAGAGTATAATAGGAGGAGAGACTTTCATTAGATTATTTATGCTTTTGAAACTATGCAATTGAAATCATTAAACGTTTTTTTCTTTTTCTTTTTGCTGTTTGCCGTGGGTTCGGCCGTCTTCTTTATTTTTCAACCTTTTCTCACTGCTATCGTGGCGGCTGCTATCCTCTCGGCTTTGTTTCGGAAGCCCTATCACTCTCTGCAAAAATGGCTCCCTGGACATTCCACTGCGCTCAGTGCTTTGCTCACATGTTTGTTGGTCGTTTTGATTATTGTTACTCCACTTTTCCTTATTCTCAGTTTGGCGATTGGTGAGGCCGGTAACTTGTATCACTCGCTTGGACAAGAAGCGACGCTCCAGACGTTGATCGAACGATCGATCACTTCCATCCGTCATCTTCCTTATTCGGACATCTTTTTTCACGAAGAAACTCTCAATCGTGAACAGATTCTGAATGAAATCAAAACATTGAGTCAGCATGCCATAGGGTTATTGCAAACGGCTTATCAGGGCGTTTCGCAATTTTTCTTTTGGGTGTTTGTAATGTTCTTCACCCTGTATTATTTTTTGATCGATGGCAAAAAAGTTCTGCGCTCGCTCATGCAACTTTCACCATTACGTGATGCTCATGATCAGTTACTTGTTGAGAAATTCATTTCCATTAGTCGCGCTACGCTAAAAGGAACGATTGTCATCGGTATCATTCAAGGCTTTATTGGGGGGTTTATGTTTTGGATCGTTGGCGTGCCCTCGCCAGCTATTTGGGGATTGGTGATGGTGCTTTTTTCTATCATCCCAATGATTGGTTCCGCTATCATTTGGGTGCCAGCGGCCGTCATCATGTTTCTTTTGGGACAGATTTGGCAGCCGATTTTTATTCTCGCCGTCGGTTTCGGCGTTATCTCAGTCATCGATAATGTATTGCGCCCAAAATTGGTTGGCAAAGATACTCAGATGCATCCGCTCCTGGTGTTTTTTGCTTCGTTGGGGGGTATTATTGTCTTCGGCTTGGCAGGTTTTATCATTGGGCCTATTATCATTTCACTTTTTATGGCACTGGGCGAGATTTACAGTATTGAATTTCGCGCGCAATTGAAAGAATACAATGAGTAGGGAAGATACTGATTGCTTATGCAAGAGTGGTGGCAACATTTACCTTTGACGCTTCATCCGACTGCCGTAACAGTCGGATTTTTTTCCGTCTCGTGGTATGGCATCTTTTTTCTTCTTGGTTTTGCTGCTGCTTTCTCCTTTGGGTATTTTTTGGTGAAAAAAGAGAGGCTCGCCATTTCTTCGGAAGAATTATTCGATCTTTTTGTTCTACTATTTTTTGGGGCATTGCTTGGCGCGCGGCTCGGTTTCGCTTTTTTTTATTTTCCTAATCTTCTATTTGTTCATCCGCTAGCATTCTTTTCGCCGTATGATTTTATGACTCGTCAGTGGACGGGTATCGCCGGAATGAGTTTTCATGGGGGGTTGATAGGCGTGCTTGCGGCGCTTATATGGTTCGTTAAAAAACGAAAATTCTCTTTCTGGTTTGTAGCTGATATCTTGGCTCTTGCGGCTCCACTCACTCTCTTTTTTGGGCGCTTGGGAAATTTTTGGAACGGTGAACTCTACGGTCGAGTGACTACAAAACCGTGGGGGATGTTTTTTCCGGGAGCAGAACCTGCTTTGCTCCTTCGTCATCCTTCGAGTTTGTATGAGGCATTTCTTGAGGGAGTGGTACTTTTTCTTGCTCTCTTGTATATTCGCTCACGAACGACCACACCAGGCGTGCTCGCCAGTTTTTTTCTCTTGGGGTATGCCACAGTACGATTTTTTGTGGAGTATGTGCGCGAGCCAGATCAGGGAGTTCCTCTCTATTTCACTCTCACGCGTGGCCAGTTATTGTCTCTCATCATGTTTTTCTGTGGACTGACTATTCTTTTTTGGTTGAAGGGCGGAAAATATGTTATAATAGCACGAAAGCATTAAGGGTTTACTCGTATAAACAAAAGGCACCCTTGTTAAATAAAAATTTTTTTGTTCCCAATGTCTTTATCTCCTTTTCATCACTCGCCTTCCGGATCTACAAGAAAGAAAGTCGCTTTGGATATGGTAACAGTGCGGAAAATTCAGCCCGGGAAGCAATCATCTCCTGTGATGGATGTGACCCCTCCTCGTCTAGCACACAGGAAGTCTGAGAAGACAGGGGTGAAGAATTCTATGCAGGTCTTTTTTCTTGCCTGCTTTCGAATGTGGCATGTCCTTGCTCTTGTGGCAAGACGCGTTTTTTATCGTGGGCGTAGATATCTCAAGCAGGCAGCGGATTTCTTGAAAAATATCACTGCTGATACAGCGCCACGCAAAATGGTTTATCTATCCATCGTTGTCGGTATTGCTTTTGGGATGGTCAGTATGGCGTTTATCAGTCACTCCTTTGGGGCGGGTGTTTTTGCCCGTTCTCAATCACCAGTCATCGAGGATAAGACTGAGACAGTTGCTCCAGTTGCAACACCGAATACTCTCGTTGATATGAGCTATGATCCACAGCAGGATGTTTTTTTCGAGTATTTCAATGAAATCACCGAGGAGCAGTATGAGAACAATATCCGCGCCATGGTCAAAGACTACCCTATTGAGCCAATGTTGCCGTATATTTTTGCTCAGGATCGCCTGACGGCGGCTTTTTTGGTTGGAATCGCCAAAAAAGAAAGCAACTGGGGGAAACGCATCCCGGTACTCGATGATCAAGACTGTTTCAACTACTGGGGCTATCGAGGGGTACGGCGCATGATGGGTACTGGTGGCCATACCTGTTTCAACAGTCGCAAGGATGCAGTGGAAACGGTTGCTAAACGGATTAAGAATTTGGTGAGTTCGGAAAAATTGGATACTCCGGAGAAAATGATTGTCTGGAAGTGCGGCTATAGCTGTCAGGGGCATAGTCGAGAGAGTGTCAAGAAGTGGATTAGTGACGTTGATATGTATTTTTCTCAGCTGAATGCAGAGTAGTTTTTTATGAATCTTTCTCCTGGCCCTTCTCTTTCTCAAAAAATGTGGCGCTCTTCTCTTAAAGTAGCACTCGCTATCGAGGCGTTTTTTATTGTCTATATGACTTTTTATGATCGTGGATTCACCTTCATTTCTTTTGTAAAGACTTTTGCTGGCACGGCAAACTTTCTTTTGGCTTTATCACTTTCCCTCTCATCGTTCGGATACTTCTTTGATTTTCTTGATAGTAAGGTACTCTATCGAAAGTATTTTGGTCTCCTTGGTTATTTCTCCGCAGTTACCTATTCTTTGTTCCTTTTTGTAGCCAACCCTGATCGCTATTGGTATGGGTTTCAAGAAAATTTTTGGTCGAGCGATATCTTGCTTGGGTTATTTGCTATGGCTATCTTTACTGGTATGGCACTTATTTCCAATGATAGGGCTATGCTTTGGATTGGCCCCAAGCGGTGGCGCAATTATTTGAGATTTGGCTATTTTGCCTTTTTTCTTTTGGTAATCCGGGCAGCGTTAAACGAGTCTCTCCCTATAGGGGCAGATGGGATTCCGGAAATGTGGGCTTCGTACCTTTCTCACCCAAACAATTTGCCTCCTCCGCGACTCTTGTTCTCCGGTGTTGCTATGGCCGTTCTCTTCTTTCGTTTTGCCGTCGAGTTCGACAAGTGGCGCAAGGCTTCGGTCGCCCCGGTAGAGAAGTATTGAGAATCGATGCCTTATTTAAGGGATAAATCCAATTTTCCATTGACGGAGAAGTGGAAATTTGTTATACTCAATTTTGCGTTTTAAAGCGTTTTTCGCCCGTTTGGGATTTTCTTAGGCCATGCGAAAGACGTTTATTGAAGAGCTCGCTACCTTATGAGGAGTGTAAATGAAAGAAAGCGTTCGGCGGGAAAAATTTCCCGATTTGGAACCTTTCTTGCTGAGTTATCCATTTTTCGTCAAAGTGGTTTTTCGCGTTTTGCTTTCCTTTCTCTCGGTTTTTTGACGATTTCCCCTGCTATACCTGAAATCAATAGGGCTAATATACTCTCTGCCGGTGTATCTCCAGAGCCAGTCAAAGTGGTAACTGTGGATAATAGAGAAGAGCTGTGCCGTTGGAAGAAAGATTTCTCGTTATTTAGTACTGTCGCCGAGAAAGGAAAATTGCCTCTTGAGACGGAACTGCCGTGTCAGGATAAGACAGAGAGCTCAACTTCATCCACCGTGCCAACAATGGTACCGCCGGATAATGACTTGGAAGCGACTATATCCACGATGGTAAGCGGGTACCCGATTGCGGTGATGGCTCCGGCGATCGCTAGCTACGATCGGGCGGTGGCGGCTCTTATCGTGGGGATTGCCAAGAAAGAAAGTGACTGGGGTAAGCATGTGCCGCTCACCCCCTCTGGGGAAGATTGTTTCAATTATTGGGGGTATAAGGGGGCTGGCACTCGTGGCACGGCGATGGGGC
>JAYTWI010000023.1:0-42420 GCA_043743535.1 Candidatus Moraniibacteriota bacterium | reverse complement strand
AAATATCTGTTGTAAGTAAAAGCTTGCTTCTGCCTCGATTCCCGGCATACAGGGAATTTTCTTTGACAAAGGAGACTGCGATGGTTCAGCCAATCACGCGAGACCAGGAAGAGCGCTATCCTGTGCTCAAGGAAACCAAGCTCCTCAAGCCCATTGCCCAAGTGATCGTTCCGGCGAGAACCAAGCCCTTCGATGCGGCAGCGTTCTACCGGACAGGCCCTGGCCTCCGCGTCTACGACACGTTCGCAGACCACCTCGACTTGAGCGCCAGGAAGACGGTGGATTCGGCTCCCGCGCGGCCCTACGTGGCCTCGCTCCTCAAAGCGAATGCCTACGACAAGGACATCCGCAAGGAACTGCCGAAGAGACACCTGTCGACGTTGGAAGCCATCGCAGGCCTCATTGAAGCACAGCCCAACGACAAGTCGGGCTTCCTGCTCTCGAACGGCTACGCGAACATCTTCTACGTCGAGAGCAAAAACGATGAAGTCTTCGCCGTGGGTGTCTACTGGCGCTCCGCCTACCGCGAGTGGCTCGTCGGCGGCTGGCGTTTCGGCGAGTGGGGCTTCTGGTGCGCTGGCCACCAGTTTCTCTGCCCCGGCAACGCCGCCCTGGGATGATTTGACCCTTTGGTCATTTCACTCAGACCCTTGGAAACTTAGTCTCTTTGACCCTTGGAAACTTAGTCTCTTTGACCCTTGGAAGCTACGAAGTAGTGACCAAGGGTTTTTCATTAGACCGGATTTGGATTTTTTGTCAATATAACTAACAGCAGTACTTTTTGCTATAATGAAAATATGAAAACGGACGCACCAAAGCGGATACTCATCCTCGGAGCAAAAGGAATGTTGGGGCAGGAATTGACTGCTCTGTTTTCTGCTGACGGACAGTACCAAGTGACTGCTTGGGACAAGGACGGGGTGGATATCACCAATTTCTCCGTGCTTGAGGAGCGTTTGGCAATATTGGCTCCGGCTATCGTCATCAACGCCGTCGCCTATAACGCTGTCGATCAGTGCGAAACGGATGATGAAGAATACCGGCAGGCGCTCACCCTCAATCGTGATGTGCCAGCGTTTTTGGCGGAAATGAGTAGCAAACTCGGGTTTACGTTAGTGCACTATTCGACGGACTATGTTTTTGACGGAACTTTGGCAGAATCTTTGCTCAAAACCGGTTGCTGTGGGGGTGGCTGCTGCGGCAGTGGAAGTAGGGGAGAAATAGGGTATAATGAAGAGGCGATACCCAACCCCATCTCACGCTATGGGGAAAGTAAGCATTTGGGGGAGTGTCGGGTACGGGAAAAGGCAAAGGCCTATTATCTTATTCGCCTGTCGAAACTTTTTGGTAACCCGGGGAGTTCACCACTAGCCAAGAAGAGTTTTTTTGAAACGATGCTCGAGCGTGCTAAGGGTGGGCAAGGCGTGGAGGGAGTGAATGAAGAAAAAAGTGCCTTCACCTATGCGCCAGATTTGGCCCAGGCGACCAAGGAACTTATCGAATCCGGAGACGATTTCGGCGTTTATCATTTGACCAACACGGGGAGCGCTACCTGGTACGATGCGACCCTGGCACTCTATCGTTTGGCGGGGGTCAAAGTATCGGTTATGCCTATTCTAGGAGACAAGTTTCCGCGAGCAGCTAAGCGTCCTACCTGTTCGACACTGATCAACAGTAAACGTCCAGCCCTTCGTTCATACGAAGAGGCACTGACAGATTATTTACGAAACCCTAAAGGAGTATGATATAGAATTTGAATCTTGTGGAGTGAGGCGGACGGATTCAAATTTTTTTTATTGATTTATTCTCGATACTACTATGCTGAAACACGATATCTTGAAAAGGGCTGATAAGGCAGTGGAGGCGGCTGTGCGTGGTGAGGAAAAACGTCAGGAAGAAGGTCTAGAAATGATTGCCTCGGAAAACTATGTTTCGGAAGCGGTGCTCGAGGCAATAGGTACCGTATTGACCAACAAGTATTCCGAAGGGTATCCGGGACGGCGCTACTACGGTGGCCAGGAATTTACTGATGCGGTCGAAACCATCGCTATCGAACGAGCCAAGAAATTGTTTGGCGCGGAGCACGCCAATGTGCAGCCACATTCTGGTGCGCAGGCCAACTTGGCCGCCTACGCGGCGCTCCTCGAGCCCGGCGACACGGTGTTGGGGATGGATCTTTCACACGGCGGCCACCTGACGCACGGCCATCCTTTGACGCTGCCCGCCAAGTTTTACCGGTTTGTGGGTTATAAAACGGAAGCTGATGGAACGATTGATTATCGGAAATTAGAGGCACAGGCCATAAAAGAAAAACCGAAACTCCTTTTGGCGGGTTTTTCTTCTTACACCCGACAACTTGATTATGCCAAGTTTGCCGCTATCGGCAAGAAAGTGAAGGCTATCACCATGATGGATATGGCGCATATCGCTGGTATGGTGGCGGCCAAGGCGTTGCCGAGCCCAGTACCCTATTTTGATATCGTGACTGCTACGACCCATAAGACGCTCCGTGGTCCGCGGGGTGGGATCATCCTGTGTCGGGAACAGTTTGCCAAAGCAGTTGATCGGGGAGTTTTTCCTGGTACTCAAGGGGGTCCCCATATGCAGGTGGTGGCCGCGAAAGCGGTGGCTTTCGGCGAGGCCATGCAACCAGCATTCAGACGTTATGGGAAGCAGGTCTTGAAGAATGCGAAGGTGCTGGAACAGGCCATGCGGAAACATGGTGCCAAGGTTCTTTTCGGGGGAACCGAGAACCATATGGTTATGGTGGATGTTATGGCGAGCTATGGCGTCACCGGCAAGGTAGCGGAACAGTTGCTTGATGCGGTAGGCATTACCCTCAATAAGAATGTTATCCCGGATGATCCGCGCGGGCCGATGGATCCGAGTGGTGTGCGCATCGGCGTGCCAGCCCTGACCACGCGCGGTATGAAAGAAAAAGAAGTGCGGGCGGTGGCGAGTTTTATCGATCGAGTACTTCGTTCAGGAGGGGAGAAACGAGTACTTCTTAACATTCATAAAGAAGTGAAACAGTTGTGCAAACAATTTCCAGTTTATAAAAGGTAGTACTATGAAAGGAATTATCTTAGCTGGTGGTACCGGGACGCGTCTTTTGCCCCTGACCGCCATCACCTCGAAGCAACTTTTACCGGTATATGATCGACCGATGATTTTTTATCCCCTGAATTCCCTCATTCAGGCTGGCATCAAGGATATTCTCATCATTGTGGCGCCGGAACATTCTGGCAGTTTTCTCAATTTGCTCGGCTCGCTCCTGCGCAAATTTGGGATTAATATTTCGTTCGTCGTGCAGAAGACACCACGCGGCTTGGCAGATGCCTATATCTTGGCAGAAGATTTTCTCGATGGCGAATCATCGACCCTCATTTTGGGCGATAACATCTTTGAAGATGATTTCACCGAAGCTATTCAGACGTTTGAAGAAGGGGGGCGCATCTTTGCCAAGGAGGTGGCCGACCCCGAGCGCTTCGGCGTGGTAGAATTTAACGGTGACGGGCGGGTACTGTCGATTGAAGAAAAGCCAGAAACGCCGAAAAGTCATTTTGCCATCCCAGGGGTGTATATTTTTGATCGAGACGTGATTGCAGTGGCCAAGGGTCTCGTGCCTTCTTCTCGGGGAGAATTGGAGATTACTGATTTGCATCGTTCTTATCTCGAGCGGAGTTTACTCGATGTCCGCATCGTTACGGGGGAGTGGTTCGATATGGGCACCTACGAATCACTTTTTCAGGCAGGGGCTTTCGTCCGTGAGAGTAAGTACAGTGAGCGTTTTCATCCCATGATTAATGAAGCCCTGAGTGAGTTCAGCGCGGAATTCAAGAAGATCGTGTCGCTTAAGAAGTAATGGCTAATGCTATGATAGACGTCGTACCACAAAAGATTAAGAAAGCCGTGATCGCTGTCGCAGGCAGTGGCACGCGGCTGTTGCCAGCCACCAAGGCCATGCCGAAGGAGATGCTGCCCATCGTTGACAAACCGATTATCCAGATTGTCGTAGAAGAACTGGTCGCCGCGGGTATTGAGGATATCATTTTCGTGACGCGCTGGGACAAAAAACCGCTGGAAGACCATTTTGATTATTCGAGCGCACTGGAAGATGATTTGCGGAAAAGCGGCAAGGAAGAGCGCTACGAACAGGTGCATCGTATCGCTGAAATGGCAAACTTTGTCCATATCAGGCAGAAAGGCCCCTATGGTAATGGCACTCCGGTTCTTTCGGCGGCCAGTTTGGTTGATGATGAACCTTTCGTCTACTGTTTCGGCGATGATTTGGTGAAATCACGAGTTTCTTTTACCAGACAAATGATTGACGCTTTCGCCATTCATGGGCAGCCGATGATCGGGGTGCAGGAGGTGCCACTTTCCGAAGTTTCTAAATACGGCATCGTGGACGTTGACCCGGCGACGATGCAGGTGCGCGATATCGTGGAGAAACCGAAACAGGAAGAGGCGCCATCGCGTTTTGCTGATTTTGGCCGGATGATTCTTAACCAGGAGATTATCGATATTCTGCGCGCCACCGCCCTCGGTAAGGGGGATGAGTTATGGATTGTTGATGCGATACGCAACTATATCCAGAGAGGGGGAAAGTTTTTCGCTAAAACGGTTGAAGACGGCCGTTGGATGACGACCGGTGACCCTTTGAACTATATGACGACCATTCTCGAATACGCCCTCGACCGCCCAGATATTGGTGCACCACTGCGGGTATATATGCAAGAACTTCTGACACGAAATTCCTCCCATAGCATCAAGCAGTAAATTGACGGTCATTTTTGCTTTGCCATTATGTACTGGATATATCTCATTTTATTTGTTCTCATCGTCCTGACGCCGAAGATCATTCAGCATGGTGCGTTTTTTTTGTTAGAAGAAAATATCGAGTCGTTGCTTATTTTCTTCTTTGGGATAATCGGATTTGCGCTGTACCTTTCCAAAGAAAAAGCGCTGCTTCGGGTCTTCAAAGAAAAACTTCATTTGCAGAAGCAGACCAATATTATCACCCGTGATCTTTCTGATTCCTATTCCTACATCGGGGAAATGAATCGTAAGTTTGACATTGTGAAGGAGCTCATTTTCAGTTTGCCGAAAAATACCGCTGAGAATTTGAACACCAAAGGTGCTGACCTGTACGCGCCAGTTTTGGATGCTGCCCGCCTACTAGCCAAGACCGACCATATTGCGCTGTACTTTGTCGATACCAAGAAGAAAATCGTGGAAAAGACTCTCGGGAAAAAGATGTACTCAGAGGCAGTGGTGTTTGATGCGCCGACGCTTTTGCGCTCGAAGAGGTTTTTCTGGGAAGAGCAGGGCTGCGCCATTGTCCGGTCGCCCAAACAGGCACTCTCGGTGGCGGCGTTCCTTATCTTCCCCAAGGCGGTCAATGACATTGAAGATCGAGAAGTTTTTAAGATGCTAGCTTCAGAAGCTCTTTTTTTGTACTGTGTCGAGCAAGGACGCGTTTCACCACAGAACCCCTAACAAGAGGAATTGCTATGCGCATAGGTATCGATGCACGTTTTTACGGATCTTTGGGCAAGGGCTTGGGACGTTATACGGAAAAACTCATTGCGCAGCTGGAAGTACTCGATCAAGAGAATGACTACGTCATTTTTTTGTGCCGTGAAAACTACGCTGAGTATCAGCCGAAAAACCCCCGATTTTCCAAAATTTTGGCTCACTATACTTGGTATAGTCTGGCCGAACAACTGTTTTTTCCTTTACTGCTCTACCGTCTCAAGTTTGACCTCGTGCATTTTCCGCATTTCAATGTGCCGATTTTGTATCGGCGCCATTTTGTAGTGACGATTCATGATTTGATCCTGCTTCAATATCCAACACGCCGCAATACGACGCGGGGGGTTTTCTGGTATCATTTTAAGTATTTTTGTTATCGAGTGGTCATTGCTTCGGCTATTGCCCGTGCTGACCATATCCTGACGGTTTCGCACTTTACGGAAGGTGATATTATCAAACATTATCCACGGGCGAAGGACAAGATTACGGTTACGTACGAAGCAGCTGATCTGTTTTGCCAAATTCTGCCGCCGACAGTAGAGCTGGCGCTTTTTGGTCGCATCGGATTGTTGAAAGAAAGCGAGGAGCAGCCAGCAAGCCAGGTGCACCGTGATATACTGAAACCATACCTGCTCTATGTGGGGAATGCGTACCCACATAAGAATTTGGAAATCCTTTTGACCGTGGCCAAAAATTTCCCAGAGTATCTGTTCGTCTTGGTGGGCAAGGGAGACTATTTCTACACTCGGTTGCGCGTAAAGTTCGAGCAAGCGGGGATAAAGAATGTGATCTTCGCCGGTTTCATTACTGAAAGTGAACTCGGCAGTCTCTACCATTTTGCTACGCTCTACATTTTCCCATCGCTCTACGAGGGTTTCGGGTTGCCGCCACTCGAGGCCATGACACGGGGGTTGCCAGTACTCTCTTCGCGCGCGGGCTCGCTACCAGAAATCCTCGGTGATGCCGCCTGCTATTTCGATGCTCGTGACGCTCTGTCATTTACCAGATCCATCGGTGCCCTGATGAACGATGCTGTTTTGCGGGCGACACTTTCTGCTAAAGGATATGTGCGAGTGGCTCAGTTTAGCTTTCGAGCCATGGCGTTTGCTACCCATACGGTTTATCAAAAAATATTTCAAAACCAATAGTCATCATGCTATTTTCACAGGATCCTAAACAGTGGAGTGCCCCACGTATCTCGGATATAAGTAAACCTTCGCCGATGAAGGAAATGTCCGGTCATAATGAACGGGAGCAAAATAGCCAGCCAAACTGGTATGAACCGAGTGTTTCCCAGGCTGGTTTTTCTCAAGCACAGTCGAGATTTTCGGATACGTCTACGCCGTTCTCGGTGTGGCAGCCGCAAGGCCGACCGAGAGCAAGAAAACAGATGGGGCTTTTGTGGAGACGGCGGATGATATTGTGGATAATTGTTCTTCTTTTGCTGGTCGGGGCTGGCGGAGTGGCCTCACGCGCGGTTTTTCTCATGAAAGAACAGGTCCTCATGCATGGCCAAAATGGTTATGAACAGCTGGCTCTGGCGGTGGAGAGTCTCAAGGCCGAGCAGTACATAGGGTCAGCCAAAGAGTTTACTTCGGCCCATCAGTCTTTCGAAGAGGCGAGTCAAGAACTTCCTTCGTGGGGGAAAGCGCTCATTGATCTGACTCATTTCGTGCCTGGTCTCTCTCAGATTTCTTCTGGTAAAAATGTGGTCGAAGCTGGAAAATATTTTTCTCTTGCTGGGGTGTCGCTCTCCCAGATTGCTCAAGGAGTCACTTCGTCTAAAGATGCCTATGCACAGGGAGAAAAAATATCGTTGCTTGATTTTTTGTCACAGATGAATGCTCCCATCAATGAAGCTAGCACGAACCTACAGAAAGCCCAGGACGCGTTGAATGGCGTGAATATGAATGATGTGCCGGAAGACAAACGGGAAAAATTCTTGTTGGTAAAAACGACACTACCGACCCTCTTGAGTATTCTTACGGGCATTACCGGACAAGAGGCTTTGCTACAGGAATTTTTGGGTGGGAATGGCCCGCGCAAATATCTGTTTTTGTTGCAGAATAATCACGAGATGAGGGCAACCGGCGGTTTCATCGGCAGCTATGCACTCTTGGATGTGAACAATGGAGTTGTGAGGCGTTTTTTTGTCGATGGTATATTCAACCCCGATGGGCAGCTGAAGGAGAATATCGTACCACCAAAACCGATTCAGAAAATCAGTGCCGCCTGGAGTTTACATGATAGTAATTGGTTTCCTGACTTCCCCACCTCGGCCGAGAAAGCTATTTTCTTTTATGAAAAGACTGGTGGGCCGACGGTCGACGGGATTATCACGCTTACGCCGACCGTGATGCAGAGACTGCTTTCCGTCACTGGTCCGATTGCTTTGCCACAGTATGGTATTACGGTGGACGCGGATAATTTTATCACAGTCGTACAAGAACAAGTGGAAGTGAAGTATGACAAAGAAGTCAATCAGCCCAAAAAGATTCTGGCTGATCTCTCATTTCTGTTGATTGAGAAAGTATTTGCCTCGCAGGATCGACATACTCTGGCGAGTGTGGCTCAGGCACTGGTGACGGGTCTCGATGAAAAGCATATTCTTCTCTATATGCGCCATGCGGAAACAGAGACGTTGCTTGATACTTTGGGGTGGTCGGGGCGGCTACTCACCACTCCCAAAGATTATCTGGCGGTCATTCATAGTAATATCAATGGGTACAAGACCGATGGCGTCATCGAGGAGAAGATAGAGCACAAGGCCGCGATAGCGGATGACGGCTCAATCATCGATACGGTTACCATCACTCGCAAACATAACGGTGGTAATACCCCTTATGATTGGTGGAACAAAGTAAATGCTGATTATCTGCGGGTCTATGTTCCGGCTGGCTCCAAACTCCTTTCAGCCAAAGGGACCACCTGGGAGTTCCCGCCGGCACCGCTTGATTATGAGCGCTTGGGTTTCAAGAAGGATAGAGAAGTCGAGTTAGAAGAGCAGGGGACAATAATTGATGAGCAAAGCGGGACGCGTATTTCTTCCGAGAGTGGTAAGACAGTTTTTGGCGCTTGGGTCTATGTCAGTCCACAGGAATCGGTGACCGTGGAATACCAATACCTCTTGCCATTTCGACTGGCTTTGCATAATCGTCAGAACGCGGTTGATTCATACAGCGTACTCTATCAGAAACAATCAGGGTCGCTTGGCAGTAAACTTTCGTCCGTTGTCGAGTTTCCTCTGGCCTGGAAAACCATTTGGCAGAGCGGAACAAATCTGGTACCGTATGAAAGAAAGCTCAAGGCTGAAACTACCCTGACCACTGATGTCTTTGAGGGAATGGTTTTTGCCACCAAGTGATGATATAAGGGAAAAACATGGTAAAAAAAATGTTCGACACACTTTCTCTTTGGGGTAGTGCCCCAAGCAGAACCGTTGGTGGAGCGGCTCTTCTCATTGCTCTCTCTGGGGTAGCCAGTCGTCTTTTTGGTTTCCTCCGTGATCGTATGCTGGCTTCTCATTTTGGAGCTGGCGATATTTTGGATGCGTACTACACTGCTTTTCGTTTGCCGGATCTCGTGTATAGCTTTCTCGTGTTAGGTGCCTTGAGCGCCGCTTTCATCCCGATTTTTACCGAACTGTGGAGCGAAGAAAAAAAACAAGAGGCTTGGCGTTTGACCTCTGGCGTGCTCTATATAGTACTCTTTTTCATCGGTTGCTTTTCTCTTCTGGGTATGATTTTTTCCCTGGAATTGACAAGGCTTTTGGCACCGGGTTTTACCGAGGAGAAACAAGCGATGGTGGCGATGCTCACCCGTATTATGCTCATTAGTCCACTTTTTTTGGCCGCTAGTTCTATCTTTGGCGGAGTGCTCGTTTCCTTTAAGCAGTTCGTCGCGTACTCGGTGGCTCCGATTTTTTATAACATCGGTATAATTTTTGGTGTGGCAGTTTTGGCACCGCATATAGGGGTGGCTGGCTTGGGCTTCGGGGTGGTCATCGGATCATTCCTCCATATGATTGTCCAATACCCCAGTCTTTCACGCACGGGTTTTCGTTTTCAGTGGATTTTTTTTACGGCCTGGAAAGACCAAGGCGTGCGGCGCGTGATGAAACTCATGGTGCCACGCACTTTGGGAATGGCTGTCAATCAAGTCAGTCTCTTGGTAATGACGGTTTTCGCTTCGACTCTGGTTTCGGGCAGTTTGGCCGCCTTCACCTTGGCTAATAATATTCAGGGCGTGCCACTTGGTCTGTTTGGCATCGCCTTTTCTTTGGCCGCTTTTCCTTCACTCAGCTTGTTTGCGGCCGGAAAAAAAGATAAGGAATTCTTTCGAATGTTATCTGAGACGACACGGCGCATCCTCTTTTTTGTAGTACCGCTCAGTATATTTATGATTATTTTTCGGGCACAATTTGTACGGGTTATTCTCGGGACTGGCCACTTCAATTGGCAGGACACTATTACAACTTTTGAGGTGTTAAAGTTTCTGGCCATCAGTTTGTTCGCTCAGAGTCTCATCCCTCTGTTTGCGCGCGCTTTTTTTGCCATGCAGAATACCAAAACGCCTCTCTATATCGCCCTCCTGAGCGAAGGGGTTCACATCGCTCTCTTGCCGATACTCCTTCCTCTCTATGCAGTGCAAGGATTGGCTATCGCCTTTTCGGTCAGTACAATTTTGAACGTCGTGCTCTTGTATATTTTCTTGCGGCACAAACTTTTTTATTGGGATGATAAGGATATCTTCTGGCCGACGCTCAAGATTGTCGCTGCGGCGCTCTTAGCAGGACTGGTGGCACAGTTTTCCAAGTCTGTTTTTGTTTTAACTACTGACCGACTCGATACCTTCGTAGAGGTTTTCCTGCAGTTGCTCTCCGGTTTGATTATCGGTGGCGGCGCTTTTATTGTTTTTTGTTACTGGTTCAAGATAGAAGAATTGGAACGGGTACGCCACTTCTTCTTGTATAAGATTTTCCGCCAGCCGGAAACAGCTGCTTTGGCGGAAGACCACCCGGAACGGGGTGATTGGTAAAAAGAATGAGAATGCCGCGTAAGCGATGTATAGAGTTTTTTTTGGGTAAGGTCTTTTTCCTTTGAAAATCTTGCTCTAAAGCCATTTTTCCGCTAGGCTTACGGAATGGAAAGTTCACTGCGCAAACAACATATCCGTAATTTCTGCATTATTGCCCACATCGATCACGGCAAGTCAACTTTGGCTGACCGTTTGCTTGAGCTCACCAAGACGGTGGAAATGCGCAAAATGAAAGAACAGTTGCTCGATCAAATGGATTTGGAGCGCGAGCGTGGTATCACCATCAAACTGCAACCGGTGCAGATGCTTTACTCTTTTGCTGGGGTGGATTATACGCTCAACTTGATTGATACACCCGGACACGTCGATTTTCACTATGAGGTATCACGCTCACTGGCCGCGGTCGAGGGCGCTATTCTCTTGGTGGATGCTACGAAGGGTGTGCAGGCGCAGACTCTGGCTAACTTGTATTTGGCCATCGACCAAGGCTTGGAAGTTATCCCGGTGGTCAACAAGATTGACCTGCCAAATGCCCAGGTAGAAAAAACTAAAAAAGAAATCATCCACATTCTTGGTTGCAAGGAAGAAGATATCTTGACTGCTTCCGGCAAGACGGGTAATGGGGTGCGGGAAGTGTTGGAGCGGGTAATCGAACGGGTGCCACCACCTCGGGGTGCCGAAAACGCGCCACTGCGCGCTCTTATTTTTGATTCAGTCTACAATACTTACAAGGGGGTGGTGGCCTATGTCAAAGTGGTGGATGGCTCGGTCAAACGTGATGATTTGCTTCATATGCTCGGGACCGAAAAAGAAGGCGTGACGGTAGAAGTTGGTTTGTTTCACCCCCATCTCTCACCGACGGATATTCTGCGAGCTGGGGACATCGGCTATGTGGCTACTGGTCTGAAAGAAGTGGGTCATTGTCGGGTGGGTGATACGATCACTTGGAAAGCAAAAAATCGTGAGGAGACTAAGCTTTTGATGCTGCCGGGGTACAAGGAAATCAAGCCAGTAGTCTATGCTAGTTTTTATCCGGTGGATGGCGATGACTACACCCTGATGCGTGACGCGCTCGATAAATTGAAATTAAACGATGCTGCTTTCACCTTTGAGCCGGAGAGTAACCAGGCTTTGGGTCGTGGTTTTCGCTGCGGTTTTTTGGGGTTGCTTCATCTAGAAATTATCCAGGCGCGTCTGGAGCGGGAATTTGGAATGTCACCGACTATTACTACCCCATCGGTAGTATATGAGCTACAGGTACGTGGTCAGACCGAACGTACGGCACTCTATTCACCGACGGCATTGCCCGATCCGGCCGAGATCGAAGCGATTTATGAACCGTATGTCACGCTGTCGATTGTCGTGCCGAGCGAATACTTGGGCAATGTGTTGACTTTGATGCAGAGTATTCGGGCGGAATACAAAAATACCGAGTATATCGATGAGGAGCGGGTATTTCTCACCTTTGAGGCGCCTCTTATGGATGTTATTATTAATTTCCATGATGATCTGAAGAGTGCTTCTTCTGGTTATGCCTCGATGAATTATGAGCCACTGGGCTATCGGGTAAGTGACGTGGTGAAATTGGAAATTATGGTGGCGGGCGATCATATTGATGCCTTTGCGCGGATGATCCCGCGGCGTGATGCTTTTGAGGAGGGTAAGCGGGTAGTAGAAAAGTTGAAAGAAGTCATCCCACGTCAGAATTTTGCCGTGGCCATCCAGGCCGCCATCGGTGGCAAGGTGATAGCTCGCGAGACGCTCTCGGCCTATCGCAAAGACGTGACTGGCAAACTGTATGGCGGTGACTTCTCTCGTAAAAAGAAACTTTTGGAAAAACAGAAGAAGGGCAAGAAAAAGATGCGTGATATTGGAAAAGTTTCTATTCCCAGCTCGGCTTTTTTGGCGGTGCTGAAGAAATAATGGCGCTGCGGCACATTTTGCCAAAAAGGGGAATGTTGGATATACTAGAGATATAAATATTTTTTTCACTTGTATGGCGGTAGAGTTTACAGCAGAAAATTTTGAACAGGAAGTTTTGAAGAGTGCTACGCCAGTTTTGGTAGATTTCTGGGCTCCTTGGTGTGGGCCGTGTCAGTTGGTAGGGCCAGTGGTAGAAGAGTTGAGCGGTGAGGTCAAGACGGCCAAGGTTGGGAAGCTCAATGTGGATGAACAGCCGGCTCTCGCCCAAGAGTATGGTGTGATGTCTATCCCCACCTTGAAGATTTTTAAGGATGGCAAAGTCGTGAAAGAGTTTATCGGGGCACAGTCCAAAGAGACACTCAAGGCGGCGCTAGAAAGTGCTTAATAGATTGTCGGGACAAAATAAAAAACAAAAAACGTATGAAAATTTACAAAGAACGCATCAATCTGGAGAGCAAAACGCAGATTGAGTTTATGGACATCACTGACCAGGTGCAGGAGATTGTGGCGCGCTCTGGGGTGCGGGAAGGACAGGTGCTCATCTATGTCCCACACACCACCATGGGGGTGGCCATCAACCATAATGAATCGATGCTCTTGCAGGATTTTATGCGTGTTTTGTATAAAATTGTGCCGGTGGATGCTCAGTATTCGCATGACCTTTTCGAACTGCGGCGTAAGGCGGCCAGTTCTGATGGTCGGAGCAACGGTCATTCTCATTGCAAGGCGATACTGCTCGGCAACAGTGAAACAGTACCGGTAGAAAAAGGAAAACTGGTTTTGACCGAACGTCAGAACATTTTTGTGGTGGAATTCGATGGGGCTCGCAAACGTGACGCGGTGATCCAGATCATCGGCCTCTAGGAGGTTCTTGTGCTGTAATTTCTTTATCTACTTTTTTTGTGCGGAAATTTATACTTATCGCAGTGGTAGTGACGATGTGCGCGACGGCTTTTTTTATAGTAGGTTTTTATGTTACGGCTCATTTTACCGGTTCAGCCAAGAGTGAACAGATAGTGGAACTGAAACCGAACGAAAACGCCCTCGAACTAGGGAAACATTTGGAGGAGAGCGGGATTCTTTTTTCGCGTTACACCTTTGTCTGGTATCTTTTCCACGAGGAAAAACTGCATAAACTGGTGGCAGGGCGTTATACGGTGAGCGGTACTATGACAGTGCCAGAGATTGCTACTCTTTTCATTCTTGGTAAAACGGTATCAACCGATATTAAGGTGACGTTTCCGGAAGGCTTCACGATGACGCAAATGGCTGATCGATTGAGCGCTCATATGCTACCGGGAAAAGAATTTCTAGCGCTGTCCACTCATCCAAAAGCTCTTTGGCGGACGGAGTTTGACTTTCTCACCACACTCCCAGAGACGGCTACGCTCGAGGGATATTTGTTTCCTGATACCTATAGCTTTGCGCCGGATGTGAGCGCTGATGCAATTATCAAAGTGATGCTGAAAAATTTTGGTAAGAAATGGAACGATGTTTTGGGACAACTGGGTAATGCAGCGCTTGACCCTAAACGTTTTCATGCCATAGTGACGCTTGCGAGTATTATCGAAGACGAGGGCCGGACTGAGGCTGAGCGTCGAATGATTAGTGACGTTTTTTGGAAGCGTTTGGCAATTGGTCAGCCCTTGCAGAGCGATGCGACAATAAACTATATACTAGGGACAACCCGTCTCCAACCTACACTCAAGGATACCGAAACCAATTCGCCCTACAACACGTACCAGAATAAAGGATTGCCACCAGGGCCTATCAGTAATCCAAGTCTTATTTCTATCAAGGCGGCTATTATGCCGGAGAGTAATCCTTACTATTATTTTTTGGTCGATGCCAAAACTGGCGAGACGATTTACGCCAAAACATTTGAAGAGCACATCAAGAATCGGACGCTCCATGGGCTGTAAAGTTTGGGCGTCTATGATTGGACTACGGTACAATTATGAAATTTACACCACGCGAGTTCATCGGAATACTTCTCATCGTCATGAGTGTGCCTTTGGCAATTATGGCTTGGCGAATTTTTTTTTCGGTGTCGGCTACCCCTGATCTCAAAAATACTTTGTGGGCGCTCTTGTGGTTTTCTTTGCTCGGCATCATTTATTATGTTGGGTCGGTCGTGTGGTCAGAAAGAATCCTGCAGATTGTTGGTGCGACCGTACCGTTTCTCCCCAGCCTCATGTTTATTCACACCCCTATCTATATGGGAGTGATTTTGTGCTGTGCTCTTATCGTGTTTGCTGGGACATATATTATTCAAGCTGAACTCCGTGAGCGACTGACTTTTCATTTTTATCAAAGTGTCCGGGCGGGTTCGTTTGCTTTTGTTTTTTCTCTAATGCTTGCCTTGTCCGTGAGTTATGGCTCCTCCATCCAGTCGGCATCGTGGGAGGAATTGGTACCACGTTTTCAAGTTGGGGCAGGGACAGCCAATGTTCTTTTCAAGATGGTGGCCTATTTCTACCCTGATTTCAAAGCCTTGGCTAAGGAGGGAACCACTGTTGACGAATTTTTAAGTAGCGTAGAACAGCATCCTCTACCAACTCCTCCTAAGGATGACTCGAATCAACTTATCCAAACGTTCCCCAAGCTCCCAACAGGATTGACCGATTATCTTAAGAAGAATATTGAGTCAAGTGCGGATGGACAAGTCCTGATTCATTCCTTGTACTTACAAGCTGGTCGTGAACAAATTGCTAACTTGGTTGGCAAGCCAGTCAAGGGGGATGAAAAAATTGCGGATGTTTTTTCGCTAGCCATTCAGTACAAGATCACCGCTTCACTTCAAGGACAGGAATCTGCCAATCATCTCTCGCCCGCAGTGGTCCCAGTGGTTTTAGCGACGCTACTCTTTTTGACATTACTGCCCTTTGGATCGCTTTTGGCCTATCTCTGGATTTTTTTAGGGCTCGTTATTTTCCGGATACTTCTCTCGACTCACGTCCTAAACCTTGGGGTGGTTACGAAAGAACAAGAAGTATTGGAAGATTAGTGTTGGAAATGAAGGATTAGCACTCACCCGATGAGATTGCTAATTTTTTGGTTTTACGCTATAATGACAAAGAATTAATGAATGAACTATGTCTGTCAATTATTATGATGTCTTGGGGGTAGCAAAAAGTGCTACAGAAGATGATGTAAAAAAAGCCTTTCGGAAACTGGCTCATCAGTACCATCCGGACAAGGGGACGGGCGACGAGAAAAAATTCAAGGAGATAAATGAAGCCTATCAGGTGCTGTCCAATAAGGAAAAGCGTTCCCAATATGATCAGTTTGGCCAGACGTTCAATGGCCAGGGGCATGGTGGGGGCGCGCGTGGTGGTCAGCCAGGCGGTGGTTTCGAGGGCTTTGATTTCAACAATTTTTCTTCCCAGGGCTTTGATTTTTCAGGCACTGGTTTTGAGGACGTCTTTTCTAATATTTTTGGAGGAGCGCGTGGGGCTGGTCGTGGACGTACTCAGGCAGGGGCGGATATCCAAGTCGACGTGGAGATCACTTTTGCGGAAATGGTACGTGGAGTAAAGAAGGAAATTCGTTTGCGCAAGTTTTCCCGCTGTGACGAGTGTCGCGGCACGGGTGGGAAGCCTGGTAGTAAAGAAACGACCTGCAATGACTGCGGGGGCAATGGTCAAGTGCGTCGCACGGTACAAAGTATTTTTGGGGCGATGTCACAAGTGGTCAGTTGTGAACGTTGTCAGGGTCGCGGAAAAATGTATGCTGAAAAATGTTCTACCTGCCATGGCGAGGGACGGATACAGAAAGAAGAAACTATCACCGTCGATATCCCGGCCGGGATGAGTGATAGGCAGACCTTGTCGCTTTCCGGCCACGGGGCAGCTGGCGAACACGGCGCATCCGCTGGAGATTTGTTTATCACCGTCCATATACAGTCACATCCCACCCTAGTGCGGCGGGGTGATGACATCGTGTCGCAGTACGCTATGAGTTTTGTCGAAGCCTCATTGGGCGCCAAAGTACTGATTGAAACTATCGAGGGGCAGGTAACAATGAAGATTCCCGCTGGCACCCAACCCGGTGAAGTTTTTCGTATCAAAGGCAAAGGCGTACCACACTTGCAGCAGTATGGGCGCGGCGATCATCTGGTGACGGTCACACTGG
The DNA here is from genome assembly GCA_043743535.1 of Candidatus Moraniibacteriota bacterium. Lineage (GTDB taxonomy): Bacteria > Patescibacteriota > Minisyncoccia > Moranbacterales > UBA1568 > UBA1568. Next base: position 25,788 of record JAYTWI010000023.1, on the reverse strand, counting down.
CCGTGCCAAAAAAATTGTCTTCGGAAGAAAAGCATCTTATTGAAGCGCTGCGGGATATTCAGTAAATACATTCTTTTTGGTAGAAAGCAACCCTTTGCTAAAGGGCTGCTTTTTCTTTAGAATAGAAAGACTAATAAGATTGTGTGGATAAAGAATGGCCGAAGGTGGGAATCGGGGTACTTATCGTCAAAGACGGCAAGGTACTCTTAGGCGAGCGGATGGGCGCCCACGGCTCTGGATTGTTTGCGCTACCGGGTGGGCACTTGGAATTCGGTGAGACGTTTGAAGAGACCGCTCAACGGGAGGTAGAGGAAGAAACGGGCATGACCGGTATCCATCTAGTAGGACTGGTGTCGGTCGGAAATGATGTGATGTATAATAAGCACTATGTGGCTTTAGGTATATTAGCGGAGTGGGTGAGTGGGGAGCCATACGCGGCTGAACCAAAAAAGTGTAAGGGTTGGCAGTGGTATGATCCAAAACATCTACCAACAAATATTTTTCTTCCCAGTAAAAAAGTAATTGAAAATTGGTTGGCCGGCCGTGTCTATAGCGATGGTGGACATTCTCTAGAAAAACAATAATGCCAGTGTGGAAATATAAAATTACGACTCTACCGGAAAACGGGCTAGGGGAACTCCATCCTGTGATGGAAGCACTGCTCCTTGAGCGAGGTTATACCGATAAAGAGGCGAGAGAGATATTTCTCAGGCCCAATTTTGATCGTGACACGCACGACCCTTTTTTGTTCAAGGAAATGGACAAAGCGGTGACACGGATCGGCAAAGCTAGAGAAGGGGGGGAAATAGTCGGAGTGTTTGGTGACTTCGATGCCGATGGTGTCACTTCATCAGTTATTATACGAGAAGCTTTGACGGCACTCGGTATTCCGGTAGCCGTCTATATCCCTGAGAAATTGCATGAAGGACACGGTTTCAATTTTTTGGCGGTGGAATTTTTTCGCGAGAAAAAAGTTAAGCTGGTACTGACGCTTGACTGTGGTATGACCAATCACGATGCCATCTCGGCGGCCAAGAAATATGGCATAGAAACCATCGTTGTCGACCACCATCATGTACCAGAAATTCTGCCTGAGGCCTACGCTATCATCAACCCGAAAATCGGAGACGAAACCTACCCTTTTCGCGAATTATGTGGAGCCGGAACGAGTTTCAAAGTGGCGCAGGCGCTGTATCAGCGTTTTCTTCCACTTGAGCAAGATAAGTTGAAGTGGCTCCTCGATGTGGTGGCAACCGGTACAGTAGCCGACGTGATGCCACTCGTGGGAGAGAATCGGGTCTTGGTGAAATACGGACTCATTGTCCTTTCCAAGACTCGTCGGGTAGGTTTTCAAGAAATGTTCGCGGTGGGAAATATGAAGATCGATGAACACAATGTGCCGGATGCTCATACGATCGGTTTTCAAATCGCCCCGCGCATCAATGCTGCATCGCGTATGGCTCATGCTATACTTGCTCACAATCTTTTGATGGAGAGAGACCAGGCCCACGCTCGGACGCTCGCCCTCGAGCTTGATGCGTTCAATGTAGCGCGCCAAAAACAAAGTGCTGTGGTAACTGATCAGGTACGAAAAATCGCCCTGGAAAAATTTGCCGACAAGAAATTTATCTTCGCAGCCGACGAACATTTTCCCTACGGAATCGTCGGGTTGATTGCGGGTCGTATTGCCCGCGAATTCAATAAGCCAACCTGCGTTATGACTAAGGGTAAGGAAACAAGCCAAGGGTCGTTTCGTAGCATCCCAGAGCTGAACATCATCGAAACGATCGAGGAATGTGGTGAGATGCTTGTGAAATACGGTGGCCATGCTCAGGCTGCAGGGATGACGATTAAAAATGACCAGATGGAAGCGTTTTACGAAAAATTTAATGCCATCGTGGAAAAAAAACTGGCGAAAGTGGTGACCGAGCCTCTGCAATGGGTTGACCTCGTTTTGCAAGCCGAACACATCACCCCCAAACTGTACCGTGATGTGATGTTGTTTGCACCCTTTGGTGAGGGGAATCTTGAGCCGATTTTTTCTCTGGAAAATGTCATCGTGTGTGAGGTACGTTTGGTAGGTAGCGGTAGCAAGCATCTGAAACTTCGCCTGAGCGCTCCCGGCAACCCGAAAACCTTTGACGCCATCGGCTTTTCGTTGGGTACGAGTTTTCCTGATTTGCGAGAGGGTGAGGTGATCAATGTGGCCTTCACTTTATCCGAAAATACCTGGAATGGTAGGGCGAGCATCCAGCTCAAATTGGTTGACATCAAGCGAAAACAACAATAATCGTTTGTGGTTTTATTTTTTTCAGAAGGACGCTTATCTGTTACAATAGAATCATATGGAAAAGATAGTGATGTACAGTGATGGGGGTTCGCGGGGCAACCCGGGGCCATCTGCTTTGGGGGTATATATCGAGACTTTGCATAAAAGGTTTGGGGAGTTTTTGGGTACCAAGACAAACAATGAGGCTGAGTATATGGCTATTGCGGCTGGACTGAAGAAAATCAAAGTTTTGGTTGGGAAGGCGGAGGCTAAAAAGACGGTGGTTGAGTGCCGCATGGATTCGGAACTGTGTTGTAAGCAGCTTAACCATCAATACAAAATCGAAAACGAGAGATTGCAACCTTTATTTTTTCAGGTATGGAATCTCTCACTTGATTTCAAGAGCGTGCATTTTGTCCACGTTTATCGGGAAAAAAATATCGAGGCTGATGCCGAAGCGAATAAGGCACTGGATGCGGCTGCGGCAGAAAGGATATTATTCTAAAGAGGTTTGTTATGATTTGGAAGAAAAAAATCATCATCGCGGTCGCAGTTGTAATAGTGGGCAGTATCGGCTGGTACTTTTACCAAAAGCATAGTACACCAGTGGCGGTGCAAAGCGAAGTGGTGAAACGGGGTGATGTTTCTGAAACGGTAAGCGTGACGGGGACGCTCAATCCTGTACAGTATGCCGACCTCTCTTTTCAGGCAGGTGGGAAGATCGATCAAGTAGATGTGGCTGAAGAGGCTTTCGTTCATACCGGTGATCGGCTCCTCTCGGTAGATCGGACGATACTCTATTCAGAGCTTAAAGATGCCCAGTTGGCGGTGGCGGTGGCGGAACAAAATGAACTGGTGACTCGTCGTAACAAGAGTGGTCTGTATGTCAAGCCTGATATAAACGCACGAAAGTTTCTGACTGAACAAACACGTCAAAAAGCACGTACCATAAAAGCACAGATGGCGGAAAACATACTCACCGCGCCGTTTGATGGACAGGTATCTCGTGTAGATGCCCGAGTGGGGGAGACTGCCGCGCCGAGGCAGGTGGTGATGCGTCTCGCCACGCCAGGATCGTTTTTGCTCGAAGCCAGGGTGCCAGAATCAGACATCGCCAAAGTAGCGGTGGGGATGATGGCACATGTCACATTTGATGCTCTGACTAATAATGATATCTTCGAGGCTACGGTAGAAACTATTGAATACTCAGCTACTGTCGTGCAAGGAGTGGTTTCTTACAATGTGAAGTTTCGTTTGACAGAGATCGACCCACGTCTCAAGGACGGGATGACGGGGAATATCGATGTGGAAACGGCTAAGCGTAGCGCTGTTCTGTGGGTGCCATTTCGGGCTTTGGTCAAAGAAGGAGCGAAATCGTATGCACAGGTGAGGCGTGCAAACGATATCTTTGAAAAAGTAGAAGTATCTCTTGGTCTAGAGGGTGATGATGGGACGGTGGAAATCAAGTCCGGGCTGAAAGAAGGTGACGAAGTGGCCATCGGCGCCACACAAAAGAAATAATTTCATTATGTTGCTATTATCCGTTACAAGTTTGGAGAAGGTGTACGAGAATGATGGAGTACAAACACGTGCCCTTCATAGTGTGACCTTTCAGATCGTCAAGGGAGAGTTCATCGCTATTATGGGGCCTTCTGGCTCGGGCAAATCGACTCTGATGCAGATTCTGGGACTGCTGGATCGGCCGACTAACGGTCGCTATCTTTTGCAAGGGAAGGACGTCTCCAAATTCTCTGATGACGAACTAGCTAAATTGCGGAACTCTACCATGGGTTTTGTTTTTCAGGCTTTCAATCTTCTGCCCAAGACCAGTGTGTATGAAAATGTGGAACTGCCGCTTTTGTATGACAATAATCCTCTGGAAACAAACAGTGTGCGAGTAGAAGGGGCGCTCGAGGCGGTAGGGATGCTTCATCGCAGAGACTATCTTTCCAATCAGCTCTCCGGTGGAGAAAAGCAGCGTGTGGCTATCGCTCGGGCATTGGTCAATAATCCCGACCTTATTTTTGCTGATGAACCGACGGGCAATTTGGATTCCAAATCAGGGTTGCAGGTGATGGCTATTTTGCAAAAATTAAATGATACTGGCAAGACTATCATTCTAGTGACCCACGAGACGCTGACCGCTGAACACGCTAAGCGCATCATCTCGATGAAGGATGGTGAGATTGTGGGTGACGAACCGGTCGCTCATCGCCGATTCGCTCGGAGTGAAACAACTTTGAAATAATTGTCAGATTTTTTTGATCTGCTTTTTTCAGTCTGAAATTATATGAAACTTTCTGATCCGATTAAGATCGCTTATCGATCGCTCTCGTCGTCTAAGCTCCGTTTTATTCTGACCGTTTTGGGAGTGGTCATCGGGGTGGCGGCGGTTATTATGGTGATGTCTATCGGAGCGAGCGCCCAACAACTGATCCTCTCTCAGGTTCAAAATGTTGGCACCAATCTGGTGGCTGTACTCCCCGGCGCTTCTGAAGAAAAGGGTCCGCCGGCTTCGGCATTGGGGATTGTCACTACTACTTTTACTTTTGATGATCTCAAAGCACTGAGAGAACGTCGTAATGTACCGCATCTTTTGGCAGCGTCCGGCTATGTCAGTGGTTCGGCTACGGTAGAAAGCAGGACCGCCTCATTTGAAGCGAGCTACCAGGGTGTGTCACCGGAGATGGCGGTTATCGAAACCATCAAAGTGGCACAGGGGCGTTTCTTTTTCCCGGAGGAGGAGATGGATTTGTCGCGAGTAGTGGTCTTGGGCGCTAGCCGAGCCAAAGATCTTTTTCCGAATGAGAACGCTATCGGAGAGACCGTGATCATCAAGAAAAATCCTTTCAAGGTGATCGGGGTCTTGGAGGAACGTGGTTCAGCGGCCTTCTCCAATCCTGACATTCTCATTTATGTGCCGCTCGGCACCGCACAGAAATTACTCCTTGGTGTAAACTATCTCAATTTTGCGCGGGGTAAAGTTGATGCTCCGGAAAACATCGAGCGGACAATGGCTGATATGACGATCACGCTTCGTCGGCAGCATCGTTTGGAAGACAAAGATGAATCAGACTTTTCTATTAGAAGTACCAAAGCCGCGCTTGGTGTTCTTACTACCATCACAGATGTGCTTAAGTATTTTTTGATTGCTATTGCCTCTATTTCGTTATTGGTTGGCGGAGTGGGGATTATGAATTCTATGCTTATTTCAGTATCGCAACGCGTGCGGGAGATCGGTTTGCGTAAAGCGGTGGGTGCCAGGGTCGGACATATCATCACACAGTTTTTGATTGAGTCCGCTTTTATTACGGTCATCGGTGGCGCTCTCGGCATTGTTTTCGGAGTGGGAATGGCCTTTTTGGCGGCCGTCATCATCCCTCGTCTGGGCTATGATTGGCAGTTTCTGGTACCACCAGTTTCCATTGCTATTGGTTTTTTCGTTTCGTTTATGATTGGTATTATCTTCGGTTTGTACCCGGCACTCAAAGCCTCGCGAGTCAGTCCTATGGAAGCCCTACGCTATGAATAAAAAACGTCTTACTATTTTTTTCCGGCCGCTTCTTTTTGCGGTGCGCACTATCGAGACCAACAAGGCGCGCACTGCCCTGGCACTCTTGGGGGTGGTGATCGGTGTGTTCGCGGTGGTGGTAGTGACGTCACTCGGCAACGGAGTGAAGAGCTTTGTCTTGAGGCAGGTAGAAAGTTTCGGCAGTAATGTGATTCAAGTGGAAGTAAAAATCCCCAGTACCACCAGTATGTCCTCGGCCAATTCCGTCGGGCGTGCCCAAGGAGTACAAATTACTACCCTCAATGTCAAGGATGCTCAGGCAATTTTGAAACTACCTAATATTGCCAGCGCCTATGCTGGTACCATTGGCCAAGAACGCGCTACTGTCGGTTCTGTAGGTAAGCGCATCTTGCTCTTTGGTACGGGAGCCGAGGTTCCCTTGGTGGATGAGAATGCCAAATTGCAAAGTGGTCGTTTCTTTACGGCTGAAGAAGATAACAGTTTGGCGTCGGTAGCCGTGTTGGGGTCGGAAACCAAGGATACGTTCTTTGGCCAGAATGATGCGGTTGGTCAGTCTATTACCATCAAAGGTGACAAATATCGGGTCGTCGGCGTTTTGGCACCACGCGGTTCGGCGGCTTTCCTCAATCTTGACACCTTCACCTACATCCCAGTAAAGACGCTTCAGAAAAAGATTTTAGGCGTGGATTATGTGCAGATGATTTCTGTCAAAATGAAAAATGTAGCAGAGGAAAAAGAGACCGTGGCCGATCTGGTAGCCCTCTTGCGCAAGCGCCATGATATCACTGATGTAAGCAAAGATGACTTCGCGGTCACCTCGACTAAGGAAGCACAGAAGACCCTCGGCAGTGTCTTGGGTGCGCTCTCTATTCTTCTTCTTGCTCTCACGTCTATTTCACTCGTGGTGGGTGGGGTGGGGATTATGAACGTGATGTATGTTTCGGTTTCGGAACGTACACCGGAAATTGGCCTACGCAAAGCGGTCGGGGCAACATCAAGCAATATTTTGAAACAGTTTCTCTTTGAGGCTCTCATCATCACTCTCTTGGGTGGGTTCGTTGGCATTCTTTTGGGGATGCTCTTTTCGTATATCCTTGGCCTGATCTTTGCCTCGTTTGGCTTTCATCTTGATCTCAGTTTTTCGCTTTCTTCATTTTTCCTCGGCCTCTCATTCTCGATGGCTGTTGGTGTTATTTTTGGTTTGGCTCCGGCTTATCGAGCCTCTCAGTTTACCCCTATGGATGCTATCCGGCGGGAGTAGAAGTTTTTACGGATGGGCATCGTAGAACTTTCTGATTTCAGCTATGCTCAGCGTATTCTCTGAATCATTGGCTAGGAGAGATGAAATATCAGTGGGTAGTGTGCTGCTTGCATCACCAACCTGATAACTTTTGAAACGATTCTTTTTCATTTTCTTGGCTCTGTCTTCAGGGATTTCACGTCCCGTTTTACTATCGATATAGATGGTTTTAGGGGCGGTTACTGTAAAAGTGTCGGAGATATTCTGGTACGGTGCCGCCTTGGTGTAGGCAGTAAAACCTGTTTTGGGAAAGCGCAGGAGAGCTGCATCCATAAAAGCACGCCAGATGGGTGCCGCCACGAAGACGCCATCAGCGCCAGCGTTCATTGGATGGTTGTCGTTGTTGCCGGCCCATACCGCGGTGGCGATGGACGGCGTATAGCCGACGGTCCAGGCATCACGGAAATTTTGAGTGGTACCAGTCTTGGCGGCTACGACGATGCCAACGGGAAAAGCGAGCGGGCTGTTTGCACCGAAGATGGGGGTGCGAGCGACATTGTCAGAAAGGATGGAGTTAATTTTGCGCGCCACTTCTGGGTCGAGGACAGTTGCTCCGGCTTCTTTATTTTCGAGCATTTCTTTTTTACCGAAGCGATGAGTAATGCTTATGAGCGGATTGATTTTGTGGCGGATGCCTTCCTGACTAAAGACTGAGAAAGCCGAAGCCATATCGATGGGGCGTACTTCGGCGCCGCCTAGGACGAGAGCGAGGCCATAGCGCTTGGGATCAGTGAGGGTGGTGATGCCGAGACGGGTAGCGAGTTTGATGGTGTCGGCCACGCCGGCCAAAGCCAGTGTTTGAACTGCCGGCACATTGAGTGACATGGCTAAGGCTTGGCGCATGGTGAGCAGACCGTGAAACTTACCATCATAGTTGCGGGGGATGTAATCATGTCCCGAACCGTCTGGCCCAAAATCAATCTGTCGGTCCACGATAGGAGTTTCTGGTTGGAAGCCTTTCTCGAAAGCCGTGGCATAGGCGAACGGTTTGAAAGCTGATCCAGGTTGGCGCATCTGGGTTGTGACATTGACGTTGCCATCAACCGATTGGTCGAAGTAATCACGTGACCCGACCATTGCCAACACTTTGCCGTTAGTCGGATCAAGGGAAACGAGAGCAGCATTGGTGGCTCCCCTCGCCAAATTACGTTTCGCTCCATCGCGCACTACTGTTTCGGCTGTGTGTTGCAAATCCCAATCAAGCGAAGTTACGATGCGCAGACCGCCCCCGCGCAGTTCTTTTTCACTGTACTTTTTTTTCAGTTCGTCGAGCACATAGAATACAAAATGTGGGGCGATGATCTGATTGGTGCGTGGCATGATGGTGAGGAGGGTGTTTTTTTCCAGTGCCGATTTCAGTTCGGCTTGCGAAATGAAACCGAGAGTGTACATTTTGGCGAGGATACTCCGTTGTCGCTCACGCAGTTCTAAGGAGTGATCTTGGTAGGGGGAGTAATACGTGGGGGCATTGGGGAGTGCCGCCAAGAGAGCACTTTCATCAAGTGATAGGTCACGGGCAGACTTGTGAAAGAATGTTTCGGCCGCTGTTTCTGCTCCGTAGGCATTGGCGCCATAGGGGATGGCATTGAGGTAAAGATCGAGAATATCATCTTTACTCATGTGTTGGTCAATTTTGATAGCGAGAAAAACTTCGCGCATTTTACGGATGAGCGTCTGTTCCCGAGTGAGAAAGAGAGTGCGTGCTAGTTGCTGGGTGATGGTCGAACCGCCCTGATGAATTTTGCCGCTGAAGAGATTGACTTTGAAAGCGCGGATGATAGCCAAGGGATCGATACCATGGTGGCTGTAGAATGAGGCGTCCTCTGAGGCGATGGTGGCCTGGCGCAGGGAATCTGGTATGTCGGCATGTCCGACTATAATGCGATTTTCTTCATCATACAGGCGGTAAAGTTCGTGCTCGCCACTATGGTCGTAGAGGATGGTAGTGAGCTTGAAGGGGTAGTTTTTGATGCCAGAGACTTCGGGCGTACCAAAAAAATAGATAGCCAAGAGTCCGAGCCCCAAGCCAATAATGATGAGTGACGTGATAAAGAAGATTTCTTTGATGAATTTTAACATATTATGTTACAGTAGAAGTATAAAACTCACTTGTCAATTCTCTCCTATATATGAAATTGCCCGTCTGGAAACCGCTCTATTATTTGCTCAAACTGTGCCGCTGCCCGGTCATCTGGGAAGTGTCAGTAGGAGCCGTGGTATACCGAGTAGAAAATGGCCGACGTTTGTATCTGTTGCTCCATTATCCGAGTGGGCATTTTGATTTTGCTAAAGGCCATGTCGAAGCGGGGGAGACGGAGGAAATGACTTTGCGGCGGGAAACAGACGAGGAAACTGGTATTCGTGATTTGATTGTTTCTCCACATCGCACCAGCATCCGTTATTTTTATATCGCCAAGGGGAATGAACGGGAAAAGCGACTGGCTATGGGCCATGGGATTTGGATTTTCAAGCAAGTGCATTTTTACCCGGCCGAAACGAAAACGCGTGATATCGTTATCTCATACGAGCATCAGGGCTCGGTGTGGGAGCCGTATAGAGGCGCTTTGAAGCGAGTGACTTTTGGCAACGCACGAAACGTCCTCATCTCGTCAGAGGAGTATTTGAAGAACCTATAAAATAGAAAATTAAAAAGCCGCATTATCCTACAAAGAAAACGTGTCAAAAGCGTTCCTATTTGGTCAATGTCTTTACAAAAGCCTTTTTTTGTCGCATAATTCACTCCTATGCTGACTCTCAAAAACATCCGCAAAACTTTTGGTACCCGGCGCATCTTGGAAAAGATCTCTTTTTCGCTTGGCGAAGGTCAACGCGTCGCTCTGGTCGGTCAAAACGGGGTAGGAAAATCGACTATCCTCAAAATCATCGCTGGTTTGGAAACCTATGAAAAAGGGGAAATTTTGATCCCCAATCGGGCGCTGGTCGGCTATCTGCCACAGGAGGCACTGGCAAGCACGGACGAAACGCTGCGGGAATATTTGCGCCGCATGACGGGACTGGCTGAACTGGAAGAGGACATGGCGCGTTTGGAAAAACATTTGGATAAGGAGGAAGAGCTCCATCGTTATGAAGCACTGGGGGCTGATTATGAGCGTTTGGGTGGCTATGACTTCGAACGCAAGGCCAAAAGTCTTTTGGAGGGGTTGGCACTTTCCCATGTTGGTTTGGATCGGTCGGTGGCAGAATTATCCGGCGGGGAAAAACGTAAAGCGGCTCTCGCTGGAGTGCTTTTGCGTGGGGTAGATATTCTGCTCCTCGATGAACCGACCAATAACCTTGATTTGCCGGCTCTCTTGTGGCTCGAGCAGTACCTGACCCGTTCCAAAGCCACCTGCCTCATCGCTTCGCACGATCGCAGATTCCTCGACCACGTCGTCGATAAGGTAATCGAAATCGATTGGTACAAACGCGAGGCCACGATGTATACCGGTGGCTGGAGCGAGTTTGCAGAAATGAAGGCCCACGCATTACGTTCGCACAAGGAAGAATATCGTATGCAAGAGGAAGAACGCAAGCGACTTTTGGTGTCCAAGGAAGAAAAGATGGAATGGATCGAACGGGTGAAAAATAGTATCGCGCCGGATCATGACAAGCTCACTTCCAATTTCAAAAAAGAACGCGCCACGCGTAAGTTTACGGCTTCGGCCAAGGCGCTCGAAGGGCGAGAGAAACGTCTGCACGATGTGGAGCGACCGCTCGAACGTTCGCTTCTCGTTATTCCTCTCGAGACGCCCGAGGACAAGGCTGATACGCTCGCTTTCAAAGAACTGTGTTTTGGTTATCCAGATGGTTTTAGTGGCGGACCCTTGACCTTGGATATCCCCTTTGGCACCCGCGTTGCAATCTTAGGCAATAACGGAGTGGGCAAGTCTACGCTTCTCCAGACGATTACCGGCACGCTTGCGCCGCTTTCTGGTACGGTTGTCCGGGGTGACAAAATAGTTTTTGGTTATATGATGCAGGAGCATGAAAATATTTCGCGTGCTATTACGCCACGCGCTCTTTTCAAAGCAAGGCTCCCGGAGTGTGATGCTGATATGGTGCATCAGACACTGGCTCAGTTTCAGTTTTCGCCCGATGTGATGGACGAAAAGATTGCCTCGTTTAGCCCGGGGGAACGTGTGCGTTTGATTCTCTCTCTGCTTTCTCTGCTACGAGCCAATGTTTTGATTTTGGATGAACCGACCAATCACCTGGATCTGGAAGCAATCGAGGCGTTGGAGGAATCACTCGAAACGTACCCCGGTACAATTATTTTGGTGACGCACGACCGGCGCTTTTTGGAGCGTATGAAGATGATCAACTACTATCTTTTGGAAAAAGGCACGCTTTCACCGGTGGGAAGTTACGAAGCGTATGCCCTCTCAATCGTGCCGCAGGTGAAACGAGTGCTCAAACGTTTGGAAGAAAAGCACGGAGCTTAAAAATGGCTTCTGTTTGCCTGATGTATCACTTTCGGGTATACTCGGAAGCATGAAACAGCAAGTGAAAATCCGGGTCCAATTCGCGTTGGTACTCTTTCTTGGTTTGGTCTGTGGCTTGATCGCCTATCCACAGATGACGGCGAAATTGCCGCCCGTTTTTGCACTGCTCGATAAACTGAAAGTCAACAAAGGCCTCGATCTGCAGGGCGGTATCCATTTGGAATACAAAGCTGATATTTCGCAGGTGCCGAGCGCCAAAGTCTCGGACGCTTTGAATGCTGCTGAAGCGGTTATCGAGCGGCGGGTCAATGCCTTCGGGGTGGGCGAGCCTTTGGTGCAGCGTTCTCGTTCGGGGACGGAAGAGCGCATCATCGTGGAATTGCCAGGGGTGAAGGATATCGAGCAGGCCAAGAAGATGATCAAGGAAACGCCATTTTTGGAATTTCGTGAAATGGCTGGAATTGAGGCTGATCAGCAGCTGGCTCTTTACAATGAGCAAAACAAAGTCAAGGCTGAGGGTGTAATAGAACACATCAAGAAAGGGGAAGATTTCGGTGCCTTGGCCATTACCAACAGCGAGGATCCTGGCTCCAGTGACAAAGCTGGTGATTTAGGCTTTGTGAAAAGTGGAGCGTTCGTGCCCGAGTTCGATAAGGTGCTGTTTGATCCCAGTTTCAAATCTGGTAGTGTTTGGCCGGAATTGGTAGAGAGCCAGTTTGGGTGGCATATTATCAAGAAAATAGAAGAGCGTGGCGAGGGTGACAACCATGAAGTGCACGCTGCCCATATTTTGATTCGCAAGTATGTCTTGAGTGATTTTCCGAAACTACAGTTCGCGGCTACCGGCTTGTCAGGGAAAAACCTCAAGGATGCCTATGTGGACTATCGCTCCCAGGGAGTGGGGTCGCCGCAGATCGCGCTCCAATTTGATAGCGAAGGAACAGAGCTGTTTGCTAACATCACCAAGCGCAACATCGGCAAACCAGTGGCTATTTTTCTCGATAATGAAATCATCAGTCAGCCGACGGTGCAAAACGAGATTGTAGCCGGTCAAGCGGTCATCACCGGCAACTTTACCATGCAGGAAGCTAATGATTTGGTGAAACGGTTGAACGAAGGGGCATTGCCTGTGCCGATTACTTTGGTGGGGCAGCAGAGTGTGGATGCCTCGCTTGGGGAAAATGCATTGAAGCAGAGTCTCTTTGCTGGTTTAGTGGGTCTGGCCGCGGTCGGTATCTTCATGATTTTTTACTATCGTCTCCTTGGACTGGTGGCTGTAGTTGCTTTGCTTCTTTATACGGCGATGCTGTTTAGTCTGTTCAAGCTTTCGGTCTTTACTCCCTTCGCTATCACTGTTACTCTCTCTGGTATCGCCGGTTTTATCCTCTCGATCGGTATCGCGGTCGATGCCAACATCCTCATCTTCGAGCGCACGCGGGAAGAACTATCGTACGGCAAAGGGGTGGTGCGTTCCATCAAAGAAGGTTTTAGACGTGCTTGGCCGAGTATTCGTGATGGTCACGTATCGACTCTCATTACCACTGTCATTTTGATCGGTTTGGGCACGGGTTTCGTCAAAGGTTTCGCCGTTATCTTGGCTCTCGGTGTGCTCCTCTCGCTTTTCACGGCAGTGGTTTTGGTACGCATCACTCTCACCTATCTGGCTGGGGAGTGGATGGAGCGTCATCCGAAATGGTTAGTATCGCCGAAGAAAAAATTAGAAGACTAATTCTCTCCCCGCTTTCCCTCTCGCTATGATCCAAATCATTCAAAAAAGAAAGTACGCCTACTGGTTCTCCGGTTTGTTGACCAGTGCCAGCCTCATTCTCCTTATTGTGTGGGGACTGAAGTTTGGCATTGATTTCAAGGGTGGGACACTGATGGAAGTGCGATTTTCGCAGGAACCAGTGCCGACAGTACAAACCATCGAGCAGAGTTTTTCTGGTCTCAACCTGAAAAGTCTGACGGTGCAACCTACGGATAATAATGGCATGCTACTGCGCTATCTGGCGTCTGACGAAGCGGCCAATGATCAGGTGCTTGGTAAGCTGAAAGTTTTGGATCCGAACATTACCGAGCTACGTACCGACTTTATCGGCGGTTCTGTTTCTGATCAGATCAAGAAGAATGCTATGACCGGCATCATTCTTTCGATTATCGGCATAGCCCTGTATATTGCTTGGGCTTTCCGGCGGGTTTCCGGCGTTGTTACTTCGTGGGAGTATGGTTTGGGCGCTGTGATTGCTCTGGCACACGATATTATCATTGTCATCGGGCTGTTTGTTATTCTCGGACATTACTACGATGTGGAAGTAGGCATTCCTTTTATCGCGGCACTACTGACTATTCTCGGGTATTCGGTCAACGACACTATCGTGGTTTATGATCGAGTGCGGGAAAACTTGCAGCGCGCCGTCAAGAAAACGGATTTCGAAAATATCGTCAACCGATCGCTCAATGAAACGCTTGGCCGTTCGATCAATACTTCGATGACGGTCATCATCACTCTCGTCGCTATTGTGCTCTTCGGTGGCGAAAGCATCCGCTATTTTGGGGTGGCTTTGCTTTCGGGAGTAGTGTTCGGTACCTATTCCTCGATCTATATCGCTTCTGCTCTCCTCGTTTCGCGTTATACAATGAAGACAAGAAAATAAATTTTAGTTTTGGTAATAAATGTTCAAGCACTATGTGGAATCCCTTTAACAAGGACGCTCAAGAAGAAAAAGAAGAAATGCCCAGTATTCCTGGCATGCCTGAGACTAAGGATATGAATATGCTGCAGCGTTTTGCTATGAAGCGGCTGATGAAGATGAGTCCGGAAGAGCGAGAGAAGACGCTTCGCAAGGCCATGACGCCCAAGAATATCGAAAAACATAAAGGCGAAATTATTGCCTCGCTTGAAATGATGCGAAAATCTGGTCAGATCTCGGATGACCAGTACCGTCTAGCCAAAGCCAAGTTCGGGCTGAAATGATAGAATGGGATTACATATGATACGAGAGAAAAATAAGTTATTCTACGTTGGGTTGAAAGCATTTATTGAAAAGGATGGAGCCTTGCTTCTATTGAAACAGTCGGATCATTATGGCAAGGAAAGGAAATGGCAGTTACCAGGTGGCAGAATTGCTCATGGTGAGGGGGCAGTGGCGTTCCCAGATATTCTGTCGCGTGAAATAAGAGAAGAATGTGGCGAAGTGAAGATAAAAATCGGAGAGATGTCCCACGTTTTTCGCCGAAAATTTCCGAGCGGGGAATGGGTGTTACTGCTCTGTTTCGATTGTCACTATATTTCTGGTGAGGTGAAACTGAATGGTGAACATACGGAATATGCTTGGGTTACTTTAGCTGAGATGGAAAAATATGAATTTGTACATGGTTATAAAGATGCTATTCAAACATATTTTCAAAAAAAACGATAAGTCTATGGAAAACAATGAACAATTGATTGAGGAGATTCTTTCGCGCGGAGTGGCAGAAGTTATCGATCGGGAACATCTGAAAGCGCGCTTGCTCGCTGGGGAGAAATTGCGCATCAAACTGGGTATTGACCCGACTAGTCCCAATATCCATCTCGGACGGGCTGTGTTGCTCCTCAAAATGCGTGATCTACAACAACTGGGGCATAAGATTGTCCTTATTGTAGGTGATTTTACGGGACAAATTGGAGATACCTCAGACAAAGAAAGTGAGCGGCCGATGCTTCAAAGCGACACTATCGAGACCAATATGAAGACCTATACCGAGCAGATGGCGAAATTAATCGACTTGGAACAGGCCGAAGTGCACTACAATTCTACTTGGCTTGCGAAACTGGGCTACGACGACATCGGTAAGCAGGCCAATAGTTTTTCGCTTGCTGAATTTATCGCGCGTGATAATATCCGTAAGCGTTTGGATGATGGTAAGCGTGTGTCACTAAGGGAGGTATTATATCCTCTCATGCAGGGATTCGATAGTGTTTTTATCAATGCCGACGTCGAGTTAGGTGGTACAGATCAACGATTTAATTTGCTGGCTGGACGAAGGCTGCAAGAAGCACATGGTAAGGGAGCACAGGATATATTGATGATGAATATCATTACTGGTACCGATGGCCGCAAGATGAGCTCGAGCTTTGGCAACACCATTAATCTTTTGGATGTCCCAAACGAAATGTTTGGTAAGGTGATGAGTGTGCCGGATCCGTTGATTACGACGTATTTTGTGCACTGTACACGGGTACCTGTGACAGAAATCACAAAGCTTACCGAAGAGATGGCAGCGGGCAGTAACCCCCGCGATGCCAAAGTGCGTCTGGCCAAAGAAATTGTGGCTTTGTATCACGGGGCCGATGAGGCGGCCAAAGCAGAAAAATATTTTATTGAAACATTTTCCAAAGGTCAGGTTCCAGAACAGCTACGTGAAGTGTTAGTTTCGGCCGGAATGAAACTGACGGATGTCTTGGCTGACAATAGATTGGCTGAAAGCAAATCTGATGCTCGGCGTAAGATCGAGCAGGGTGGAGTGGAAATCACGACAGTGAAAGTGACTGATCCAATGCTTGTGCTCGTCGAGAGCCACAATGGCCAAGTATTGAAAGTGGGCAAAAAAGATTTTGTGAAGCTCGTTTTTTAGCCAAAGCCACAAAAATTGAGTAGAATAGAGCTATGATGAAAGAACAGATTCTCAAAATTGCGGCGGAGGCCAAGGAAGCGTTGGTGCAAGCGAAAACAGTGGCTGATTTTGAGGTGTGGGAAGTGGCTTATTTAGGCCGAAAAAGTGAACTCAATGCTTTACTTAAAGGCCTGAAAGATTTGACAGTGGAAGAGAAAAGAGTGGTGGGGCCGCTTGCCAACACCACTCGCCAAGAGTTGGTCATTCTTTTTTCCACTGCTCAGAAAGAATGTACGGAAAAAAATACTGATTGGCAGGCTGAAGCCATCGATGTCACGGCTCCGGGTGTGTCCGTGCATGCCGGGCATTTGAATCCGCTCACGCAGGTAGAGCACCAGATTGAAGACATTTTCACATCGATGGGCTTTGCCATCGCTAGTGGCCCGGAAGTGGAGTCTGAACATTACAATTTTGATGCCCTGAATTTTCCTAAGGATCATCCATCGCGTGATATGCAGGATACGTTTTGGTTGAAGCCAGAGAAAAAAGCCAAAGACCGCTTCCTGCCGCGCACCCATACATCGGGCGTGCAGGTACGCTATATGGAAGCACACAAACCACCTTTTCGTGTGATTATTCCGGGGCGAGTGTTTCGCAATGAGCAAACCGATGCCACTCATGAGCACACCTTCTACCAGTTTGAGTGTCTGATGGTGGATGTGGAAGGGAAAGTAACCGTGGCTACGTTCAAATACATCGCCGAAACTTTTTTTGGAAAATTCTTTGGCAAGAAAGTGAACATCCGCCTGCGGCCGAGTTTTTTCCCTTTTACTGAACCGTCATTTGAATTCGACATCAGCTGTATCTTCTGTGAGGCCAAGGGTTGTCCGACCTGCAAACAATCCGGTTGGATTGAGCTTGGTGGTGCTGGTATGGTCAATCAGAATGTTTTACAGGCGGCGGGTTACCCACGTGGAAAGTATCAGGGTTTTGCCTGGGGCTTTGGTATGGGGCGAATGGCCATGATGAAATATCACATCACCGACAACCGCTTGTTCCTTTCCGGCGATTTACGCTTTATCAGACAATTTTAATATGAGATATTCCTACCGTTGGTTGAAAGAACTATCCGGAACACGGAAAAGCCCCGAGCAAGTGGCTCGTCTTTTGCTCACTCATTCTTTTGAGGTGGAGGGGATTGAAAAATATTCTGCCGCCCTTGATGGCGTGGTAATTGGGCAGGTGGTGGAGCTGACGAATCATCCTAACGCCGACAAACTGCACGTGGCAGAGGTGACTGTGGGTAAAAATGACACACGTGTTATCGTCTGCGGTGCCCCCAATATTGCCCTAGGACAGAAAGTGGCGGTAGCCGTACCGGGCACCGTGCTTCCTCACGGTATTGAAATTCAGGTGGTGACATTGCGCGGCGTTGCTTCAAACGGCATGATCTGCTCGAAAAAAGAATTGGGTTTAGGTGATGATCACAGTGGTATCTTGGTCTTGCCCGAGGATGCACCGGTGGGGGCGCTCTTTGCCAAACACTTTCAGTTTGATGATACGATTTTGGAAGTAAAGATTTTGCCTGATCGCGGCTCGGATGCTTTGGCGTATCAGGGCCTGGCTCGGGAAATCGCTGCGCTCGATGGGCATGCTCCGCGGCTGGTAGAAAAGGGTCGCAAGACTCTGCGTATCCCTTCGTATAACCGTGCCCCGAAAGTGACAATCACTGCCAAAAAAGAATGCCCGCGCTATCTCGGGCTGTACTATCAGGGAGTAACCGTGGCAGAATCACCTTTGTGGCTAGAGGCCAAGCTATTGGTAGCGGGACTACGGCCCATCAATAATCTGGTAGATGCCACGAACTATCTGATGCTCCTCACCGGGCAGCCGATGCACGCGTTCGATGCCGACAAGATCGAGGGCGGAATTACGGTACGTTTGGCTAAGAAAAATGAAAAATTGAAACTCCTCAATGGCGAAATGATCAAGTTGTCGTCCGAAGATATGGTCATCGCCGATAGCAAGCAGGTCTTGGCTCTGGCTGGGGTGATGGGCGGGCTCGGAAGTGCGGTGACGGAAAAAACGAAAAATATCTTTGTGGAAATTGCTAACTTCGACGGAGCGAGTGTGAGGCGTACCAAGAATCGTCATCGTTTGCCGACGGATGCTAGTTATCGTTATGAGCGTAATCTTGATCCCAACCTACCAACCGACGCGGCGCGTGAAGCGGCTGAATTATTTGGATTGTTGTCGAGTGGTCGGCTGATGGGGATGCGTGACGTTTATCTCAAGAAAACAAAAGCGTGGAAAATTTCTCTCTCATTGGAGCGGGTGGAAAATGTTTTGGGGAGTAGACTGCCACTATTTGAGGTGGTACAGTATTTGGCTCTACTCGGTCTCGGGGTAAAAAAAGTGGTAGACCAGAAAGTGTTGAACGTAACCGTGCCCACACGTCGCCCGGACCTTCTCAATGAATGGGACTTGATTGAAGAAATCGGTCGTTTGCGTGGCTATGAAAAAGTGACCCCTACGGCTCCATTTTTGCCACTTGTGCCGGCGGTGAAAAGTCCACTCAAAGTGTTGGAACGCGCAAGCAAAGAATACCTAGCGGGGGCTGGCTTTGACGAAGTGATGACCTATTCATTTTATGGCGAACGCGACAGAGTGGCCGCACGTTTGCCACTTGATCATCATCTGGAGTTGGAAAATCCACTCAGTCCGGAACAAAAGTACCTGTGTATGACTTCACTCCCGCTTATGCTTCGCAAGGCCGGAGAAAATATGCGCCACTTTGACCACTTCGATATTTTTGAGTGGTCACATAACTTCGGTAAACAACCGAAAACGAACATACCGGTGGAGGCAGCATCACTTTCAATGGTAACTGTTTTGTCCAAGAAAAGTACCCGTGATGAAGCCTTCTTTATTCTCAAGGGAAAAGTGGCGGCTTTTATGGAAGCGTTAGCGATCATGAGTGAACGCATCGCTTATGAACTGCCAGAAAAATTCCCGCACATCCCGGTACTTAACATGCTTCATCCAACGCGGAGTGTCGTACTTACCGTCGACGGTAGGATGATTGGGCTCTTGGGAGAACCGCACCCTCTGGTACTCAAGAATTTTGGTTTGGAGGCACGCTTGGCCGTGGCTGGTTTTTTAGCTGAAGAGTTGTTGGTTCTTCAGCAGGAAAAACGAGTGTTCGTACCGCTCCAGAAATTTCCTTATGCTTTACGCGATATTTCTCTCACCCTTCCGAAGGATGTGACGGTGGCCGACGTAGAAACCATTTTCCGTGAAGCGGGTGCGCCGCTCCTGCAAAAATGGGAACTCTTCGATATTTATGAGCAGGATTCAGAGAAAAGTTTTGCTTTCCATCTTTCGTTCGGGACGCCGCTGCGCACACTGTCAAGTAGTGAGATGGATGCTACTTTCGATCAGATCGTCACTCTCGTCAAAGGGCGCTTTGCTGGACGTTTGCGTTCGTAGATGATATGTATTATGGTAGCAAAGATTTTGGGACAGTCTCTTACTCTCGTCTTGCTTCTGGGAGGCATTGTTTTTATTTGGCATCAGGTACCGTTGCCGTGCGGACAACCTATGGCGTATTCTCTCGGGGTGTTCGATGAACGATTCGGTATTGATCAGACAGATTTTTTGCAGCAACTCACGCTAGCGAAAAGTGTCTGGGAAAAAGCTTTGGGCAGAGAACTTTTTACCTATACTCCGGGAGCACCCTTCACCGTCAATCTGGTTTTTGATGAGCGCCAAGAGCAGACTTTGGCCGGCGAGAAATTGACGGAGACGCTGGATGAAACCAAGAACATTCAGGGCACGCTTGAGCAAAAAGAGAAAATCACTCGTGCGCTCTATGATCAAGCGATTAAAGAATATGATGGGATGGGTGCTACTTTTAACAAACGTTTGGCTGCCTACAACAAGGAGGTGGAGCACTGGAATCGGGAGGGTGGTGCGCCAACAGACGTTTACAAGGATTTAAACGAAGTGTCGAGTGCTTTAGAAAAGAGCCAGCGTGAACTGGAAAGCAAACGGCAGGTGATCAATCGTTTGGCTTTGACGGTCAACAATTTTTCGAAACAGCAAGTACAAACCGTTGCCAATTACAACAACGAAGTCACCAAGTACACCAATACCTACGGCACTCAAAGCGAGTTTAACCAGGGGGAATATCTGGGGCAGGCAATCAACATCTATCAGTTCGATGATCAGGCTCATTTGCGGGCTGTCCTGGTTCATGAATTGGGGCATGCTCTGGGGTTGGGTCATGGTAATGATCCTGCCAGTATCATGTATCCGGAGATGAAGGAGCAATGGCAAAAGCCACTCGTTCTTTCGAGTGAGGATCAGCAGATGCTTTTCGCTCAGTGTCATCAAACCATTTGGGATATCGTCTGGCAAAGGATTGGCATTCTCTTTGGACGTATACCACTCGGCGGTTCGCCTGGAGCGTGATTTTACGCTAGACTGACTGTGTCCAGAGTAACGATAAAACAGAATGAAAATAGCGCTGGTTCACGACTATTTGGTGCAGTACGGGGGAGCGGAGCGGGTACTCGAAGCCTTCACCGAGCTTTTTCCCTACGCACCAATCTATACTTTGATCCACGACAAAGAGGCTATGCACGGAAAGTTTTCCGACAAACGCATCTACACTTCTTTTTTACAAAAGTTGCCGTTCTCGCGCAAGCGTCATCGTTTTTTCCCGCCGCTGATGCCCTTTGCTATTGAACAGTTTGACTTTACCAAGTATGACATCGTGCTCTCTGATTCCTCGAGCTACGCTAAAGGCATCATTACTCGGCCGGAGACGCTCCATATTTGTTATATGCATACGCCGATGCGTTATGCCTGGGATGATTGCCAGAAGTACACGCAAGATTTTGGTTTCCCCACCCTGGTCAAACGACTAGTACCTTTTTTTATGAGTCCTATCCGCCTGTGGGACAAAGGGAGTGCCGATCGAGTAGACCGTTTTCTGGCCAACTCGCAGTTTGTGGCCAAACGGATTAAAAAATACTATCGTAATGATGCGTTGGTCATTCATCCGCCGGTCAATGTGGATCGTTTTTCTCTTTCTGCCAAGCGTGGGGACTATTTTCTGATGGTGGGGCGACTCATCGCTTACAAGCGTCACGATATCGCTATCGAAGCTTTCAATCGCCTAAAACTGCCGCTCAAAATTATCGGGCGCGGGCCGGAACTGGAACGATTGAAAAAAATGGCTGGTTCGACTATTGAATTTTTGGGTCGGGTGCCGGAAGAAAAATTGCCGCGCTACTACAACGAGTGTCGAGGATTCGTATTCCCGCAAGAAGAAGATTTCGGCATTGTGGCTATCGAAGCCATGGCCTCGGGCCGACCGCTTATCGCCTATCGCGGCGGGGATATCGTCGAGCATATGGAAGAGGGCAAGATGGGGGTATTTTTCGATAGCCAGACCCCTGAAGCTATCGTAGCTGCGGTGGAACAATTCGATGATAACGCCTACGACCCAGCCTATATCCGTAGCAAATCACTCCATTTTGACAAAGCGTACTTTAAGGCTACAATAAAAGACTATGTGGAAAAAGAGCTCTCTATACACCTAAGCTCACAGCAAAAATCTCAGGTTATATTAGAACAGACAGTTATTGAAAATTGAACACTTTACTGCTATGGAACTCCGAGAACTCATCATTCTATTGCGTCGCCAAGCCCGTTTCTTCTGGGGTATTGTGTTATGCTTCGTCGCACTAGCCTTTCTCTGGCAAAATTCGCAACAGCCCGTGTCGCAAGCGACGCTTCTTCTTAATGTTGGACGGCAGGGAGTACAGCCCACACCTGACTATACCTATGATAGTTTTTATCGTTTACAAGCAGACGAACGATTTGCTGATACCGTGGTACGCTGGCTCGCTTCGCCGCGGGTAGTAGAGGATATTTATAGTGACGCCCATCTGCGCACAGCGGATCAAAGTATTCGTGACTTGAAAAAAGTGTTTACTGCTGGTCGGCTGTCGTCACAGATGATCGAAGTGACGTATGGTGGACCCAATGAAAAGATGGTGCGTGATTTGGCAACATCACTTCGGACTGTGCTCAATCGTTATACTGAAAGTCTCAACCAAGAGGGTCAAGAAAAAAGCTGGTTCGTGGTTATCGGTGATGAACCGGTGGTGCGTGACGGCCGAACGGGGCTACTAATCTCGCTTAGTGTAGCACTAGCAGTGGGGATGTTTGTGGCGTTTTGGACGGTGCTTCTCCGTCACTATTTTGCCAAATCGTAACAGAAACAAAAGTTTCCGGACGAAAGATTATTGATGACGTGCGCTATGAAGATCGGAATTGATGTGCGCTGTCTCTCGGAGGGTAAACGGACGGGCGTAGAAGAATACACGCTGGCGTTGCTCCACGAATTGTTCCGCACGGATCATGAGAATGAATACATTCTTTTTTTCAATGCCTGGAAGGAAACCACGCTTGATTTTTCTTGGGCGACACAGTATCCCAATGTCACCCTGCGAGTTTTCCATTTCCCCAACAAACTTTTGAACTTCTGTTTGTGGTATTTGCAGTTTCCGAAACTGGATCGTTTGCTTGGCGGAACGGACATTTTTTTCTTACCGAATATAAACTTTGCTTGCGTGTCGCGTAGCACCAGACTGGTGGTGACTTCGCATGATTTGTCGTTTGAATTATTTCCTGAAACATTTTCATGGAAGCAACGTCTATGGCATTTCTTGGTCAACTTTCGCCGTCTAGCCAAACGGGCTGACCGAATCATTGCAGTCTCCCAGTCAACTAAAAGTGATTTGCTTTCACATTATCGGTTGCCGGTTGATAAAGTAGTAATTATCCCAAGTGGCATCGGCACGCAGTTTAATCTCCTTGATCGAAACGACCCGGAGTTGATGCGAGTGAAAGAGAAATATCATTTGCCCTACCGTTTCATTCTGTACCTTGGGACATTTGAGCCGCGCAAAAATATCATCGCCATTATCCGTGCCTATGAAGCGCTGATGCAGCTTCATCACTCGACGCTTGACAAGTACGAACTGGTACTGGCGGGAGCGGCGGGGTGGAAGTGTCAGGATATATATGACGCCATCGCTACTTCGCCTTATCGAAAAAAAATCCGCCTACCAGGCTTCATCGAAGACCAAGACAAAGCCGTACTCTACAATTTGGCTAGTGTCTTTGTCTATCCGTCGCTTTATGAGGGTTTCGGTTTTCCACCACTCGAAGCGATGGCCTGCGGTGTGCCGGTTATCACTTCTCATTCTTCATCACTCCCCGAGATCATGGGGGCGGCCGGCATTATGATCGACCCCTATCAGCCCGATGAATTGTTTCAGGCGCTGAAGAATCTTTTGCTTGATTCAAGCCTTTGCCATGCCCTCCAGGCAAGCGGTTTGAAGCAAAAAGAGAATTTCACGTGGCAAAAAAGTGCCGCCCTGACACGTGAGCTATTCACGTCCTTGCGCTAACATTTTTTGAAAAAAGAAAAACGGCTCAGTTCGAGGACTGAGCCGTGAGGGGGGATGCGGTGCTGCTTCAGGCCAGTTGGATCTCTCGGTAGCAGTGTGTACCCATGATTTCGCACAGTGGATTGTTGTCGGCCTGGGTTACGACAATCGTGGAGCGGAAGTGACTGGGGTGTTCGAATTTGCGCAGTCGTCGCACATCGAGGTAATGTCCATGATTACCATCTTGCTCGCGAAAAATCGAATACGGCGGCGAAGTCGACATCAGGACGCCTTCCTTGGTCCAAGGCCGCTCAATTGACACTTCGTAGAGCGCGAGTGCTCGTTGGCCGTTGTGTGTCGTGCCATAGATCACGAACGGTAGCCAATGGACGAACTCACCGATTTTTTCGCCGTTGGCCATCACGAACCCCATTGGCCCGAAACCCTTCTGCAATTCCGACAGGTAGAGCACCCGTGAGGGGCCACCGGGCTCGGCGTGGTGCCGGAATGTTTCAGGAGTCTGGCCGAGGAAGATGGCCGTCGCGTCGAAGTTTTCCTGGTATCCAGCCTTCCCAAGGAAGGTTGCGAAACGTAGGTGATCATCTTGGGCGGGACACATCTCTGTGGCAGAGGGGAAGTATAGCCGCGT
Organism: Candidatus Moraniibacteriota bacterium; assembly: GCA_043743535.1. Classification (GTDB taxonomy): domain Bacteria; phylum Patescibacteriota; class Minisyncoccia; order Moranbacterales; family UBA1568; genus UBA1568. Next base: position 1,537 of record JAYTWI010000023.1, on the reverse strand, counting down.
GCCGTGATTGGTGATGAACGTGAAATTGATCTCGTTCACGGCCTCCGTCTTGTGGTAGTCGGGCAGGTTGAGCGAGAACACTCCGGTCGGCCCAGCGATGAAAATCTGATCCGTCAGATAGTTCACGATGGCCGTGAAGAGCGGCCGCCCACGTCGGACACAGGTGATGGCCGAAGTGGGGCTGACGATCGAGAGCGGCAGCTCATCCTTGCCTGGGGCAAAAAGGTTTCGCCAAACTTCTTCTCGGTTGCAGCCATAGAGCAGCTCGCCGACCTTCTTGTTGCCAATCTGTTCCTTCTTGGACGCTTCCTTGAGGAACATGTCCAGATACTTGGATCGGTCAGTTGGGTCGCAAATGAAGACTACTGGGAAGTCGGTGTTGGCCGGCCAGTGCCTGCCAAATTCTTCGTCGGTTTCTTCGGTTACCAGGATGGCATCATCTTTGAAGCGACGGATGTGTTCCTTTATGGCGATTTCCGTCCCACTATCGAGGCCGCGGGTATCCCTCTTGCCATATTTGGTAAAAGCGGTAGCTTGGACGACGGGCATATACATCAGTCCGCGTCGTGCTGCCAGAAGCGCTCGGATGCAGGCGTCCGCATAGGTGATTTCGATTCCTTGCACGGTATTATGCATGACGATTCCTTCCAAATTGGTAGGGGTGGGTGAAAAAATGGGGGGGTAAACTGACCCTTTTAAGGAGCTGAGACGAGTATATCAATTAGCATTTGAAAGTCAATATTTTTTCGGGTTAAGGCTTTAATGTGCCAAAAAAAGACAACCCCTCTAAAGAGGGGTGATTGATGTGATATTAGATGTTGCTCCAATGCCGCTCTTTTTCTTCGCGATCAGATTTGGAATCTATTTGGCGCAGACGTTCTTTGCCTGCTTCTGGATCTTGGATGCCTTCGATCAAAAGAGCCCTTCGCTCTTCCTCGGTCACGTCGAGAAAGCGCAGGTTTGGATTGACGCCGATTGCCCTGTGATACTCTTCTTCCAAGGACTGAGTACTTAGTCTCTCTAGTGTTATCTCCGCCTCACCGGCCTCATCCAGATGAAGCGTTGCTTGCTCCATCGGATGGAGTGGGGTAGATGGTGAGGACACACTGGCACTCGCACGCTGTTCGCCCGGCATTTTCAATGCTTGGGTATTCTGTTCTTCCGCTTTCAGTGAACGGCCTCCCGACTCGGTTGTGTCTCCGAGATTGAGTGGTATTTGTTCCATGCGGATAGCCATAGGATTGATATAGAGTTTATGCTTTGTTTCCAGTATACCACTTCTTGCTAATGTGAATAGTACGATGAGAGCGTTGAAATATATGTTGACGATTTTTCAGCGTGTATTGTATAATCTGTTATATAAATGAGACAAACAAAAAAAAGAGATAATCTCTGCATCGAGCAAAGGTGTATACTATAAATTGTAAGGTATTAAAAATTTGGTAATTAGTGGTATTCGTAACCTCTCCAGGTTAGAATATCATTATGAATAAAGCAAGAAAGAACGTTTTTAGTTGTGAGGCCAACTTTTTGAGGG
>JAYTWI010000022.1:0-41633 GCA_043743535.1 Candidatus Moraniibacteriota bacterium | reverse complement strand
TTGACTGTTTCAGCAAAAGTCTCACCAAATTCCATAGATCCAGCCCCTGGATCAAAGCATCCTTGCTCATCTCGACAGTTTTTACTTCGCTTATGCATAAGCAAATTCCCCTTGCCGTCGTGACAGTAGAACACGCACGTCACCCCGATGAAGTCTACACCTTTCCGCAAATCAAATGACTTTCTCATAATCATTTCCCATGACACTTCTTATATTTCTTACCGCTTCCGCAAGGACAGGGGTCATTGCGACCAGTGATGTTCTCATTGTGGATAGGTGCTTGTTTTGAGATTTCACCTTCGCTTGACCCAGAAGAAAGAGCGCTTGCTTGGGCAGTGCCCTTGAGGGTAGCGAAGGATTCTATCTCTTCACTAGCACCACGAAACTGCATCTCGCGCGGCGCCTCTCTCTGCACCATACGCTCTGCTTCGCCAATCTTGAGGATAGTCATCAGATACGTTTTGCGCACGGCATCCATCAACCCCAAAAAGAGGTCGAAGGCTTCGCGCTTGTATTCGATAAGTGGGTCACGCTGGCCATAGCCGCGCAGGCCAATCCCCTGACGCAAATAGTCGATCTCATCGAGATGATTCATCCACAGTGTATCGAGTGAACGCAGGTACAGTGACTTCTGGGCACTATTCCATATTTCCTTGCCCAGCTGTTCCTTTTTCTGATTATACACTTTCTTGGCTTCACCCATCAGATATTCGAGGATCAATCCGCGCTTTTCGATCTCGTCTTTGGAACGATCATCACGGATAACCTCCAACCGTTTGAGTGCCCCTTTTTCATCCAAAGCCGAAAACATGGCGTTCGCTTCATTGACAATCTCCGCCACGTTCCAGTCGCCCTCTTCGACAGCCGTATGAAAACCGATAACGTGATCCAATTCTTCCGTGATCAAGTGGAGTGTCTCGTTCTCAAAATCAGTCATCTCTAGTACCACACGTCGCTTGCGATACACTACTTCACGCTGTTTGTTCATCACATCATCGTATTCCAAGACATGCTTGCGGATATCGAAGTTAAACCCTTCGATCTTCGACTGGGCGCTTTCGATAGTACTCGAAATGAGCTTGTTCTGGATCGGCTCGTCCTCTGGCAAACCGAGAGTGGTCATCATATTTTTCATACGCTCCCCGCCGAAACGACGCATCAGTTCATCTTCGAGCGATACAAAAAACTGAGATGCTCCAGGGTCACCCTGTCGTCCAGCCCTACCACGCAACTGGTTATCGATACGCCGCGCCTCGTGCCGTTCGGTGCCGATGATAATCAATCCTTCAAGCTCACGTACCCCCTCACCCAATTTGATATCTGTGCCACGACCCGCCATATTCGTAGCAATGGTGAGCGCCCCCTTTTGGCCAGCATTGGCAATAATATGTGCTTCCCGTTCGTGATTTTTGGCATTCAAAACTTCATGTACCACCCCAGCTTGAGTCAACAGGGTGCTCAAATATTCCGACTTCTCAATCGCCACTGTTCCGATCAAAACTGGCTCGCCAGTGGCATTGATTGTTTTGACATGTGCCACGATGGCTCGGAATTTGGCCTCTTCGGTCTTGTAGATAATATCCGGCAGATCTTTCCTCGTCATCGGTTTGTTGGTCGGGATCTCCAAAACATCGAGCTTGTACACTTTGGATAATTCTTCAGCCGAGGTGGTAGCCGTACCAGTCATACCAGCGAGCTTCTCATACAAACGGAAATAGTTTTGAAAGGTGATGGTAGCGAGCGTCCGTGATTCGCGTTGCACCGTCACTCCTTCTTTGGCCTCGATCGCCTGGTGCAAACCTTCACTGTAGCGCCGTCCCGGCATCAAACGACCAGTGAAGTCATCGACGATAATCACTTGGTCTTCCTTCACGACATAGTCACGATCAAGATGAAAAATAATATTAGCCTTGAGAGACTGCTCCAGATGATGAACGTACTCAACATTGCCGGTGGCATAGATATTTCCCATGCCGAGGAGCTTCTCTACCTCAGTCATCCCTTCATCAGTCAGGGTCACTACCTTCATTTTTTCGTCCACGGCGTAGTCCTTGGTCTCTTTCAGCATCGGTACGATTTTGGCGAAACGTTCGTAGAGCTTGGTCGATTCGCTATCAGGAGCAGAAATAATGAGCGGCGTACGCGCCTCATCGATCAGGATAGAGTCCACTTCATCAACAATAGCAAAATGGAGTGTCCGCTGGGTCATTTCTGACAAATCAGTCACCATATTATCCCGCAGGTAATCAAAACCGAACTCATTGTTCGTTCCGTAGGTAATATCAGCGGCATAGGCCTCGCGGCGGGTTACCGGCAACAAATTCTCCATCTCAACGCTCACCTCATCGGTATCACTTATTTTGGTACTGTACTCATACGATACCCCCTGACCGACGATGCAGGATGTGGTCAAACCGAGGGCTTCGTACACTTTGCCCATCCAATTACAATCACGTTTGGCCAGATAATCATTGACCGTCACCACGTGCACCCCTTTATTCGTCAAAGCATTGAGATAAATCGGCAGAGTGGAAGTAAGTGTTTTGCCTTCGCCCGTTTTCATTTCGGCGATCTTCCCCCGATGCAAAGCGATACCACCCAAGATCTGCACGTCGTAGTGCCGCTCGCCGATGACCCGCTTGGCCACTTCCCGTACCACCGCGAAGGCTTCGGGCAAAATATCTTCCAGGCTCGCTCCTTTTTCCAAACGCTCCCTGAATTCTACCGTCTTATGCTGTAGCTCGGTAAGTGAAAGACTTTGCGCTGCTGTTTCAAAGCTATTGACATCTTCGACGATGGGACGAAAGCGATTGATTTCGCGTTCATTGGAACCAAACAATTTTTCTAAAAAAGACATAACGTAAAAATAGAAATTCAAAACAAAAAATGTGGCGACCAAAAAATATTGTCACTAGTAGAACTAGTGTAGCAAAAATCACTCTTCCCGTCAAAACAAAAATCCCGCTATGAGAGCGGGATTTTCCTTTTCTCAAGCCTAAAAGCGGGCTGATTCATCTACTACCATTTTCTTCTTGATAGAGCGCTTGCCGCGCAATTTCAAATCGCGACTACGATTCTTCTGCTTATTAATCTGCCCCTCGAGCTCGTCGATGACAATATCCGTTGAGCCTTCAATGCTGGTGGTTGTTTCCTCTGCTCGGTACAGATTATGTGGCGTCTTGACCATTATTTCTACTCGGAATTTCCCCTTCTTATCCAAATCGATTTCCACTTCAAATTCGCTGACAGGGTCAACGAGTTTGGCGATACGCTCCAAACGTTTCAAAATGTAATCCTTCGTACGAACATCGAGTTCCACTCCTTTCGACAAAAATCGCTCTTTCATAGTAATCATCGTTAAGGATTACACATCCAGTATACTACTTACTGGATACTATTGATAGCGGTGGCGTAAGAATTGAGAAAGAATGGAACAGCAAAAATAAGGCCGATCAGGGGCAAAAAGAAAGCTACCAGCGTCCCAATAGCCGTCCACAAAAAGTATTTTCGCGTCTTTTCCACCGACTGATATATTTTTTCCAGTTTTTCATCCTGAGCCTGGATTTTCTGTAGTATTTCCTGTTCCATAAAGTATAATGCGATATGATTTACTGTTTCATTATTCTACCATGAACAAAAGAAAAACGGGTGGCTGAGTATTCTCAGTCATCCGTTCTAGCTCATTTGTCTGTTTCCGTCTCCAGTTTCTACCCACACATTCGCATCGCTCATCTGAAGAGACTGCCCCCGCTCTTCAAACTGCAAAACCTTTTGCGAGTGGTCACCATCCTGGACACCACCGCCGACAGAATCATCCAGTGGTTGTGGAGTAAACTCTGCGTCCCACTGTCGACTCCATCCAAGACACTTGGTACCACAGAAAAAGCGCTGCGGGTCGAAGTCGTCAGTGTAATACGCTGTCGTGGAGATTTCCTGACGGCAACGAAAGCATTCAAAGAACCTTGCCATGGCTACCCTCCAAACAATAGGTTTCGACTCAAAAAAAACTCCTAAAATCCGACGTACTGCACCTCTTCCTGCAGCCGCACTTTTAATTCATCGCGCACCCGCGTTTTAATGAGACTCGCTAACATCGCGACATCGTTGGCGGTGGCTTTACCAGTATTCACGAGATAATTGGGATGTCTCTCACTCACCATCGCCCCGCCAATCCTTCGCCCGCGCAAGCCGACATGATCGATCAGCCAGCCAGCTGGCAGCTTACCGTCCTTAGAAGGTGTCCCGGTATCTTTCATGAACTCATCATGCAGTCGTTTGTCATTCACTTCTGGATTCATAAAAAACGAACCGGCGCACTTGGCGTCCTGAGGGTGTTTGGCTTCACGCATCGCCACCGTCTCATTCATGATACGGGTCAGGTCATTACTATCACCCCGTGTGAGTTTTATTTCGGCCGACAGGATAATAATATGGGGATTTTTTTTGAACAGACTGGTCCGATAACCGAAGGCGCAAGCGGTATTCTGATATTCGCTCACCATACCGGTATTGCGATCGAGACACTTGACTACCGCGACTACCGCGCCAATCTCCATACCAAAAGCGCCAGCGTTGCCGCGGACTGCCCCACCAAAAGAACCAGGAATACCTGCCAAACGTTCCACACCAGAAAGCCCGGCCGCCGCTGCTTCCTTGACTACCTCGAACAACGAAATGCCCGCCCCAGCGATAATTTTTTGATCCGTCACTATAATCCCGCCATCTATCATCCGCACCACCAAACCTGGAAAACCAGTATCAGCAAACACAACGTTACTCCCCCCGCCCAACACAAAAATGGGGAGCTTGTGCTCTTCAGCATACTCATAGCTTTCCGCCAATTCGATAGCACCAGAAACTTCAACGAAATATGATGCTACACCACCTAAGTGAAAGGTAGTAAACGGTGCAAGCGAAATATTTTGCTGCACATGAATCATAGAAAGAGGTTGTTTGCTTTTGATCCTTCTTAAAAAATACTATTTTTTAGCCAAACGATGGGATATTTCCCAAACATTACCAGCACCTAAAGTAATGATAACATCTTGCCGACCCATTGTCTTCTCTGTTTCCGCAATTACCGTCTGCATATCAGGCGCATAAAATGCCTTGCCTGGAAAAAAACGGTTAATAAGCTGCACCAAATCTTGGGACGAGACACCTCCTTGCACCTCCCGCGCACTGCCATAAATATCCAAGACATCAACTCGATCAGCTGTCTCAAAACTTTGGGCAAAATCAGTGAGGAAAGCCTTGGTACGTGTAAAAGTATGCGGATGAAAAATGACCCGTAACTGTTTCTCGGGGTACAGTTCACGAAATGCGCGCAGAGTGACGCGGATTTCTTCCGGATGGTGAGCATAATCATCATAAATAAGCGCTCCGTAACGCTCACCAATACATTCAAAACGGCGTTCGGTGCCAGAAAACTTCTCAAGTGCAAAACGCACCCGTTCTTTATCCAACCCGAGAAGAGAAGTGAGAGCCACTACAGCAGTGGCATTGAGCGCATTGTGTTCTCCGGCTAATTTCAGGCGAAAATTGCCATAGACCATGCCCTCATGGAGCACGGAAAAAGTCTGACGAAAAGGATTTTTCTCGCTCACAAAACCCATTTTTTCCGGTGCATAATGTGTCACCAGAAAATCAGCAGGAGCAAGCGTGCCATAAGAAATTTTTCGACAGCGGGCTTTTTCGGCGATACGTGTCACATTAGCGGAGTCAGCGCAGTAGATAAGGAGGCCATGAACCGGAATACGCCGTATGAAATCTTCAAAGACCTGCTCGTAACTTGCCCCGTCCGGAAAAAAATCTGGGTGATCCCAATCGACACTGGTCAGAATAACAGCAAAGGGGCTATATAAAGCCAATTTATTCTGATATTCATCTGCCTCAAGCACGAGGTACTCGCCGGAGCCAGCAAGAGCGCTCCCTTCCCAGTTCATAATCCGACTACCCACGATAGCGGACGGATCCTTGCCGCACCATTTGAGAGTATCAGCCAAGAGGGCACTCGTCGTGGTTTTGCCGTGTGTCCCACAGACTGCCAGGGTCAGCTTCTCTTGTGTCAGTAGACCGAGGGCTTCTGGATAACTGAGCACTGGAAGATTGCGGAAAAAAGCAGCTGCTAATTCTTGGTTTTTTTCTTTGGAATAAACGGTAGAGTATACAACCAGTTCTGCATCTGCCGGAATATGTTTGGCAGCAAAGGATTCGTGATACTTGATGCCAAGCTTCTTGAGAATACGATCTGTAAAAAAGACTTCTCCAATGTCAGAACCGCTGACAGACACTCCATTCTTCACCAACAGCTCAGCCAAAGCCGTCATACCAGCACCCTTGATGCCAATCATATGAATCTTCTTATGGCGTAGCAGATGACTCTCCAGCATAAAATCAGTACCGAGTAATGAGTGAAGCCACTCCAGCTGCAATAGCCTCGGCCGCATCAGGATGATAAAAAGCAAATATTTTCTCCCCCATTTCTCGACGGAGCGATTCATTGCTGGTCAATGACAATATTTTCTCAAGTAATAGATGATCCCCGAGATTTGCTTCCTCCAAAACTACTGCTCCACCGATTTCCGCAATCCCATAAGCATTCATCCGCTGTTCATCGTTGGCGGCACTGGCGAGCGGCACCAAAATAGTCGCTTTCTTAAGTGCGGCTAATTCAGCGATTGAACCGGCGCCGGCACGAGAGAGGGCTACCATAGCAAGTGCTAAAGCATCCGCCAGTTCATCAACCTGAAAAAAAGCCTGTGGCACATAGCCGCTCGTACCTGGCTCAATGCCATGTTCTTTCACCGTTTGGACAATCAGTTCGTATTTTTCTCTTCCCGTTTGGTGTATAACCTGTATCCCTTGATCGAGCAATCCCGGCAAAATCCGCAAAACTGCCCGATTGAGAGTCTCGGCTCCCTGGCTACCGCCAAGAACAATCAGAGTTGGTTTGTCGAGTGACAACCCCAGACTCTCCGCTGCCCGCACTCGGTCACCATGTAAAATTTCTTCGCGGATCGGATTACCAGTGAGGGCGGTTTTTTTGGCCGGAAAATATTTCCGAGCATTAGGATAGGCGATAGCAATGCGCGCTGCAAAATGAGCGAGCAACATATTGGCCCGCCCAGCCACCGCATCAGAATCATGGATAACCACCGGTATACGAAAAAGACGTGCTGCCAAAACCACCGGTACCGAGGCCGAGCCGCCCTTGGCAAAAACGACTTCCGGCATGAACAGAAACAGGTGCCACAGGGACTGTATGATGCCGAGCGGTACCTTGAAAGGATCAGTAAAATTGAGCAACGAAAAATAACGTCGTAACTTGCCAGTCATCACATACTTCGCCTCAATTCCTTCAAGCGCCATAGCCTCGCTTTCAAAGACTCCTTTCGAACCGATAAAAAGAAATTCTACGCTCCCGTGATAACGGGACCTGAGCGCTCGAGCCACCGCAATCAAAGGAAACGTGTGGCCACCTGAAACACCACCGGTCAAAACCACGCGAGGAACATTTGCCATAACACGTATCAATTATTCTAAAATGGAGACTGTTTTACCTTTCCAGTGTAGAATGTTTGCTCACATTGAGCAAGATTCCCACTGCCGCGAGGAGCACCGCGAGAGAGGTCCCGCCATAACTAATAAAAGGGAGCGGTAGACCGGTAAGCGGGATGAGACCGGTAATGGCAGCGATATTAATGAAAGCCTGAAAAACAATCCACGACACAATGCCCACCGCGAGCAAACGGCCAAATTCGTCCGGCGCCCGGAGTGCTATCCGTAGGCCTCGCCAGGCCACGAAAATAAAGAGTGAGACCACTACTATCGCTCCAAACATCCCTAATTCTTCTCCCAAGATGGCAAAAATAGAGTCCGTCACCGGCTCAGGCAAATAGTTAAACTTTTGCCGGCTGTGTCCCAAACCCACTCCAAATAAGCCGCCAGAACCGATAGCCAAAAGCGCCTGAGCCATCTGATAGCCATAACCGAGTGGGTCATGCTCCGGATTCATAAAAACCAGGAATCGCTGCAAACGATACGGTGCTATTTTTATGAGAATAGCCAAAAAAGCCGCTCCCACAAAAAAGAGGGAAAAAATATGGAGCAAGTTAGCCCCGGAAGCAAAGAAAATGGAGAGGGAAATGAGAAAAATGAGACCGAGCGTTCCCGTGTCTGGCTGTTTGATGATGAGAAATCCAACCACCGATAAAAGAGCAAGAAAGGGCACCAAGCCTTCATAAAAATCGGCCGATTTGACCCGCCCTTTGTTCGAGAGCCAAGCGGCCAGATAAAGGATAATCGCAAACTTCATCACTTCAGCCGGCTGGAAAGAAATGGGTCCGAGCTCTAGCCAGCGTGCTGCACCATACACCGTCGTGCCGAAACCTGGAATAAAAACCAAGATGAGAAAAATGAGGGCAATAATAAAAATAGGAATAACAAAATTACGCCATACCCGATAGTGAATGCGCTGAAATATATACAACAATATGAGCCCCACTCCGAGGCCGAGCGATTGCTGTTTCAAGAAATAGTAGTCATCACCGAAACGCACCCGGCCATAGACCACTCCGGCGCTCGCCACCATAATGAGGCCAATGGCGAGGATCGTGAGAACAGCGAAGAAGAGCGGACGATCAAAATAAAGTTTCAATCCCTTCATACAAATAGAGCTATGGATATCTGCCAGGCGGTTCCCTCCCCTTAAACAACGAGTCGCTTTTCTCCTGTACTCTTGCGCCACGCGGCAATATTCTGATGATGACCTGATAAGAGGATTTCGGGGATTTTCATACCGTGCCATTCTTCGGGTTTGGTATACTGCGGGTGTTCTACGATACCAGGCTCGCTGTGTGACTCGTGGGTTGCACTTTCTTCATTCCCCAGCACACCAGGGAGCAAACGCGCTACCGCATCGACCACTACCATCGCCGGGAGCTCCCCACCTGTCAAGACATACTCGCCAATGGATAATTCTTCATCGACCAAATGGAGAGCTACCCGCTCGTCGACGCCTTCATAGCGCCCACAGACGAGTATTAGACGTTCATACTTTGCCAGACGCTTCACATCAACCTGGGTGAAAGTTTTCCCTTTAGCGGAAAAAAGGATGACACGCGTCTTTTTCTCTCTAGCAAGCGCCCGCACGTGTTCCAATGCCAAAGCAATCGGCTCTACTTTGAGTACCATCCCGGCGCCGCCGCCGTAAGGTGTATCATCTACCGTCTTGTGTTTGTCGAAAGCAAAATCACGCAACTGGTGCGCAGCGATTTCAATAAGCCCCTTCTCGCGCGCCCGCTTGATGATGGACACGTCAAAATAAGCAGTAAGGCTTTCTGGGAAAAGAGAAATGATATCAAAACGCATAGAGAGAAAAGTATGATTATTCCTATTTTAGCACAATTAAGGTAAGAAAAAAGCTACGGGAACACTGTCCAGTAGCTGATAGCTTCAGCCGGTTACTTCGGTTACCGAATATTTCCCATCTCTTGTCGGAACAAGCAGGTGTCAATTATGCATCGTCGGTATGTCAGTCCCCGCACCACCTCTATCACGAGGTACTCCATTGCCCCGCCCAGAATAATCACCACTAACGGTGCCGGCCAGTACTCCCACAGGTCTTTAGAGGCCAATACCAGAATGACGAGCAGGGTGTTGATGACGAGCACACCTAATATCCTCCGGACCCGGCGCCTCAGACTCAGAATTTCAAGTGGTAGCGGCTTGGCTTGGCCTGATGAATGACTGAAATCCGTCCGAAGGTCTTCTAATTCCGCCTGGCTATAAAAGACCAGATGCCATACCTGGTGCATCAGAAAAGGCGTGCCAGCCGCCGACACCAACAGAAATAATTTCAGATGGTAGTCCATCGTTAAATCTCCTGCGCCGCGGCGCTTTGTGTGAGTTGAAAAAGAAAATTCACCGCCAAAGAAAAAGGCAGTAGCCAAGGGATATCGAACCAACAAATGCACATGCATGCATCGATATCCCTTTGCTACTGCCCCGAAGAAACACCCTTCGGAGACAATCCATCACCTCAATATCATTATAGCATTAGAGAGCGCTTAACATACTATTTCTATTGAGCAGCAATGTTTTTTCTTCTTTGGTTTTGTCTTGATGAATAATAGTCACCGTCACTGGCGTGTCACTGAGACCCGCCTGCTTTTCCATTTTCAAATCATACCACACCCGCTCTATACTTTTAGGCAAAGTGTACTGAAAAGTGACTGTCTTTTCTGTCCCCAAAGGCACATGCACCAAAACGCCAAAATATTTCTTGTTCTTGAATTCGCCGTACACCGGATCGGTAGCCGCATTTGTCACCTCGGTGAGGAAGCTCCCCTGTGGCACGTAGACCCGCAAGAAACTCTGATAGTCCTTTACTGACCAGTCTTTTTTCAAAGCCGTGTGTTTGTAGGTCACCGCCAAAGTCGCCTCGGGCACTTCACGGGATAGATCAACTGTATAGTGATACGAACGCTTGACATAGTAGTCACTTTTCCAGGAGTTAAGGTTGGCATCCACCAAAAACAAGTAGTCACCTTTCCATGCTCCATCAATCGTCCCATCCCACTTGGCAGCTACCACCTGTGATTGCAGGGCATCATCTTTGAACAACAGTTGGATATCTTTGCGATGCAGGTCTTCCAAAATTGTTTGGAATAATTCATATTTTTTTGCGAGCGACAACGTCTTGACGCGTGCCAGGATCTCCAGACCCAGAATACCCATCACTGATTTGCGCTCACCGAAAGCAATATCTTGTTTGAGATACCCCTGCTCCACTTGATATTCCAAATCCAAGATAGCATTATCAGAACCGTATTCACCTGGGAAACCTGGGACCGAGACTGGCCCCGTCACTTTGAGAATTGAGTTGAGGACATTGGCGGTCACTGCTACCACACCGTCGAAATGTTCACTCCCCTCGCCCATCCGGTAAAACTCCTCCGCCCACTTGGCATTCTCAGCAAAATCAGGTGAATAATTCGAATCGCGCATTTTCCAGGATGGAATTTTAAGCGTTTCCTTCATGGGATACGGTGGGGTGATAGTGTCTGGGATACGACCATCAAAATTTCCAGTATCATGAACCATAAAATAGGTGACACGACCATCGCGCACCTTGAGAATACCAAAAGAGCCGATAAAGCCACCACCAGGACGAAGCTCGAGGTTGTTTTGGAACAAGATGAGAAATGTTTTTTCTGCCCCCTCAGTATGGAGCAAGGCATCAGAAAGCGCGATGACGGCGTCAACATCAGTTTTGGTCTCTTCTTTCACCGGCAAAACACTGAACAGGGGCCGAAAACTTTCCAGTCCATGATTGCGAATCTCCCAAAAGACAAACCAGCCTGTCAAAAATATAATTGAACCAGTAATGAATATAATCCAAAATTTCGTCGAATAGTGCCGCATAGTAGGAAGTCTCAGGATAAATTATTACCAAACGAAGTGAGCGAAAAGAAAGTCGACTTTCGTTTCTGAGCGAGTGCCGGTAAAATCGGGTAAATACCTGTTATTTTCCACCCGCCAACAACTCGTTCAAACGTCGTTTGTATTCTTCTACCGTCGGCTCGAGTGATTTGGAAACGGGCATAGCAGGTACGACAGGGTTGATAATTGCTATCGTTTCTTCTTCATCAATCTGTTCTTCAAATTGGAAAGGCAGATCTGCCATGGTCATAATGGGTAACGGATGATCATCGGATGCCACGGGGAGATTAGTCGGCGCAGCTGCACTCGGTGTTTGTGCTTTCTCCACTATTGAACCGAATGTGAGAGTGGTTGGACGAGTGGGGATAAACTTGCGTGGATCAATAAAAGGTACGTTCTCGCCGATTACAACGTGCGTCTCTCCTGTGGATGCTAATTTCTGAGCGTTGTCCTCTTGGTTTCCTTGCTGACTTGCCTTACTTCTCCGCCGTTTTGTTCTAAAAAATTGTGGGATAAGCGCGAGAAAAAGGAAAAAGATACTGGTGACGAGAAGACCGCTTACCACACTCGCCGCAAAAAATCGCACTGGATTTTTGAGCGTTGTTTTGACGATAGCGCCATCTACCACTCGCATATCAATATCATTCTTGATATCGTAATACAATCCAGCCGTCGAGAAGAGCGTTTGAGTAGTGGCTTCGGCCAAGAGCTTGGCCTTTTCCGATGTCTCTCCGGTAGCGGTGATGGAGAGAGCCCCGGCGGCACTGGTGTGCTTGACCACGACGGCCGCGTTCCACGAGGCCTTGCGCTCATCTTTGCTCAAACCAGCGAAATCATCATCAATGAGGTCATGTTCCGACAGTACTCGTTCATAAAAAGAAAGGTTGTGAGAGAGATCAACAAAACTTTCTGCTACTGTCGAAACCGTCACGGCCTGAGATTTCCCGATGATCATCATCGTCACATCCGCCTGATAGGTACGGAAAGAATCCAGCCAAAAGAGCATAGCTGCAAGCGTGACAAAACAAAGCGTGACAAAAAATGAACGCTTCCAGGGAGAATTCTTGAGAGAAAATTTACTTTGAATGGACATCAACATAGTGTTCTTTGACAGTGATTTCAGGATGCAGCACCTCTTCATACACTTCCAGCGTCTGTTTAGCAATAGCGTCCCAACTGTAGTGTTCTTCAATTCGTTTCTTAGCTACCGCGCCAATAAGCGCTGCTTCCTTTGGTCGATTAACATAATAGGCCAGCTGATCCTGTAAAGCTTCGATGTTTTTCGAGGCAAACACGACACCGCTATCGTTCTTGACCGCTTCCTGATTGGCCGAAATATCACTCACAATGGCGAGCAAGCCGTAGCCCATCGCTTCGAGCAGTGCCAGAGACAAACCTTCGTCCTCTGATGGCTGAACAAAAACGGCAGCATGTGAGAAAAGGGCACTCAGATTTTTTCCCTGTTGCTCACCCAAAAATATAATATTGGGATACCCAGCGCTAATCACCTTTAGGTACTCCTCATATTCGGGGGTATTCGCGTGAGTACCAACAATGACCAGCTTCATATTGTTGGGCAATTTGTTTTTCAATTCCAAAGCCTGGAATGCCTTGATAAGGTAGTGAATCCCCTTGTGTTCGATCAAGCGACTAACTGAGAGAATATACCTCTTGGGCCGCAACCGCCACTGCAGGAGAATGTCCGTATCGGGTTCAAAATCAATCTCTGCTCCGTTGGGAATCATTACAAAGTCTTTGTGGTAATGTTCTTTGACATAGGTAGCCAAAGTTTCACTAATAACAATAGTTTTTTCCGGCACCACGCAAATAACAAATTCAGCGAAACGAAGGAATGCTTGTGCCACCAGTCCCCACTTTTTGTGGAAGTAATCTCGACTGTGAAACGTCGCTACGACGCGACACTTCGGCATGAGAAGGCGCGGAATAAAGGCAAGCATACTCGGACCAATCGAATGATAGTGAATAATATCGTAATTCTGAAACAAGGCATGGAGCGTAGCCAAAAACGTATGGCTGATGGCGTCAAGATACTTAGTACGAATGCTTGGCACATGGATGAGTGTCACTCCCTGATAGGTAGTGAGTTTCGGATCCGTATAGTGATCGCGCACATAAACAGAAACCTCAACCCCCTGAGTCGCCAGCCGTGTAGCCAGCTTTTCCACGTGCTTCTCCACGCCGCCGGAAATAGCTGGGATTCCTTTTTGTCCGATGAAAGCAATTTTCATAGAGTATCGTTAGATGAATAGGCCGAGCGCCGGTTTCTCATCATTAAAACAGTGGTGTAGTGGAAGAAATGTCCCCAAAGTGATTGCGTTCAAATTTTCCTGCATTGTTTTTGTCACCAAAAAACAATGATGTAAACCCTTGCAGACCACTTGTCGTACGACTGACCTTGGCCACACCGTATCGGCCGTTAGCTGCAAAAATAGCTTTATTAAAACCCATTTTTCCGGCCGCACCGTATGAATTGATTTCCACTCCTTCACGTTTATTATTGCGGAAACTATTTTTTCTGGTCCAAATTTCGGAACCATCCATAACAAGCTTGGCGCCACTTCCCTCATTGCTATTGAAATTGTCATTTTCCAGCCAGCTTCGTGTTCCTGCTGCCAAGTCGAGACCATCATTATTGCTCTCTGTAATACTAGAATTCACCACCACGATGAAACGCTTCTCAGCATAAATCCCACTACGACCGCTCCCCTTGATGCTAACCGAATCAAGCAGAACACGAAATTTCTTTTTCACCGGTGCCCGATCAATATGGATTCCGTCCTGCTTGCTGTCCTTTATTTCCACTTCATACAAATGGGCACTAGCATCTGATTTTACGCGTACGCCATAATAGCCTCCTTTGAGAGTGACATAACTCAGTTCCGTACCATGTTTCATCACCACCACCGGGTGATCTTTATCATCACTTTTGATGACTACCTTTTTGGAATCTTCACTGTCACCAACCATCTTCACTCCTTCCGGAATAGTGAC
Organism: Candidatus Moraniibacteriota bacterium; assembly: GCA_043743535.1. Classification (GTDB taxonomy): domain Bacteria; phylum Patescibacteriota; class Minisyncoccia; order Moranbacterales; family UBA1568; genus UBA1568. Next base: position 27,176 of record JAYTWI010000022.1, on the reverse strand, counting down.
GTTCTCTTTATAGGTGCCACTCTTAATCCGGACTTCCGTTCCATCTTCAGCGTGTTTCAAGGCGCGTTCAATAGTCTGATAAGGATGGTCGTTTGATCCATCTTCATCGCCATGTCCGTCCTTATCAACATAAATAACTTTACTGCCTCCAAAAACAACCACTGGCACGGTGATCAATAGAACAAACGCAACTGACAGTATTAGCTCTTTAGAAAGCCAAAAATTACGGCTAGACATACTTGTAAAATGGTAAATTTTTAGACCTTGTATATTAGCAAATTTTCTGCCTTTTGTCAAGCCCAGTGTTTTCCGCTATAATAGCCAAGAAAGAAGCATAACGTAATTCGTAATTCGTCTCCCTATGCACCTGCCATCGCTGTTCTCCCCTCGCTCCATCGCGGTCATCGGCGCCTCTACCAAAGAAGGAAGCGTCGGCAACAGTCTGACAAAAAATCTTCTCATGCACGGTTACGCCGGCAAGGTATTTCCAGTTAATCCGAAAGCCACTGTCCTTTTTGACCTGCCCTGTTTTCCTACCATCGCCGCCATCGGCCAAGAAATCGATCTTGCTATCATCATCATCCCGGCTCTTGCCGTACCGAGCGCTTTGCGAGAGGTAGGGGCAATCGGCGTGAAGGGCGCTATCATCATTTCTTCTGGCTTCAAAGAAACCGGAGCTCTAGGTAAGGCATTGGAAGAAGAAATCACGGCCATTGCTACGGAATATCACATTGCTCTCCTTGGTCCGAACTGTCTGGGCTTTCTTCATCCCGCTATCGGCCTCAACGCCTCTTTTGCCAGACGAATGCCAAAAAGTGGTCACAATGCTTTTTTTTCTCAAAGTGGTGCACTCTGTACTGCGCTCCTTGATTTGACAGCGGACACCCTTGGCTTTTCCTCCTTCATCAGTTGCGGCAACAAAGCCATTATCGGCGAAAATGAACTCCTTAAATTCTTTGCCAATGATGAAGAAACAAATGTTATCGGTTTTTACAGTGAAGGTCTGACCGAAAGTGCCAAGCTCATTGCTACTGGCCGCGCCATCCTTTCTCGCTCCGAACCAAAACCCATCATCGCCCTAAAATCCGGCACCACCATCGCCGGCACAGCTGCTTCAAGCTCTCATACTGGCGCCCTAGCCGGTAGCGACCAAGCCTATCACGCTCTGTTTAGACAAGCGCGCATCATCCGTGCTACCAGCCTGGAAAATCTAGTGGATCTCTTCACTGTTTTTTCTGCCAGCCCTTTACCTAAAGGGAAGCGAGTTGGTATCGTGACCAACGCTGGTGGCTTGGGCGTCCTCGCCACAGATGCAGCCGTCGAACATGGTTTGGAAGTAGCTATTCTTTCCCCAGAAACGGTAGAAAAACTGGCGATATTACCAGAAGCCGCAAGCAAACATAATCCAGTGGATGTGTTAGGTGATGCCTTAGCTGATCGTTATCGCTTGGCCATTGAGGCGCTAGCGGCTGATTCACAGGTTGATATGCTTTTGGTCATCGTCACTCCCCAGACCATGACAGAGGCGAAAGAAACGGCCGAAGCCATCAGTGATGCTAAAAATCATTCTGGCAAACCAGTGATAGCTATTTTTGCCGGCAGCGATTCTTTAGCTGATGGATTAACAATCCTCAAAAAAAATAATGTAGCTACCCTCACATATCCTGAAGCTGGCGCCGCCGCATTATCAGCGCTCGCAACCGTGGCCGCCTGGAGAGGTACTGCTTTCGCCACTCCCTTTGCCTTTTTAGATATTGAAAAAGAAAAAGCTGCCACCATCATCGCTCAGGCAAAAAAAGAACAGCGCGCGACGCTCTATGAAACAGAAGTGTGGGACATTCTCATAGCCTATGGTTTCCCATTTTTGCAGAGCCGAGTGGCCAAAACCAGGGAAGAAACATCTGCTATAGCACAGTCTCTCGGCAAAAGTGTGGCTCTAAAAATCATTTCTCCTGATATCACCCACAAGTCCGATGCCGGTGGTGTACTTTTAAACATAGCGCCAAGCGAAGCCGCGCAAGCATTTGATACGTTGATGAAACAAGTGAAAACGAATGTTCCCGACGCTCGCCTGGAAGGGGCACTAGTGGTAGAAATGGCTCAAACAGGTGGCAAAGAAATAATTCTCGGCATGAAGCACGAACCAGGCTTAGGCTCACTCATTATGGCAGGTTTAGGCGGCATTTTCGTCGAGACATTGGGGGATGTTTCCTTTCGCTTTGCTCCACTCACTCAAGAAGACGCTCATGAAATGATGGCTGAACTAAAAAGTCTCCCACTCCTCAAAGGAACCCGTGGTCAAGATGGTGTCGACATTGATGCTATTGTTGACGCTATCGGCCGTCTCGCTCAATTGATAGAAGACTTCCCTGAAATTGAAGAACTGGACATAAACCCACTCCTTACTTTCAAAGAACGTTCTGATTTCCGTGTCCTCGATGCCCGTATTCGTCTGCAAACAGAGATAGAATAAAAAAAACAGCCAACCGATTTTTCGGTGGCTGCGGTAGTGACGTCGTGTAGACGAGAAACTTGGCGACTAAGTCAGGAGTTGTGTAAGACCGTTTGCCCGCCTGAGGATCGATTGACGCACTCGTTCGAAGTGCTTCCGCGAAAAATCACGCACAAAGGCTAGCACTTCTTCCGAAGTATCAAAGTCGCCACGCGATTCCTCACCGGAATCGCCCTTCCACAGGATTTCAGACCAGCAAACTGCGCGAAAAACAGGGTCAAAACCATCGTGTTGCACCACTGCCACTTCACACTTGGCAAAGGCGCCACTATTTTTCTTATAGTCGCTGTCCACTGCCGGCCGAAAATGCCCACGCACGATGGTCTCAAACTGCCACATCACGGCCTTGGCCATCGTGGGAGCTTCGTCCGCTGGACGGATCAGTTCCAATTGAACGTATGTGTCCATCTGCCCCTTTTTCGGGGCGAACGCTATCGCAAGCTCCCCATTCGCCCATGCCACATGAGGCATCACGAGAAACAACGCTCCCACAAAAAGAAACTGCCGCGCTCTTGTCATGATTCATCTCCCTTTGGTTGGTAATGCGCCTTATGGCACGAACATTTTATACACGATTCCTCTGCGTGAACATACCCTCTTTCTGTCATACTTAAGATACCTCTGTCAAGACCGCCTCTTCAGATTCATTTTTATCTTAAGTAAATTCTCAAAAATTTGTTCCACTTTTTCAGCGTATTGAGACTCACTGAAACGTGTCAAAGCATCTTCACGAATACTCTCTGCATCAAAAGAAATCTCGCCAGAAAAAAACCGTTTGAGTTCAGCTTGTAATATTACTATATCTTTGCCTAAAAAACCATTTTTTTCATTGACTATAATTTCCGACAACGCCCCGCTCTGGAGTCCAAAGAATGGTTTACCCAATGCAATCGCCTCAAGAGCAATCAATCCAAACGTCTCAGGAAGTGACGAAGCGCTAACAACAAGAGTTGCCCTTTCTATCCATTTTTCTACAACCTGCTTTGACTGTTGTCCATGATACGAAACGTAGTCACTCTTTGGCAAGAGAAAATCATTTTCCACATTACCCAGTATCACGAGTGGCACCCGCAGAAAATCAAAAATTTGTACTAGTTGCGCTATGCCCTTTTCTTGACTGACGCTGCCAAAGTACAGGCCAAACGGCGATGTTGGCACTGCTTCTAAGGGCACTTGAGGCGCTTCCAGACGCCTACTCTCGGTGATAAAATGAGGCACTACGAAAATATTTTTTTCTGACATCCCAGCACCGACCAACACGTTTTTCACATACGTACTCGGCACGATAAAAGCGTCGATGTTTTTATACAATCCCAACCAATCACTCCAGTACATCTTGGCCACGAGCAACATCCTTTTGCCCAGGGTGTATTTTCTGACAAAAAGGAATTTGTAGTACTGCCGTCCCACCGCCTCGTAGTATTTGTCCTTATCGGGCGACACCAGATTATAATCATGCACCGTCATGACGATCGGAATCCCCCTCTTCGTGAGTGGACCGAGGATCGAAGGCGAAAGCTGATGATATATATTGTGGAGATGCGCTACATCAGACTGCCACACACGAAGGAGTTTCTCAATCTTATAGCGGGCTTCAAAAGACCAAAACAACCGGCCAATTCCCTTGAGACGTTGCCAGCGAGACGAATCATTCCTATGGTAACCCACATAACTGATAAAATACTGACTGAAGGCACTTGGCAGATTTTCCTCTCGCTCCATACTGAAAACGGCTACCTCATGACCACGTCTGTGGAATAAACCAATCACGTCAAGCATGTGGCGTTCAGCCCCCCGCCGCGGACAGAAAAATTTATTGATTTCAAGTATGCGCATAAGCTAAGCTATCGCCGATGTTATACTCGGGTCTTTTTTCGCACCAAACTCAATAATGGCACGAATAATACCTAAAGTAAGCCAAAAAAACAAAGAAAGTAAATTCGTCTCGAGATACGGTTGTGAAAAGAACACCAAGGCCTGAAAAAAAACCAACCCGGATAAAGCCAGTCTAGCCTGACGCAAAGTATCGTCAATCAGTACCAAGCGCCAAAATGCTACGAGAAGCGTGACCAAATACCCCAAAAAGAGCAGTGTCCCGATGACCCCCGTCTGGACCAAAAGTGCCAGCCAAGAATTATGCATATTTCGCACTTCAACAAATTGATGATAATCGCCGAGTTCTACTGGTACGCTTACCCCGAAACCAATCCCTAACAAAGGATTGATCCGAAAATGTACCCAGGTACTCTCCCACACTTTCCCTCGCCAGGCTAAACTTTCGTCATACTGGTTGCCTATCGAGATAAAACGTTCTTGCATCACCGACAAACCCTGACTAAACTTGAGACTCGTATTACTCATCGGCACAATCGTCAAAAAAACAAAGAAGGTTGCAAAAATACTCACCAGTGGGAAAATAAAACGTCCAATGTAACGAAACAGTACTCGCCCATAGATAAACGGTGAAAAAGCAATGGCAACGAGCAATGTAATGGTCAGTCCCAGCCACAAATGACGCATCAGTGAAAGGGCAATACCCGCCACCAAAATGAGCGTCCATAGCATAAGCAATAGGCGCTGTTCTTTTTTTACCTTTTCATACCAGAGCGGCAACGACAATAACAAAACCAAAAGACCTAAGGAAAAATAGAAGGCATGAGGAAAGGCCAAAAAACGCGTACCAGCCGTTGAGAGTGGCGTATATTCAGTCCACAATCCCCCTCCACGCACTATACCAACAAAAAGAAAGACGCTGGCGCCAAGCAATCCGTACCACAGAAGTTTGACTAGAGCTAAAACGTCTTCTTTGCTACGAATAGCTCCCCCCAAGAAAAAAATGAGCGCACCATAAAAAATATAATTCTTCCATGTGCTGAAAGCTACTTCCAAAAAGACCCCTCGTTCCCCTAAGAGCATCCCAAAAAACAAAGCGGAAATAAAAACAAAAAAACTGATGAGCCAACCATCCATGGCACGCAGCCGCAAAAACCCTCGTCCTTCCCGCAACCACAGGAACAAACCAGAAAAGAGTACTGCCCCCAAAATAATATCCAACGGATACAGCTTGTAGGCGTTCTCTCCAATGACGAGCGGCTGCAAAGTGAAAAATCGTTCAAAAAGAAGAGTGGTTATGAGAGCAGCCACCAATCCGGCTCGTGGAAAAAAGAAGGCCAAGCCTGCTGATAATGGCAACACACCCAAATAAAGTGGCAATGAGAAACCAAAAAAAGCATTGAACAGCGCGTTCACCCCCAAAAACGTGACCAAAAAAATAGTCACCAGTATTTCGTTCGTATGAGTGGAAGAAAAAAGCATACCGTATATATCCTCATTTTACGCTAAAATACCCAATCTGCCTACGGCCAAACGAGAGAGAAAAAAAGAGCCCCGGAACCTCGTGAGAGATGCCGGAGCAGATGGTATGGGACTTTGCCCCCGTGTGGCGAGGTGGCCCAGCCGCGCTACTTGTTGATGACCAACGCGCCGACGAGTTGACCCGTGGCAGGGTCACGCTCGGTGCAGTCCTTGCTGATGCCACGCAAGCTGGCCTCGCTGGTGTTGGCATTGCCGCCGCACTCGATGTGCAGGTAGCTGCTGCCTTTCATGACCAGACCAAAGCGGCCGCCGTTCTTCACCACATCGGCCAACACGACTTGACTCGTGCCGGAGGTGACATTGATCACCTTGGTTCTGCCCGAGGCGGCGCCACCATGGCCGATGTAGTGTTCTACCGCCATCACGGGCAACGAATCCGGCCAACCGATGATTGCGTTGCCGGTTGCCGGGTCTCTGGTCGCCGTGATGATGGTGGTGGACGACGCCATCGTGGTCTTGCTCAGCACGGTGGACTGAGCCGCCGGTGCCGCAAGCGCGGGTTTGGCGGTGGCCACGGATGCCGTTGCCACTGACTGGCTGGAGCTGGCCGCTGGTGCCGCAAGCGCAGGTTTGGCGGTGGCCACAGGCGCGGTGACGGAGCTCGGTGGCATGTTGGTACATGCGCCGAGGACGGTTGCCACCACGAGGGTGACCAGAGTGGAAAGGTACTTCATGCAACAATCTCCTTTGGTTTGCCTCAGCGGGGTGCCGAGGACTTTACTAACACATAAAAACTCTTTGTCCCCAAACTTCAGGAACCTCGTAGTATACACTACTAACCCCATCTTTGTCAAGGGGCGCTAGTTGACATAACAGCGGTGAAAATAACTCTCGCAATTAAGACATTTTCAATCAAAGAAAAAAGGCGGATGCTGTCAAAGTGACTAGCATACCGCCTTCATTTGGTTGGTGCATTGCACCGAAATCTTCCGAGGCTAGAGCCGCACCGTGTCGAATTCGACCGGATACCTTTTTATACTCTCTAGCACTTCTCAATTCAATTCAGGGCGCAGAAGGAACGGGACCGACGTACTCGACGCCGTTTTCCCGCTTCTCACGATCAAGGGTTCTGATCACACCGCCAAGTTCCAGACGGCATGCGAATCCAAGCGTCGTCAAGTCATGACGCGCGACTTGTGCATAGGCTTCTGGCTTGTTGAGAGCCAGAGCCAGTGACGGGCCACACATGACAGTTTCCTTGTACCGCGCCTCGACACTCAACCGGAAGTAGTTGAGCGCGTCCCAGTTTTGGTGAGACAGACCCAGCACCCCCCTCGACTGCCAGTCGTCACTGTGACGGTACTGCGCCCACAGGTTGAGGTTGGCTGACCCGCGATCCTGCGGTTTGTCTCCAGCCCAGGTTGAGGTGATCTGTCCGTCGCTATAACGCCAAACTTCGGCGTTCACACCGACCGTCAAGTCTTCCGACCGACGTTCAGCGTACTCGACGGACAGTCCAACCTTATGGCCGGTCTGTTTCATCGCATAGCCCGAGTCTCTATCCCCACCCTTGGCGCTATCGTCCAAGTAGCGGAGCTTGATGCCGAATTGCGCCGGCAGCTCGCTCTGCTGGCCGAACTGGTCCAGCTGGTTCTTGAGGAAGTTCCTCTTGAACCCTACCTGCGGACCATAGGCTCGCTCGTTCCAGTGGTAGGTGGACAACTTGCTGTCGCCCGCCCCCTTCATGGCAAACAGGCCAATGCCGAGACGGTACCCATCCGGGAGGATGGCTGACAACATGGCTTCGCCATACTGCCAGGTACCATTGGCGAGGTTGTTGTCCCACACCCCCGCACCCGCGATCACCTCCCACTCAAATGCGTCTCGCGGCTCTGCAAAGGCGCTAAGAGGCGGAAGCGGAGCAGGCGTCGATTCTGCTGTCACCGACGGTACCAAAGCTACCGGTGCCGGTGTCGGTGTCAATCCTTCTACGACCAACAGCGGTGTCGAAGGCGCCACGGATGCTGGCAAAGACGACGTGGTCTTGGCCACCACCGGAGGAAGTACAATCGTCCCGATATTGCCGCACGAAACCGGCTCAGCCAGGACGGTTCCCGTCGATAGTTTCCAAATCCTGGTCACTTCGACGCGTCCGCCCTTTTCCGGGGTACAAACTTCGACGTTGCGGACAAAAACGGGTTGGCCGTTCTTGCCGCGAGACGACATGGTGCTGAACCTCATCTCTGAGGTAAGCAGGATGCTCTCCCCAACGCCGGCTTGCACCTTGGCCTTGGCCTCGACCTTCTCTTCAGCGGTCAGCCCCGAGTTGCGCTCGATTCCTTGAAGCCGAAGCTTCGTGGAACCGTACTTGTTCCACGGTGTCGCCCCGAGGTTCACGCAACTCGGTCTCGGTGGCTGGCTATCTGTGATTCTCAACCCGCCGACGTTGTCCGGAAGCAAAAGCTTCTGTCCAACAACGATGCGGTCGCAGTTTTGAAGCTTATTGAGCTTGCAAACCTGCGGGGCTGCCTTCGGGCCGAAGCGCGAGAGCAGTGTGTCACCCTTGCGGACGCTATAAAACTCCTCAGCCTGGGCTGTACCAGCTACTCCGAGAAGCAGTACAGTACAGAATATTTTCAGCCAATTTTTCATGGCACTCTCCTTTGGTTGGTTGGTGGACTGCTCGGAAGAAGCAGTCCGGATTGGATTGCTTTCATTTCAGTCCACCTCCTTTCAGGGCGGTCTTGGCTCTTTCGCAGGCCTGAGCACTTTGGGTGCGCAGGGCTTCGAGGACGGCTATATTGTAGCCTTGCTGCTTGCGACTTATCGCCGATGCAGCATCAAACCCCTTGGAAGGAGCCGACGCCGCATAAATGAGGTCGAAGCCAGTTCCTATTGCGGTCGCCACCAGGTCCATATGCACAGAACCGCGAGCGGTCCCGAGCAGTTTTTCCCAATAGCCGTACTGGGGGTTGATGCCAGACAGATACTTCACCTGCGCTGGCTCAAGCGGCGAAATCATTACGCCGCCTGGGGTTTTGTACAATGACCAATTTGCAAAGGCCCTTGACATATCCCCCACCTCCCGCAGTGCTGTGAGTGCCGTGCCGTGCTGAATCGTAAACTCCTGGCGGTACATGGCACTCGTCTGAAACCTCGCCGGATCGAAACCCTTGACTTCCTGACCGTCGGGCGTGTAGGCCCGATCAACCAGAGTCGAGAGCGTGATAACCTTCACCTCGGCCTCCGGCTTTTGCAAGCCTTCGACAAAAATGAAGAGTACCGGAGCCATCGCACACGGGGGTAAACCCGCGAACACCGCTTGCGCCGTGTACTCGGTGCCATCACTTGACACCGCGTGAGCTTGGTACCTGATCCGGAGTGGATCCCACTCGGCATACGACGCCGCAGTAGTCGGGAATCTGCCGAGCACGGTCACAAAGTTCCCGTGCTTGAGATCCTCCGACCAGCTGAGACCCGATAACATTACCGGATCAACCTGAAATGTGCGGATCACTTGCGGACCCGCCTTCCCGTCCGTCAGGTTAATGACGTTGGGCGCCGTGGCACACCCCACCAAAAAGAGTGCGGCCACAAAAGCAAAGTAACGAGTGATGCACATGGTGCACTCCCTTAAGTTGAATTGAAAGAAACAATTGTCAAAGAGCCGAGAGCCCTTAGCAGGAAAACCTGAGGCAGGCTCTCTCACTTGAGCAGATGTTCATCCGCCCAAAAAGAGAGAGTCCGTTTAGTCACGAAATACCTCTTGCTTGAAAAAAATCTGGAAGATAGCTAACAGCACACCGAAAACAAAACCTGACACAGCAGCCAACATAATTTCTTTGGTACTAGGATTATTTTCGATAGTAGGGCCAGAAAGAATACTCATTGGAATATTTTTGTCGCCAGCGCCAAGTAAGACTCCGTTTTTTTCGATCATTACCTGTGCTACCGCCTGCGCCACACGCTGTGCCATTCGTTGGTCATCGCTTTGCACGATAACATGCAAGATCCCTAAATCAGATTGTTCTGTCATTTTCATCATGCTCTGCCACGTATTCACCCTCTGTTTCTTGTCGAAAGGTAGGAATTCAGAATTGACTTTGCCTGTCTCAACCAGCGCATCAATGAAACGCTCGCTACGAGATACCTCACTCAAGATCTTGCCGATATATTCTGAAGAACGAGCCAGCGTATAATAGTCTTTGGAGCTGACATCCTCCTGACTGACCAAAAAATCCATCTGCACTTGAAACTTTGGGTTGAGCAAAAACAGCAAAAGCACGACTAAAATAGCTACCATTAGCCCACTACCAAACAGGAACAGTTTTCTGTAACGAAGTACCTCAATCAGCCAAAAATGAGACATAGTAGTTATATTTAAAAAGAGACCTTATATACTACCAAAAAATGGCGGAATTGTCAATAGAAATCCACCCATACAAAAAACCCTCTAGTCAAAGGGTTTTTTGTCTTCCAGTAGACCTCTTCTCTTTACTAAAAGAAACTCATGATTTTCGTCAAAATATGAAACTGCGAAAAATCACGGATAGTGACGAGCAGCATAAGGAGAAGGAGGAGCATAAATCCCACCTGATGAATCATGCTTTCTACTCGCTGACTCACTGGCGAACCCTTCAATTTCTCAATCAAGATGAAAAGGATACGCCCCCCGTCGAGCGCTGGGATCGGCAGGATGTTGATGATGCCGAGGTTGATCGACAGGATGGCAGCAAACTGCAAGAGATAAGCAAACCCGAGATCGCTCATCTGCTTGGTCAAATAGACAATGCCCACTGGCCCAGTGACATCGAGCGGCGCCTTGGCACCCCCAAACAGTGAAGCAATCATAGTACCAAAAGCAGTAAAAATGGCAATCGTGATATCGTAGGTAGTAATCGCCCCTTGATAGATCGCCCGGTACCACGGGTACGATATCACAGCCGTTTCGGAAAATGAAATGCCCAGTGCTCCTTCATTTTTTGGATAGTCGGTACGTGGTGTCCCCGCAAGCGTCATCGGTTTGCCGAGACGATTGACATCCATATGGATAAGCTCGCCCTTGTGAGCCATGATGACCTTTGAAGCCATTTCCAGGCTGGTCGTCTTCTCGCCATTGATCGCTACCACCTCGTCCCCCATCTGGAGCCCCATACTCGCCGCTGGACTGCCTTTGACCACATCAATAATCTGAATCTTGGCATCAGGATGTAGGGTGCGTTCCTCAGGCGTGATCGGCTGTGGCAGACCGAGCATCAAAACAAGCGAGATCAGAAACCAAGCAAAGACGAAATTCATAAACACCCCAGCACCCAATACCCGGATGCGCGTCCACGCTGATTTACTGGCAAAACTATCTGAGTCGCTCTGACTTTCACCACCTTCGCCGTGAATCCGCACAAAACCGCCCAAAGGAATCCAGTTGAGGGAGTATATCGTACCCTTGGTCGGCAAATCCTTGTTCCCCCACACAATGCGGTACTTTCCTGTAGCGTCTTTCACTATGCCACCCAAACGCGGCGGAAAACCAAAACCAAATTCATCCACTCGGATACCATTCCTTTTGGCCGTCAAAAAATGTCCCAGTTCGTGTACAAACACCAACAGCCCAATGAGAACAATGAAAATAAAAACAGTCAACATAGGTATATTCCCTCAAAATACAAATTACTTTCTACACAGTCAGTATCTCTTCTTCCTTCTTCTTGCGCAAGGTCTCGAGCTTGTGGTTATACTCATCCACGGTCTTCTGTAGTTCCTCCTTACCGGCAAACTTGTCATCCTCAGAAATCTCACCAGCCTTTTCTTTTTCCTGGATTTCTTTCCAGATATCTTCCCGCACGTTACGAATCACAATCCGACTCTCTTCCGCCCGTTGATTGAGCGCCTTCACCAGATCTTTGCGCCGATCCTCGGTGAGGGCAGGAAGCATAATACGCAAAGCCGATCCATCATTCCCTGGATTAAGCCCCAGGTCGGCCTCGCGGATGGCAGCTTCGATCATTACGAGTGAGCCTTTGTCCCAAGGCTGAATGAGAATCTGTCGCGCTTCCGGAATATTGATATTGGCAATCTGTTTGAGCGGTGTCCGCGTGCCATAGTAGTCGACCAGCAAATTTTCCACCAATCCTGGGTGCGCCCGACCCGTGCGAATCTTGGCCGCTTCATCAGCAAAATGATCCACCGCCAGAGTAAAATCTATTGTTTTCTCTTCAATCATTGCTTTGACCATAAAACGCTTTCGTTAGGAGATACTGAATTATTTGTGAAACGGAGTGTGGCTTAGAATTTCCGCAGCGCTATATAAATGTTTTTTGCATCGAGCGGATCGTACATCACCACCGAAACTGCGCGATCGATATTGAGCGGCGTCACCAGCCAATTTTTGCCATCATCCACTGTTTTATAAAAAACTGCTCCAGAGACAAATGATAACTCGTGGGGGTTGGTCGGATGCAAAGCGATGCTCCGAATGGGAAACTTGGAGGCACTTTCTATGATGTTTACCTTATCCCAGAACTTGCCGAAATCGGTACTCTTGTACAAACCACCAATATTAGCTGCATAGACGACACCGGAAGTGTTGGGGCTCGTGGAGAGAGCAATCATTTTGGTCGGTGCTATCCGCAGTTGCCGTTCCTTCATCTGATCAGCTGTCAGTTTGGATTCGGATTCTTCTGTCACCTTGACCGCTTCCCAGTCCTGCCAATTTTCTCCGCCATCAGCGGAATAGTACATCTTCACATCATGCACCAAAAGATATACTGAAAAGCCCAGTTTGGGATCAAAAAGAATATCGAGAACCGGCCCATCCACCTTATTACCCACGTTGTGCCAGGTTGACCCAGCATCCGTGCTTTTGACCACCGTTCCGCCACTGGTGCCAGCGAAAATGACGTTATTATCGCGCGGATGTTGTGCGATGGCGGTCACCACCACATTGTCGCCCGGCTCAGTATAGACGTCTTTCCAGGTGATACCACCATCTTCTGTGCGATAAATCTTGCCATGATTGCCCAAGACGCCAGAGGCAAACATCACCTGAGTGCGACTACGATCAACGAAAAAACTATAGATTTTTTTCGGCGGAAATATGATGGGTGTCCAAGTCTCAGCGGCGTTCTCCGTCTTGAAAATGCCGTTGTCTACCGTACCCGCATAGATAGTTTTCGAATTAGAGGGTTCGAAAGAAAGCGCCAGAACATTAGCGGCGGTAATCTGGTTTTTTTCATCCACCTTCGATTGTGGTGCAAAGCTCTGTCCAGCGTCGGCGCTTTTCCAGATACTGCCCTTTTGGATATTGGCCAGAGGTACCCCCGTCTCAGGTGAAAGTTGGTTATTGGCCGCTGGTGTCCCCATCGAACCGATACTGCAACCAGATAGGATCATCCCCCCGAAAAGCACCAGCCCTATTTTTTGTATCATAAGAAAAGAAGTTTTAGACCTCTCTAGTATAGCAATAAAAAAAGCCAAGCGAAAGGGCATCGTTTAACCATCAAAACCCTTTACTACAGCCGTCAGGCGATGCTACCGCTTTTTCAAAACATACATTTTCTCAGGATGGAGAGATGTTAGAAAATAATGGCAGATACATATCATCCTCAATGTCGATTCGTAATTCTTGACGATTGACCCGTTCACAAAAGGTGAGAGGAGCCTGCTTAATAATTGCCAGGGGTTGCTGTTCATTACCCTCCCCCATCACCAAGGCGGCAGATGTCGCCAAACTGTCAGCTACATCGGTACGGGAAACCTTGAATTTTCGGCCAAAAATATCTGGAGTGCCTCGATAATCCTTGATGCCGCGAAAGCCCGCATAACCCAAGGCCACTCCTGCCACGCCGGCTCGGAGCGGAATGGTGCGACTGTCGGTAATAAGCACCCCCAGTTCCTTCACCTCATACCTCTGACGCAGTTTTTGGCGCAAAAGACGCGCGGTAGAGAAACTGTCCCGAGGTAAAAGAATAAGTTTGCCATTGGCGTTCGATTCATCTATCCCTGCCGAAGCCATCACCATTCCATCTTTTACGGTCAGCCACGTATATTTTGTCACTATGGCAAGCTCGCTCTCTTGTCGAATCAGTCGCTCTTTTGTCTCCGCATTCTCTATAATAGCGGTTCGCCCTTCTGCTAAAGCGACGATCTTCGAAGTAACAACGATGACTGATTTTTCTGGCAGCTCCTTAAAGTAGCTCACTATAAACTGGAACAGGTCATCCCCTTCACAGAAAATGGCCGTCCTAATCGCTCGCACAATCATAATGTTTTGTGGTTAATCTGATAATGAAGTAAAGACGTGCCCGCAGTTGCATATATTTTATTATCATCATGAATTATTCTGTTAGAACTGAGATATAGAGCGAGATGGGCCATATGCATCACTCGTGAGATATTTGTGACTCGTCGTGTTCTCGAAGAAGATAGATAGCAACATAGGAAAGCGGAGTGTAAAGAGCCCCCATAACCACTTTGTAGAGCCACCAGGTGATAATGATGCTGATGAGCGTATGAGTTCCATACACGCCAGCAAACGCTATGACCATAAAGATTATAGTGTCGAGCAATTGTGACCAGAGATTGGACAGAAACGAAAGTAGCCAGAAATGTTCCGTCCCGATCTTTTCGCGAAAAAAGAAAAATGACCACACATCTTGATACTCAGCGATAAGGAAGGCGGTGAGCGAAGCGATAGCGATTCGCACCGAGATACCGAAAACCTGGTCATAACTCTCTTTCACCCATTCGCCATCCGTCGACCATGGCAGCGCTAAAGAGAGAAAAGAATAGGTAATGAACAAAGCGGTGCTGACAAAACCAGCGAACACAAAAAATTTGGCCACGCGTTTGCCGTACACCTCGCCGATGACATCGGTCATGAGAAATACTACCGGAAACGAAAAGACCGCTACCGAAAGATGCGAACCGAAAAGGAAGGGCATTATCTTCAACCCAAGCGTATTGGCGGCATAGAGCGAGGTCAGATAGATGGTGAGCGCAATGAGCAATTTTTTGAACGACTTTTCAGTCAAATGTATCATAGGGGTAATGGTACAAAATGAATAAATAGGCAACACAAAAAAATCCGCCCGATAAGGCGGAGAAAAACAACGTGAACTTCTCTTGCCTTATCGGTGAGGAGAAGTGCTACAAACAAAGCTTGACCAAGTTTTGATGTAATGGTTGTGCAGCATAATTTTACACAAAATATATCAACACGGCGCAATATCTAGGAAAGTATGTGGTGGGTGCGGGGGGAATCGAACCCTCGACCGTTGGCTTAAAAGGCCACTGCTCTACCGACTGAGCTACGCACCCGTTTTTTCTACTAACAACTTCCTATTCAATAATCCTCTACCGACCCCGCTCGAAACGCTATGCACAGCATTGCGGGCAGGTGAGCTACGCACCCGTGCAAAAAAATTATGATTCGTAAAACATATCGATTCTAGCCTAAATTATATCCCTCGTCAACAACAAGAAATCGTTTCCTCAACCAATATTGACAATCTCGATACTTTGTGTTATTTTGAGGTGTGCTAAGAAGTCCTCAATTCTACCCATACCCCAACGGTTCGCGTTGGAAGAGATTGAAACGAGGCAGGCACGTGGAGAAAACCATGTACGCAATTTTACAAGAAATTGTTTTTCAGCTGCATCTGAAGCTGAACGTTCCAAAAAATCTCTGGTACTTCACCCGGTACAACGGCACGGTCATCGTGGTACCAGCCAGACTGATAGAGCACAGGTTGTGCTCTAACAACATCCATGCACGACCAGGGTCGAACCAGCTTCGTGCCTATACAGTGGGCTACGACAACGAGAGTGATGTTCTCTTGTTTTCCGACCAGCAAGAGTACCAGGATCCACAAGGGCGGCGGACATCCAATGGGATTGTCGGATCCCTCAGTGAGTTTGAAACGGTGTTCTGCAACGTGTTTGCGGTTCAGCAACGCTCGATCTTTATTCCCCCAGCCTCCGAACTGAGGCACGACGGACTCGTGATGGGTTACATGACCGATGGAACCGACGCTGTCATGCAGTACGCCAGGGAAAAGTGCCGCTAGGTCAAGGTCAAGCCAGAGCAACTATTTCGGATCCCTCGCCAGCGCGCGTGGGGTCCGTTTTTTTATTCTATGAAAACCTGTACTATTAACTCTTCGCTGTAATCACATCTTTCCCCATAAACGGACGCAAAACTTCTGGGATAACCACACTGCCATCAGCCTCTTGGAAATTCTCGAGGATGGCTATCATCGTGCGGCCAGCAAAGGCCGTAGCATCGTTCATATGGACAAATTCCGTCTGACCGCTTGTCCGCTTGACTCGGGTGTTGAGCCGGCGCGCCTGATAGTCCGTCATCAGATCAGAAGTATGCGTCTCGCGATATTTGTTCTGCCCCGGCAGCCATGATTCGATATCGATCTGACGTGCATCAGGTGTCCCCATATCGCCCGTACAGATCTGCACCACCTGATAGGGAATGCCAAGTACCGAGACCAAATGTTCCTGAATGGCGACAATGAAATCCTGTTCTGCCCGTGATTCTTCGGCCACCGTGAACGACTCCATCTCCAGTTTGTCGAATTGATGCACCCGTAGAATTCCTTTGGCGTCCTTGCCATACGAACCCGCCTCGCGCCGAAAAGCAGTCGAGAAACCGACGTAACGAAGCGGTAGTTCACTCTCGGTGAATGTTTCGTCCATATGCATGGCTCCGAGCGTATGTTCCGCACTGCCGATGAGGTACAGGTCATCTTCTGGTAAGTAGTAGCGCTCTTCCTTCGGTTCAATGCGCGCCATCCTGGCAAAGGGTTCTGGTTTGATAAAGACCGGCGGAATAACAGGGATGAAGGGTGTATCCTTGACTGACAAATTGTTCTTTTTGATAATAACCGCTAATTTCTCCCGGTTGATCAGGATAGAGAAAGCAAACTGCATCAAAGCAAATTCCAAAAGCACCATATCCCCTTTCAGATAAGCAAAACGCGGACCACTCACTTTGGCTGCCCGCACGGTGTCGATAATGTCGAGAGCCTCTCCTAATTCAAAGTGTTCTTTCGGTTCGAAAGCAAACTTGGGTATCGTACCCATTTGCCGCATAGTGACATTTTCACTTTCATCCTTACCGACAGGTGTATCATCCGACGGGATGTTTGGCACCTGGGTCAACAGCGCTTCGTATGCGATTTTGACGGCAGAAAACAGCGGCTCTTTTTCATCAAGCTTCGCCCTGATCTCTTTACCTTTGGCAATGATCTCCGTCTTCTCTTCGGGGGTCTTGGCCTCTTGTATCAGGTCGTTAATATCATTTTTGAGCGACTGCAGTTCCTCAATTTCGTGCAAAAGCGCCATCCGTTCTTGATCCTTTTCCAACAGTTTTTCCACATCCAAAGAAAGTTGCTTATCGGCAACAGCCTTGGCTACGATTTCCTTATTGGCGCGGATGAATTGGATATCGAGCATAAAATAGATTGGATTTGATTTTGGAATTAAGAATATACGACACTTCTTGTGGATGATACTGGATTCGAACCAGTGACCCCAGCAATGTGAATGCTGTGCTCTAACCAACTGAGCTAATCATCCGTCGCAGCCATTGATTCTTTTTACCCTATTTCACCACGGCTTGCAAACGACTAATCAGAAATGATCGTTCGAGCACGCTCAAAAACCAGCCAGCTTTCGGGCCACTTTCTTTGCCAAGAAAACTGACATAGAGAGCACTAAAAAAATCCTTGGGGTTGATACCCGTCTTTTCTTTGATAGCGTGTAACTCCGCGTGTAAACCCTGACCATCCAACTTTTCTTGGCTTTCAATATATTCTAAAAGCATTTGGAGTGCCACTTTTTGTGCGCTCGAGAAGGTTAAAGCAGCAGCGGGTACCGTTTCGTACTGCAAAGTGTAACGATAGCCCTCTGGTGCATACTGAGTAAGCCATTTTTTGGCATACGTCGCTCGTTCCAATGCCTCCTCGGTATCAAGTTCTGTCAGAGGGGCGCCTTTCAGTTTCTCTATTTCTACTAAATAGTCCAAATGAGGCATCTGCACTAAATAGGCGATCAAAGAAAAACGTGGCAAAAAGTGCTTTACCAGTCTCTCCTGAAGATCCTGCGGGTGCGCCAATTCAAAGATACGAGCATGATCATCATTGACCTGAGAAAAGTAGCTCTCGGCAAAAGTATCATAGAGATCGTAAAGGAGTGGAAAGGTATCGCCATCAGGAATAAAGTCAATCACGCGCTTGGGATCCTTGGAGATAAAGAGGAAACGAAAAAGCTGGGTCGGCAACATATCTGCCACTTCACGAGAAGAAGAGCCTGCTCCTTTTGAGGATGACATTTTTTTTCCGCCAACCAAAAAAAATTCATATGGGATATCAATCGGAGGCTCATAGCCGAACACCTCACGAGAGATGGCATCGGCAATTCCACGGGAACCACCGCGTGTGGAATGATCCTTACCACACCCTTCGACATCTACACCAATAACCTTGAACTTGGCCGCCCACTCAACCTTCCATGGCAACTTGGCACGGCCGTCAAAAGGAGAAATCTGCCCATGATAGCCGCAACCCTTGGCCCATTCCACCAAATCCTCTTTACAGGTGTATGCTACTTTTTCACCATCAAAAGCGGTCACCTTAGTCGTCCCTATTTTTCCACACTGTTCACACACCACCTGAAGCGGTAACCAATCCTCTGGTTTGACAGCGCCAGAAACTCGCTTATAAATCTCACGAATTTTTTCGGCCTGCTCCAGTGCCAGACGAATCACTTCATTATAACGACCAGCTTTGTACACCTCGCTCGAGCGATAGTACTCTGGGGTGAACCCCGCATCCTTGATAACAGAGATAAACTCTTGGGCAAAGTATTCGGCAAAATTAGTCGCTTTCCCGTCTGGAGAGGGAATAGCACAAAGAGGCTTTCCCATATAGGGGAGGAAAACCGCCTTATCAAGATAGACCGGCAAACCATCCATCGGATCAAAATCGTTGATCTCATACAGATAACGTACGGCTATTGCCTGCGACTCTAGTAGTTCTGCTACCACGCCATGAATAGCCACCCCACGCATCGAACCGACATGCACTCTTCCGGAGGCTGTTTTTTCGTCTCGAATAATAATCGCTTCTCCTGAGGCAATCTTGTCTTTATAGCGCCCCTGGATTTTCTCAACGATATTTTCTCCCCAAAACATAGGAAAAATTTTATAATACAGACCCATATTAGCTTTTTTTGAAGCAAAGAGCAAGAAAAAATCCCTGCCGCCCACCGACGGATCAAGGATTTTTCTGACACGAGACGAAGAGCATTTAGTGCACCGACAAAATCTCATACGAGATCATACCGACCGGAGCAGCTACTCTCACTTTGTCGCCCTTACCTCTGCCGATGAACTCCTTACCGAGTGGTGATTCATTGGAAATCTTGCCTACGGCCGGGTCAACTTCATTAGAACCGACGATCTCAAAAGACAGTTCCTGCCCACTCACCTTGACCGTCAGTTTCGAACCGATGTCGACTATAGAACCACTTTTGTGTTTGACAGCCACCACCGAATCCTTGAGCATCGCCTCCAATTCTCCGATGCGGCTCTCGTTCTCATTTTGGTGATGCTTGGCCTCACTGTATTCCGCGTTCTCTGACAGATCACCCTGTTCTTTAGCCTCTTTGATCGTCTGCGCGATTTCATGCCGGATCTTAGTCCGTCGTTCATCCAGCTCATCGTTCAATTTTTTGAGACCATCGATGGTAAATATCTTTGTCATAACATTTGTATTAATAAAAGAAAACTTCCATCCCAGAGGGAAGAAGCAGTTTCATGAGAGTTTCTCCATAGTAACAAAAGTAAATAAAAAGTCAATCCCATGCTACTTTGCTTTATACAAAGCAAATAGACACGTATTAAACCACTATTTTGGCTGGGAGAAATACCACTGGTAAACGTCCTTGGTTACCGGTACCGCATTGTACCCCTCCTCGCCCTGACCTTCCACCAAGACGATCATAGCAATCTTTGGATTACTATAAGGCGCGAAAGAAACAAACCAGCCATGGGTCTTGTGTTCATTGCCAAATTGAGCAGTCCCAGTTTTCCCTGCTATCTCGACCGGCAGAGTCTGTAGCGATTGAGCTGTTCCTTCGGTCACGGTCTCGCGCATCCCTTCACGCACAATACGCAAGATAGCAGGGTCGATAAAATTCTTCCGGATAACTTCCGTCGGCAAAGCAGATACCTTGCCATCGGGTGAGCGCACCTGAGAAACCACC
Organism: Candidatus Moraniibacteriota bacterium; assembly: GCA_043743535.1. Lineage (GTDB taxonomy): Bacteria > Patescibacteriota > Minisyncoccia > Moranbacterales > UBA1568 > UBA1568. The sequence continues at coordinate 7,075 of JAYTWI010000022.1, read as the reverse complement.
TTCGGGATATAGAGCGTTCCACCATTGCCGATAGCTGCGACAGCATTCAGTACCTGTAGCGGCGTGGCAGTGATGAATCCCTGGCCGATAGCTGCATGGTAATCATCCCCGATATACCAGCGCTCCCCCATCTTGTCTTTTTTCCACTGTGGATCAGGGATGAACCCCGGGACTTCTCCTGGCAAATCGATACCCGTCCGATCACCATAGCCAAACAGATTTTCATATTTTTTCATCCGCTCCATCCCCAAACCCGAGATATTACCATAGCCTCCACCGACGGAATAGAAAAAAACATCACTCGAAACAGCGATTGCTCGTTTGACATCCGTGAAACCATTGACCCGCCAGTCACCGAAAAAGAAATTTCCCACACTAATGCCGCCCCGACTTTCGATAATAGTATGCTCGTTTATTACGCCTTCGGTAAGCGCCGCTGCAGCCAACACCGGTTTGATCGTCGAACCAGGCGGATAGGCACCAGAAATCACCCGATTGAAAAGTGGCTGCGACGGGTCATTCAAAAGTCCTTGATAATCATTTCCCGAGATGCCGGAAGCAAACAGGTTGTTATCAAAACTCGGCAAACTGACCATGGCCCGTATAGCACCGCTTCGTGGATCCATAGCCACAGCGGCCGCCCGCTTGAGGTTATTCTTTTCTAGAAGAGTCTGCAAACTATCAAAAATCTTTTTCTGTAGATCAGCATCAATATTCAAAATGAGATCCTGTCCAGCTACCGTCGGCACACTTCCTAATTCCTGTTTCACCTGACCAAAAGCATCAACCTCTGCCCGCCTATAGCCATGCTGCCCGCGCAAATATGATTCGTAGCTTTTTTCGATCCCCTGTTTACCGATCGAATCAGTCATCAAATAATCCGGATGATCCACCAGGTCTTCTTTGCGTATCTTCCCTTCATAGCCGAGAATATGGGAAAAAATGAGGCTGTCGACATAGTTACGCTCGGTCGTTTTGTAGACACTCACCCCCGGTAAACTTTGGCTGCGACTCAAGAGTAGAAGTGCTTCTTCCTGGCTGATGCGCTCCTTGAGCAAAAGTGGCGCCGTGCTCTTCTGATCTAATTTATCAAAGACATCGTCGAGCGTCTCTTGTCCCAAAGAAAGCGTCATCGCCAAGAGACGTTTCACCGCGCTCCTTTTATCAGCATCAGTCGGTACATCAGTCGGGATCAGGATAACATCCATACTGGGGACGTTATAGACCAAAGGTTTGCCGAAAAGATCATAAATAATTCCGCGCGGAGCCGGGATGACCAATGCCCGCAGACTGTTCCGATCCGAGAGTCTGCGGTACTCTTCCCCCTTGAGGATGCTCAAATAAAATGAGCGAGCCCCCAGTACACACAATCCGAGAGCCATAACCACCAAAAAGGCACTGGCAAATATCCGATTGAGCGGCCATTCCATTTTAACCGCATCTTTTTCAGTCACCGTCAGGACAGCATCTTCGATCTCCATACTGCCGTCCTTGTGCAGATATCTTTTTTTTGAAATAAAAAGTTTCATACTAGCGCACATTCAAGAATTTCCGTTGCGCCACCAGGGCAGCATAGGTTTCAAATTTTTTAAGGAAATAATAGACCACGATAAACAAGGGGAAACTCAAGAAGAAAGAAAATTCTATAATTTCTACCGCCGAGCTGGAAAAAACGTAGGCAAGCAAAGCCCCTGGTACATAAGCATTCCCCCGCAAAAAGAAAAGAGAAAGACATTGATACAAAGCTACACCGAAAGCGGCAAACAAGCCATATAACCCCAGACCAAGGCCACGGTGTTCGATGAGAAGGCGCCGTGACAAAAAGCTCGTACCGTAGGCGAGAAGCACCGCATACAAGGAAAAAGTGCTAACGGTACCATAGGCCACGCTGTCAAAAAAAAGCATGAGCGGTACTGTCATCCAAAGCGAACGCGGAAATCCGACTGCGAGGGTCCAGGCCACCACAGCACAAAGAAGAAGCAAGGGCATTTGGAACCACGGAAAGATGATGTTGAAAAAAGAAAGCTGCAAAAATACAAGGAGTGCGATAATGATGACTCGGAAATAAAATATCTTCATGGGTGTAGTACGTTCTGAATGATGAAGACGTAGCGCAGAGCGTCAAAATGGAGAGGCGATGCCACCGAAGCCTGTTGAAACAGATGATCTGAAGAGAGACGTGTATCCTGAAGCGTCCCGATGAGGAGTCCTTTTGGCAGCTCTCCGCCCAAACCAGATGTTACCAGCGTATCGGACGTCTTCAAGACATCATCCTGGAGTACCATATCAAAAAGCATACCCAAGCCATGCTCGCCTTTCACAATGCCCTGGGCGCCGCCAACGAGCGTCACGCCGCTAATAAGGCTTTCTGGGTTCGACAGGAGCATCACCCGAGCGCTCTTGGGGAAAACCTCCGTTACTCGACCAACCAGCACACCCTTTTCAACGATAACCGCCATTCCCGAGGAAAGGCCATCGAGGCTGCCAACATTGACTTCAATCCAATTTCCCAGACCCGACACATCCCGTCCGATTACCTCAGCTGCCCGTAATTGAAAATTCTGCCGCGGCAGCAGCTCTAATTCCTGACGCAGTTCATGGTTTTCCTTTTCTACATCACCAAAACGAGCATTCTCTGAGAGCAAACCGAGATTTTCTCTCACGAGTCGCTCATTCTCACTCTTTAGATTGCCAACCGAAAAGAGAAAACTGCCAACATCTTTGAAGCGAAACGCCACCGCGGAAAAGAATTGCTCTATCGGCCATGACACCGTGGTTGCTACCGCTCCCAGTGGCTTCATCAAAAAATGCGGTCGAAGAAAAAAAACCGCGGAAAGGAGAGCAAAGACAATCAACGCCCGGAAAAATTTTGTTTGGGTCAATCTTCCCCGAAAACTCATAATTTGTGACGCCTAGCACGCGCATTGTAAATTACCCGAGCGGCTTGTTTTGCTCTTCCTCGATCAACACTTCTTTCAAATTCTCCATATCATCGAGCACGATGCCACAGCCCCGTACCACCGCCGTCAACGGATCCTCCATCATCCGTACCGGAATCCCCGTTTGATTGGCCAACAATTTATCCATCCCACGAATAAGACTGCCACCTCCAGCCAGGATGATACCGCGCTGCATAATATCAGCCAAGAGTTCCGGCGGCGTTTCTTCTATAATCGTCTTGATATTATTGACAATAATGCGGATAGAATGCGTCAAGGCTTCACGGATATGCTCATCTGTCGCCAGCACTTCCTTGGGCAAACCCGACACCAGGTCACGCCCGCGCAACGAAAAAGTGAGGCGTTCTTTTTGCTGGTAAGCACTCCCAATGGCAATTTTAGCTTCCTCAGCTGTCCGTTCACCGATCAAGATATTGAACTCGTCACGGCAGTACCGAACAATATCCTCGTTCATTTCATCACCCGCGATGCGCAAGCTACGGGAAATGACCACCCCACCGAGTGAGATGACAGCGATCTCCGTCGTCCCGCCACCGATATCCACCACCATATTGCCTGCTGCATCGATGACTGGCAGACGCGCGCCGATAGCGGCCGCCATTGGTTCATCGATAAGGAAGGCTTGCCGGGCGCCAGCATTCATCGCCGCCTCGATAACTGCCCGTTTTTCAACTTCCGTCACGCCAGAAGGAATGCCGATGAGCACGCGTGGTCGACGCAAAAAAGCGAAACTCTCCTGATTGACCTTGTTGATAAAATACCGGAGCATCTGTTCCGTAATTTCGAAATCACTAATCACGCCATCGACGAGTGGCCGCGTGGCCACGATATGGCTCGGTGTCTTGCCCACCATCTTTTTTGCTTCACGCCCAATGGCCAGAATTTGCCCAGTACGCTGATTGACCGCCACCACCGACGGTTCATTGATGACAATACCCCGACCACGCACATAGATTAGCGTATTAGCAGTACCCAAATCAATACCGATATCTTGGGAAAGATGGCCAAAAAACCTATCAATAAGCCACTTTTGAATGTTTTTGAAAATTCGATTCAGACTCTCCATACGGTAAAAAAGTGTTTGGAAGTAAGCAAAAACAGGACATCCCCCATTCTATCCCATTTCAGCAAAATATTCCAGAAGCGGTGAAATCCTTACGGGGTCAGTCGCTTCACATCCCGTGGGTAGAGTACTGCTTCTTTGATACTCTGTAGCCCTAGGATCTTTTGCACGATGCGTTCAGAGCCCAGCCCCCAACCACCATGTGGTGGAGTGCCATAACGAAAAATATCGAGGTAGTGCGTGAAGTCATCCGGATTCATTCCCCTCTTTCTGATAATTTCTTCAAGCATCCTAGGATCGTGCACCCGCTGCCCACCCGAAGCAATTTCCAAACCACGAAACAAGAGATCGAAGGTCTCACTGTATTTGGGATTTTCCGCACTAGGCATACTGTAAAAAGCCCGGATGGCGGTCGGGTAATGCGTCAAAAAAACTAAATCAGAGCCAAACGTCTTTTTCACGTACTCGCTGATGAGGCGCTCCCCTTCAGCGTCGATATCCTCATCGACATATTCCTTACCATATTCCTTTTTCAGAATAGCAAAGGCGTCACTCAAACGAAGTCTCGGAATTGGCACCGCGTCCGGCACTGTGGCGCCATACAACGAGAGCTGCTTTTGACAGGTAGCCCCGATATGTTGAAATAGTGCCTGCATCGTCGTTTCCAACTGAGCCATCACATCCTCGACGGAATCGATGAAACCCATCTCAGCATCAAGTCCCGTATACTCGCTTACGTGTCGTGTCGTGTAACTCGGTTCAGCACGGAACACCGCCCCCACTTCAAATACCCTCTCAAATACGCTCATCCCAGCCTGCTTGTAAAATTGTGGACTCTGGGCCAAAAAGGCCTCTCCACCGAAGTACTTGATCTTGAAAACATTGGCGCCGCCTTCGGTGGCCGCACCCAGAATTTTTGGGGTCTTAATTTCTACAAAATTAGCCTCTCGCATAGCTGTGTCGTAAGCCAAAAGCATTTCGGAATAGATCTCAAAAATCGCCCGCACCTTGTCATTGCGGAGCGCAAGCGTTCGCAAATTGAGCAGTGTCTCCAAATTCAAATCAAGCTCTGGCTGCGAGACATCGATGGGCAATTCTTTGTCTGGCTTACCGACCACTTGTAATGATTCGACTTCGATCTCTACTGTTTGAAGTAAAGGAGCAACTGCCCCAGCCTTGGCCGGACGCGCTTTGACGAGTCCTGTCACCTCCAGAGCGAATTCACTGCGGATATCCTTGGCCGAAGAAAGCGACTGATTTTTCTCGGGCAAAATCACCAACTGCACCTTGCCGCTACGATCACGCAGTTCGATAAAGATGAGTTTCCCATGATCACGACGAATATGCACCCATCCACACAGCTTGACTGTTTCTCCCACATGTTGAGGTAAAGCTCCAATCAGAATCCTTTCCATATATATACTCTTAATCAAATCATACTAGGCCTTCGGTTCGGCTGATCGGAAATAATCATTGACCGCATACGTCAACTGGCTCGGGGTGAGTTCAGTTTTCATAAACACACGACTGACTATGCCGGCATCAGCCAGGAGCTTAACACCTTCATCATCCGGCAGTATCGAAGCCGAAAGAATAAAAATTGGCACATCCTTACCCTGTTCAGTATCTCGCAACTGAGTGATCAGCTCCCGACCGTCCATACCCGGCATCATCACATCGGTAATAATCAAATCATACGATTCCTCCATAGCCGCCTGCAAACCGCTTACACCATCATTCTTGGCGACCACTTCATACCCTTCACTCGAAAGACGTTTACTAAACATTTCCACGAATACTGCTTCATCTTCTATGAGCAGGATGCGCTTGCCAGAAATTACAGCTTTCGCACCTGGGACACTCTCCCTGACATTTTTCCCTTGCTCAGAGAATTGACGCAAAAATCGATTGACCTCCTCTACTACCTGTGAAGGTGAATATTCTGTCTTGGAAATAAAACCATTCGCTCCTAATTTGAGAGCTAAAGCACGCTCGTCGCTACCGCTCAAATTACTAAAGATGACTACTTTCAAATCTTTTGGGTAGTCGAGACCATGACGCAACTCCTTGAGGACATCCATTCCTCCCATTTCCGGTAGCACCAAATCCAGAAGCACGAGATCAAAAGACTGTTCCCGTACCTCTTTCAGCACCGCTCGGCCAGAAACAGCATTCACCACTGTAAAACCGGAAGTCTCGAACTTCTTCTTGTATATTTCCGCAATAAATGGGTCGTCCTCTACCAGAAGAAGTTTCGGCATAAGCAAAATCTTACATATTCTCTCTTCCTAAAGTACCAGAAAGAGGCTTAAAAATCAACAAATTTGTCTTTATGATTTCTCTTCCAGTGGCGCCTCCCCCGTGTCCTTTATGACTGCTCGTGAAAGCGGTAGCCTAACGGTGAAACGCGTGCCCTTGCTTGATCCCTCCGATTCTACATCAATCCGACCGCCATGTGCCTCGACAAAATTCTTTCCGACATACAGTCCCAGACCCGTCCCAGAAACATCGATCCTCATGGTCTCTGAACTGCGAGTAAATTTGTCAAATATCCGTCTGATATCTTCCGGTTTCACCCCGATGCCGGTGTCCTCGACGAGGATGCAAGCGAACTCACCTTGCTGCTCCAAGCTGACTGTCACCTTACCCTTGGGCGAATTATATTTGAGGCTGTTATCAATTAGGTTTGACACCACCTCTTTGATTTTGTTGCCATCAAGCGTAAGCGCCGGCAAGGGCACTTTCGGTAACTTCATTGTGAGAGTGATATTTTTATTCTTGGCCATAACGAAAAATACATCTACTATTTCTGCCACCAAGGCTTCGAGCTGTACCGGGCCAAAGGTGTAATTGACCCTCCCGGACTCAATACGGGAGATACTCAACAAGTCTTCGACCAACTGTGACATACGATTGTTGACCGTATAGACCTTATCGAGAATATCCTGCACCGTCGCACTCACCGAACCGTACGACCCCTCGAGAATAAGTGAGACGTAACCTTTGATAGCGGTGAGCGGCGTGCGTAACTGATGCGAGGCGATGGAGATAA
>JAYTWI010000021.1:0-44157 GCA_043743535.1 Candidatus Moraniibacteriota bacterium | reverse complement strand
TATCTTAAAGAAGTAGAGTACCGTTACAACCATCGGAAAGACAATCTCTTTAAGTTATTCATTCACATCTATTTTAGTTACGTTTCCCACTAATTACCTTAATTTTTAGTAGTTTTACCAATTCCGAGTCCCCGAGCCCCCGAGCTATTAGCTCTCCACCCCTGAAAGGAACTCTATGCGATATGCACTTCGACTCGTCATCGGTCTCGTCAGTCTCCTAACTGGCCTCCGGCTGATTCGACTCGTCATCGGTCTCGTCAGTCTCCTAACTGGCCTCCGGCTGATAGGTATCTCACCCGTCAGCTCCATTCCGTTGGTGGATACTGCGGTTGCACTTGTTGCCATGGTATTGGTGCTTGTCGGTATAGCTCTAATGGCCAAACGCTGATACCTCCAACCCCGCCCTCGCGCATCGCGCCAGGGCTTTTTACTTTTTATGTTTTCAAACGTTCCAATATTTTTGCAAAAACATTTCACCTAGAGCGATATCCTCTGGTCGCCCCACCGGCTGCCAAGCACGAGCCTGTATCACTTTTACCTGATAATCTTTCCCCATCGTGACCAGTGTCTGCGGCAGGCCGTACTCGGTAGCAGAGATTTCCACCAATGGATACTGAAAAAAATGCGGATGAAGTATATAGGCACCAGTATTGATAACCCCTGTTTTCTGCCCATGCGGCCGCTCCGTAATCTGGCGAAGATTGCCCAGAGCATCAGTTTTGAGGAGACCATATGGCTCGGCTTCATCGACGTACAATCCCAAGACCGCCGACTCTTCCCTGATTAAAAGAGACAGATCATCGAGATGATACAAATCATCACCATTCATCACGAGTGTCGAGCCGACGAGTAAGTCTTTCATTAGATAAATAGCGCCACCCGATCCGTTCAGTTCTTCCTGCACCACGTAGCGGATCTTTCGTCCCTGCCATTCTTCGCCAAAATAGTCCTTGATCTGCTCCTGTAAATACCCGACCACCAAAATAACCTCATCGATCGCCTCTGGCAGCATCTCGAGTTTCCACGCGAGCATCGGCCGCCCCAATAATGGTAACATCGGCTTGGGGATCCGAGCGGTCAATTTTCCCATCCGCGTCCCCCTGCCTGCTGCCAAAATTACTGCTTGCATAAAGTACCGTAAAGAATACTAGTGAGTCACAATACTCACTATTTTTCCTGGAATATAGATGATTTTGCGCACGGCCTTACCAGCAATGTGGCTAGCGACATTAGCGTCTGCGAGTGCCATTTTCTTCACTGCCGCCTCACTCATCCCCGCCGCAACTGAAATGACTGTACGCACCTTGCCATTGACCTGGACGGCAATGCTGACCGATTCAGCCACGATTTTCTTGGCATCATACACAGGCCACGAGGCGAGAAAAATAGATTTCTTCTCCCCCATTTTCGCCCACAATTCCTCGCTCATATGCGGCGCCAAAGGTGACAGAATCGTGAGCAAAATCTTGAACCTTGATTTTGGAATCTCGAGTTCTTTTTCCAAAGCATTCACCAGAATCATAAGGGCACTGATAGCCGTGTTGAACTTGAACGCTTCGATATCCTCAGTTACTTTTTTGATAGTATGATGAAGGAGTGATTCTGAGTCCCTGCTCAAGCTCCCCACCTCATGATCCATCACTCTTTCCGCAAGCTTCCACACTTTCTCCAAAAAGCGCCTCGTGCCGACAACTCCATTGGTGTTCCAAGCGATTGATTGGGTAAACGGTCCCATGAACATCTCATACACTCGGAAGGCATCTGCTCCAAATGTTGCAATCACATCGTTAGGGTTGATCACGTTTCCCCAGCGTTTAGACATCTTGCGTCCATCGGCGGCAAGAATAAGACCCAAGAACTCTAGGCGACCGAATGGCTCCGGTGTGCTCACCACCCCCTGATCAAACAAAAATTTATGCCAGAACCGGGCATAAATAAGGTGCCGAGTGGCATGATCACCCCCCACGTACACATCAACTGACATCATCTTTTTTTCTTTCTTTTTATCAACCAGTGCCTTGCTATTCTCGGTATCAATGAAGCGCAGGTAATACCACGATGAGCCCGCCCACTGTGGCATGGTATTGGTTTCACGTTTGGCCCTCCCCTGACATTTTGGGCACTTCACATTCACCCACGATTCTATAGTCGCGAGAGGTGACTCTCCGGTTCCGGAAGGCTGATAGGCCTTTACTTTGGGAAGCTTAACCGGTAAATCTTTCTCTGGTACCGGCACCACACCACAAGCTTCACAATGAATAATAGGTATAGGTTCCCCCCAATAACGCTGGCGTGAAAACACCCAATCCCGCATCTTGTATGACACTTTCTTTTTTGCGAAACCATTCCTTACTAAATATTCAGTGATCTCTTTACGACACTCGCCCGCTTTTCTTCCTTGAAATATTTTTGGTTCTTCTAGCAACCCGTTTTTCATGTCACTGAAGCAATACTCCAAAGTCTTCACTTTTTTTCGCTCAACCGCATCCAGAGGAAACAGCACTGGCTTAAGAGGGATGTTATATTTCTTCGCAAAAGCAAAATCACGCTCGTCATGTGCCGAACATTTTACGATACCAGTGCCATAGTCTGCGAGAGCGTAATTTGCAACCCACAGCGGCAGATCGCCATTCCCCACAGGATCAACAATATACCGACCAGTAAAAATACCACTGACTTCTTTTTGTTCCTCGTGGCCGATAGCTTCTCGCTCTCGTATCATTTTTCCGCATTGTTCCAGAATCTCATCCTTGTTCTTTATCCCTTCGAGAAGTTTTGGGAGGAGAGCGTGGTCTGGAGCAATCACCACAAACGTATCAGCGGCAAAAGCCTCAAAGTGAGCACTAAATGTCTGGACAGTACATCCAGTCTCTTTCACCGGCGAAGTAAAAATCATTCCTTCACTCCGACCGATCCAATTTCTCTGAGCCTCTTTTACTCCTTCGGGCCAGTCAAGTCCTTTCAAATCACGAAGCATCTTGTCGGCATAGGCGGTAATCTTCAAAACCCACTGACGCATCGGCCGTTTTTCTACCAAACTATCACAGCGCTCACAACGTCCCTGATTGAGATCCTCGTTGGAAAGCCCTGTTTGACACGATGGGCACCAATTGATGGGGTCGTATGATTGATAGGCCAGCCCTTTAGAGAATAACTGGAGAAATATCCATTGTGTCCATTTATAATATTCTGGGTCGGTAGTATTAATTTCCCGTTTCCAGTCATAGGTAAAACCAATTTTTTGTAACTGTTTTTTAAACGTTGCAATATTCTTTTTGACCGCTATCGATGGATGGATATTATTCTTGATAGCATACTGTTCAGCCGGCAAACCAAAAGCATCCCAACCCATAGGATGAAGTACGCCATAACCTTGCAATTGCTTGAAACGTGAGTAGACATCGGAAGCAATATAGCCCTTCGGATGGCCAACATGCAGCCCTGCTCCAGAAGGATAAGGAAACATATCGAGCACGTATTGCTTTTTGGGCCGTTTATATTGGCAGTACGTAGCGTTTTTCTCCCAGTATTTCTGCCATTTCGTTTCAATTTTCTTTGGATCGTAGCCCTTCATACCCGTAAGGTTAGTGCTTATTTCTTCCTCTGTACCTTCCCACTGTACCTGAGATAAAGCATTTTTTCAAGCGAAAAACGCGCCCAGCGCTATATTAGCCGAGACGCGTCTTTCAATCAATCACTATTTTTTCCGCACGACTATAGAGTGGCGATTGGTGGACATAGGAAATACTTTCGCTACCATCTTGCGAGCCACCACGTACACTCCCCACAGGATTAACCCATACGACAGAAGACTCGGTAATCCGATGATAGCAAAAGCAATCAACCGTTCCGTCACCTGGCCAACGCTCTGCAAGAGAGCCACCACCGACTCTTTCATCGTCTCAAATGGTCGGAATCCCCGGTCAGCTTGGATGACAGCGTCCTCGCTCATCGAGAGAGTGATGGTAGAGAGCGCCGTCTGATCATCCATATAGCGCATCTGTCCTTCCAAAGATTCGATCTCTCCACGCAGCACCGAGAGCTTATCAGTAATTTCGATCACATCGCTTATCTTCACCGCCCGCTCAAACAGGATCTGCATGGTTGCCTCTGCTGCTTTCTTATTATTGATACGCGCCTGCAAATCTATCACCTGAGTGGTGACATCAGTGCCAGCCGTATTTTCTGTCTGTACCAGTATCGCTATTTTTTTCAGAGTGGTGAAAGCTTCATCGAACCTCTCTACTGGCACCCGCACGGTCATAGTGCCACTTTTCATGCTGCTTCCATACTGAGAAAACGAACTATTCGAAACCGTACCGCCCATTTGGGCTGCTACTCTATACACCTCTTTCGTAGCCTCATCCGTGCTCTTGACCCGCAGATTAAGCATCCCCGTTTTGATCATCTTTTCCCCCACCATCAATGGCGAAGGAGCATCTGGCGCCGCAACCCTTTCCGCCACGATCCCATCGTTCATTGTCCCGGCTCTCGGCATCGCTTGTACGGCGACGCGCTTCTCCTGATAGTTAGCTACTGGATTGCCATAGCCAGCCCCAAGCGATGGCGCCGCATAGCCCATCATATTGGTACTCATCGAAGAACGTGAAGCAAAAAATACCTTGGCAAAAAGAACAACAAGCAAGAGTGCGAGCACGCCGATCAGCGTAACCACCAAAATTTTTCGCACACTTTTTCCTTGTAGTTGCATATTTTTTATATTAATAGAGATGAACACTCAGGCTCATCTCTATTCTACTCTTCATTTCATTCCACGCAAGATGTTTATGGTTCATTGGGAATATTGATCCCCAGTCCGCCACGCCGCGAATGATGCTTACGCGCCACTTTGACACGAGCAAATTCTTTTTCAATCAGAGCGGCTGTGCGGGCATACTCTTCATCATCCATTGTCACCCGTTCTTTCTTCAGTTCCAGAGCTCGTTTGCGTGCCTCCTCTGCCCGAGCCAAATCGATCTCCTCCGCTCGTTCCGCTGTATCGGCCAAAATGACCAGCATATTATCGTGAAACTCGACAAAACCACCCGACGTCGCCAGGTTTATCTCCTCTCCGTCAGCCGTTTTGCGCAGCACAATCTCTCCTGACACCAAGGCTCCAATATACGGAATGTGGTTCGGAAGAATGGTCACTTCCCCTTCCAATACCGGCAAAGTCACTTGATAGATTTCCTCTTCCAGAACGGTCTTTTCGGGAGTAACGATTTTGAATTTAATCATCGACATAGGGGACTCTTATTTCTTGCTCTCTGCTATCACTTCCTCAATCGAACCCTTCATATAAAAAGCTGACTCAGCGATGCTATCGAGCTCGCCAGAAAGAATCTTTTCAAAACCACTAATGGTTTCTTCCAATTTCACGTATTTGCCAGAGGCACCTGTAAACTGTTCGGCCACGAAAAATGGCTGCGACAAATATTTCTGAATCTTACGCGCCCGCGCCACCGTCTGTTTATCCTCGTCCGTCAATTCTTCCATTCCGAGGATAGCAATGATATCTTGCAAATCTTTGTAACGCTGAAGGATCTTCTGCACACTGCGTGCCACTGTGTAGTGCCGCTCCCCCACTACCTGCGGATCAAGGATAGTGGAGCTGGAATCAAGCGGGTCAACCGCTGGGTAAATCCCAATTTCGGTAAGCGCCCGGTTGAGCACTACCGTCGAATCGAGGTGAGCAAAGGTGGTAGCTGGCGCTGGGTCAGTGAGGTCATCGGCCGGTACATACACCGCTTGCACCGAGGTGATCGAGCCCTTCTTGGTAGAAGTGATGCGCTCCTGCAGTCCACCCATTTCTTCTGCCAAAGTCGGCTGGTAGCCCACCGCACTCGGGATGCGACCGAGCAGAGCCGACACTTCTGAACCGGCTTGGGTGAAACGGAAAATGTTGTCGATAAAGAGAAGTACATCCTTACCTTCATCATCACGGAAGGATTCAGCCATTGTCAAAGCCGTCAAAGCCACGCGCTGGCGTGATCCTGGCGGTTCGTTCATCTGACCGAAAACTAAGGCTGTTTTGTCGAGTACCCCAGATTCTTTCATTTCAAAATACAGGTCATTGCCTTCACGGGTGCGTTCACCCACTCCGGCAAACACCGAGTAGCCACCATGTTCCGAGGCAATGTTTCTGATCAATTCCTGAATGACCACCGTCTTTCCTACTCCGGCGCCTCCGAACAAACCGACTTTGCCGCCTTTCATAAAGGGACAGAACAGATCGATTGATTTGATGCCAGTTTCAAAAACTTCAGCCTTGGTGGATTGTTCATCGAAAGGAGGGGCTGTGCGATGGATAGAACGGCGCGTTTCTACCACCACGTTTTCTTTACCGTCGATGGCATCACCCAAGACATTGAACATCCGACCCAAAACTGCCTTACCTACAGGGACAGAAATAGGAGCACCAGTGGCCGTCACTTCCATGCCACGCCTCACCCCATCGGTTGTACCCATTGCCACCGCCCGCACGCGCCCACCACCCAAATGCTGATGGACTTCTACCACCAATTTAACACCAGAGACTTGAAGTTCCAAAGCATCATAAATCTGTGGCAGTCCACCATCTTGGGCAAACTCCACGTCCACCACCGGTCCAATCACCTGGATAATTTTCCCTGTCTTGTTCATAAAGTTCTTCTTTAAGAAAAAATCTTGATTAGTCTATAAAATCTACTTCTGTACCGCCGCCATACCAGCACTCAATTCGGCAATTTCCTGAGTGATCTTTTGCTGACGGAGTTGGTTGTAGGCGAGCGTCAGGTCAGCCACCATATCTTTGGCGGCGTCGGTAGCATTGCGCATCGCCATCATTCTGGCTGATTCTTGCGAGGCATTAGACTCCAGTACCACGTGGTACAGTTCCATTTCGAGTAAACGCGGGATCATACGCCACAAGACTTTCTTGGGTGATGGTTCGATAGTATACTCAGCCGTAAACGTTGGCGTAAGTGAAGTATGACGATCCATCTCATTGAGTGCCTTATGCACATCTTTTTCTACCACAGGCAAAAGTGCCCGCACTTTCACCTCCTGAGAAAGCATCGACTTAAAGTCGGTGTACACCACTACCGCCCGATCAATACGTTTGTTTTCAAACTCTTCAATCAAAATCTTACTGATTGGCCGCATCTGTTGAGCGTCTGGGAGAGCCAGAACACCATTGAAAGTAGCGATAATCTCGCCCCGCCCGATGCGTCGCACCGCCGACTCAGCTTTTTTCCCGATGGTAATAAAGACTGCCTCGCGCGCCCTATCTTCTTCGAGGGTCTGGCGCAAACGCTTGATGATCTGGGTGTTAAACGCCCCGCACAAGCCACGATTCGATGACACGACGACATAGAGCGCCCGCTTCACTTCACGCGTTTCGAGAAGTGGATGATCCTCACCAGCCAGAGCCAACTGACGGAGAACCGCGATGACGCTTTCGGCATAGGGACGGATGGCCTGCACCGAGGCCACTGCCTTGCGCATTTTGACAGCTGAAATCATCTCCATGGCGCGGGTGATTTTTCCCGTCCCCTTCACGCCCTTGATGCGTCTCTTGATGTCTCGTGCTGATGCCATAACCTAACGTTTACATGAAGCTCTTCTTGAATACTGCAATATGTTTCTTCAATAACTCTTCCACTTCCGGTGAAAGCGCACGTTCTTTGACGATGGCTTCACCCACTTCTTTTCCTTCGTTATCGAGGTAGACCAGAAACTCGTGTTCAAACTGAGCAATTTTTTCTACTGCCACATCGTCCACGTGACCGCGTGACAGGGCATAGAGTACGGCCACTTCTTTTTCTACAGAGAGCGGCGCGTACTGCGGCTGTTTCAACATTTCTACCGCCCGACGTCCGCGTTCGATGAGCGAGCGCGTTTTTTCATCAAGGTCTGACCCAAACTGAGCAAAAGCTTCCAGCTCTCGGAACTGAGCCAGATCGAGACGCAGTGTCCCTGACACCTGCTTCATGGCTTTGATTTGCGCGGCCGAACCAACACGCGACACCGAAAGGCCCACGTTTAATGCTGGGCGAATACCCTTGTAGAACAAATCAGATTCCAGATAGATTTGGCCATCAGTGATGGAGATAACATTGGTCGGGATATAGGCAGACACATCACCAGCCTGGGTTTCGATGATGGGAAGTGCGGTCAATGAACCGCCGCCATTATCTTTGTTTAATTTGGCGCTACGTTCGAGCAGACGGGAATGGACATAAAAAACATCGCCGGGGTAGGCTTCGCGCCCTGGTGGCCGACGGAGGATGAGCGAAATCTGCCGATAGGCTACGGCGTGTTTGGAGAGATCATCGTAAATGACCAAGACATCCTTGCCCTGATCCATAAAGTATTCCCCCAAAGCGCACCCCGCATACGGAGCGATATAGGAGAGAGCTGCCGGATCAGAAGCGCCAGCCACCACCACAGTGGTGTAGGCCATGGCTCCACTCTTTTGCAGTTCCGCCACGATACGAGCGATCTTTGATTCCTTCTGACCAATGGCAACGTAAATACAGATCACATCCTGACCCTTCTGATTGATGATGGTATCGATAGCAATAGCCGTCTTACCGGTCTGCCGATCACCAATGATGAGTTCGCGCTGGCCACGGCCAATCGGAATAAGCGCATCAATGGCTTTGATGCCGGTCTGAAGCGGCTGGTGAACGGACTGACGAGTGATGACACCAGGAGCGATTTTTTCTACCGGGTAGTAGCCCTTAGCCTCAATTTCACCCTTACCGTCGATAGGTAGACCAAGAGAAGACAGTACTCGGCCGATTACCCCCTCGCCCACCGGCACCGACAAAATCTTGCCCGTGCTTTTGACGGTGGTTCCTTCTTTGATACCGCCAATTTCTCCCAAGAGCATCACGCCGATCTCGCCTTCTTCCAAGTTGAGAGCCACACCAAACACTGGCTCAGAACTATCAGAAACGAATTCCACCATTTCCGAGGCCATCACTTCGGACAGTCCGGCCACGCGCGCCACACCATCACCAATCTCGAGTACCGTACCGATGGTTTCCGTTTTGGGTGTGTGTGCAAACTCCGCAATGTGCTTCTTCAGTTCTTGGATGAGTGGATTGGACATAGAAGTAGAATATACCCGCCTCTCGGCAAGCAAGAAATTTAAAATTAGATTCTTCGGTGTAAAATTTTGACTCTTCCCAACATTTCACACTGAAGACCCCGATCTTACCGTATGGATTTTTTCAAGGCCGCAAGTTCATTAGCAAGAGTGCCATCATACAAAATCTCTTCCGTAGAAAATTTGGCACCACCAATCACTTTTTCATCTATAACGTAATGGAGCGTAATTTGTTTGTCAGGAAAAAGTTTCTGCGCTTTTTCCATCAGGTGTTTCTTGCTTTCTTCAGAAAGCGTGTGCGCCACCGTAGCCTTGACTGTAAGGGTACCTGCTTTCACTGCGTTCAATTTTTCCAAATAGGCGATGATAGCCGGCAACTTTTTGTCCTCGCCGCGCCGTTTCAGCCAAGCAAAGAAATTCTTGGCGATGATAGATTCTTTCCCTGCACTATCTTCCGTGGAGAGTTCCGTCAGTGCGGCAGCATATTGTGAGACAGTTGGACGCATAAGCCTCACATGTTACTTGCTCATTTTCTCGATCACGGTAGCGTCCTTCACGCTATCCACTTTCTCTTTGAGAATCTTTTCCACCCCCAAAGACACCATTTCCGCAATTTCTGCTTTGGCTTCGGAGAGCACTTTTTCCTTTTCCTCACTAATCTTGGCTTCTGCTTCCGCCAAAAACTGAGTAGCGCGAGCTTCGGTTTCGGCCATCCGCTCGGCGTCACGCTTCTTGGCCGATTCTTCCGCCACTATGATAAGCGTACGCGCTTCTTGGTGCGCCGCCGCAAGGACTTCTTTCTCTTTCTGCTCCATCGCGAAGAGTTTCGCCGTAGCAGCCTCGGCATCCTTTAATCCCTGTTCGATGCGCTCGGTACGCTTCTCCAAGAATTCGAGCATCGGCCGATAGGCAAAGCGACGCAGCACCCAAAAAAGTACTGCGAAGTTTACTGCCTGTGCCAAGAGCAACTTGCCGTCGACTCCCAATTTGGCAAAAATTTCCATGAGATTAACCTAAGATATAGTACACCCGAAACAATTCGCGAAAGTGGTTTTTTATTTGAGCGCAGTTCGAGGCGTCGGCGAGGAACAGGGCAAGCTGTATTCATAATACAGCGGCGAGTACCGGAACTGACAACAAAGAAATGTGCCAAATAACAAACTACGCAAACAAAATCATGAGAGCGATAACGAGAGCATAGATAGCCACGGCTTCTGTCACAGCGATCGCCAAAATCATCGTCGTCTGCACTTTGCTCTGCGCTTCCGGGTTACGTCCGATCGCTTCGAGAGCCTTCGAGGCCAAAATACCCAGACCAATACCGGGGCCAATGGCTCCGAGACCCATCGCGAGGGCTGCTCCGATGAGTTTTGCTGATGCAACATCCATAATGTTAGACGTTAACGAATTGATTATTACTCACATTGACCTATTGTAGAGCCTTTTTCCACTTTTGTCTACCTTTTTTAATGTTCCGCCGGAATTGTGGCCATCTTGAGGAAAACCAATGTCAGCATAGCGAACACCACCGCCTGAATGAAGCCCACGAAAATCTCGAGGAACATAAACGGCAGAGGCAAAAAGTAGGGCACCAAATGAAGCATTACCGTCAACAAGACTTCCCCAGCGAAAACATTGCCGAAAAGACGAAAGGTAAAGGAAATCATCTTGCCAAGTTCACTGACCAATTCCAAAATACCCACCACTGTACCGATAACATAGGGCTTACGAAAAGGACTAATCAAAAATTTTTGGCCGTACCGGACAATTCCCAAAGCGGCAATACCAGTAAACTGCACCGTCAAAACCGTTATGAGCGACAAGGCCATCGTAAAATTGAGATCGGCCGAAGTGCTGCGAAGGAAGGGAATAATGGTAGCATGTCCCTCGGCATTCTGATGCCAGATACCAACGGTGCCGAGACCCGGCAGAAGTCCCGCCCAATTAGCCACCAAAACAAAGAGAAAAATAGTGGCAATCAGAGGAAAGAATTGTCTGGCTTGTTTCTTATCCTGAGTGACGCTCTCCACCAGATTAAGGAGCGCCTCAAAGATACATTCCAAGACATTTTGCAAGCCTCTGGGTACCATGGCGGGGTGCCTCGTCACTTTGGTAATAGCAAAAATGAGAAGGGTACTCACCAAAACACCAATCAATAAAGCATTGGTCACTGGGAACCCCCAGAGGCTAAACAATTTTTCCGCTGCAATTGATATTTCCATAACTTTTTCTTTCAGCAAGCAAAAAGAAGGAATCTCCTTCTTTTTTAAACGACTCTATTATACGTCGAAAATAGGGAAACGTCAAAGACGAGCCAATTCTTCTTCTGCCCGCAGCTTTTCCTCCGTAAGCGCTTTTGCCTCGCTCAATAACTGAAGCTTCCTTCCCTGTGCTTCAGCCTGCAATAGTTCGTTGATTTTCATCAGTCTATTCTTTCCCTGAGCATTTCGCTCGCCTTCTTGCATTTGAACAACTAACCGCTCTATGCTCGCTTGTCTCGCTTGAATTGCTGCTTCACATTCTGCTATTTTCATGCGCAGTTGCTCAGTTGAAGCATTCTTCACAAAATCGCTTTCGGCAGATCTCGCCATGGCAGCGTTTTTCGCTCTATAGTTTCCTTGACCGACATGTCTCTCAAGGTTTGGTTGTTCTCCAAAGCCTGCCATACGATAGTACCTCAATAATTAAATTTCCTTCATTATACACCCGCTTCAGTGTCAGCCAAAAATTGAAAGGGGTAGTCGAATTACATCTTCATCCAACTCAGGAACGGTCATTTGTGCCAACGGTATTTCTGATGATGCCCCCTTCCCTGGTAGTGACGGTGTTTCTTTCATAGTAATGTGGTCAGGGATGAATGGTAAAAACTTTTTGAAAATTCTTCGTTGTGGCTTTTGCTATTTCTGCCACCGTCACGCCCTGTAGGAGAGCCACTTTTTCCACTACTTCACACACATGGCGAGGCTCATTGCGCTCCCCTCTCTTGGACTGCGGGGCGAGAAACGGGCAGTCCGTTTCGGTAAAGAGCCGATCGAGCGGAATAATCTTTACTGTTTCCCCCAGATCATCCTTCGTTCCGACAAACGCTTTTTTCACCGGATACGTAATATTACCAGTGAAAGAAAAGTAAGTATTGGGTATGCTCAGAAACTTTTTGGTCACTTCTGTGTCACCCATATAACAATGGAGCACAAGGGATGAGATCTGAGTGATAATTTTTGAATTTTGCAGAATTTGAAACATATCTTCGTATGCGTCTTTGGCGCCAATAGATGGACGACAATGAAGAATCATCGGCAGCCCAAGCTCCTGCGAGAGCGCTATCTGTGCCAAGAACCCTCCCTTCTGAGATTGTTTCTGCTCCTCGTTAATAACTTTTGTTTTGTCGTGAGCGTAGTAGTCGAGTCCGCACTCCCCGATAGCCACCACTTTCTTATTCTTCGCTAGTCCTCTCAGCTCGTCTATCTGATTTGGTATTTGTGACTGAGTATTTGTGATTTGTTCAACCATGGTGAACTCATGGGGATGTATCCCCACGGCCGCATACATACGAGGATACTGCTCTGCGATAACAATAGCTTGTTTGCTTTCCTCTACTGTACAACCAACGACCAGCATCTCCTCTACCTTGGCTGCTCGAGCGCGCGAAACCACGAGATCCCTATCAATATCGTAGCTTTTCCAATACAGATGAGTGTGAATATCTTGCATAGTTTGCTTTTTTTACCACTCTTTGTTAAGTTAAACGTATCTGCAACCAGCCTGGAGAAGGCAGTGAAACTGAAACACAGTTTTTTTCAGAAGATCCCCGCTGTAGTCGTGCTGCTTGTATTCGCAGCACTCGTCGCTTACGTGTTCGGGCCTGGGCTGCAAGTAGTCGCCCGCACCTGACCAACCGCCACCGTACCCTAGCGGCCGAAACCTCGACCGCTTTTTCATTTATTTGATACGCTGAAACAATGGCTCCACTTTCCCACTTTCCAGTGCCGCTTTGATTTTCTCCGCCGTTTCCGGTAGAAACGGCTTGAGCAAAAATGCAATACTCCCCAATTGCCCGAGTAGATTTGTCATCACTTCTCCGAGCTTCACAGAATCAGTTTTCACCAATGCCCAGGGCTTGTGTTCATCAACATACTTGTTAGCTTCGCGCACTTTGTTCCAGATATATTCGAGCGCGTCAGCTATGCGGTATTCTCCGATCAATTTCTCTAACTCTTGAGAGTTTTCATCCTCCATACTTCTTGCCTCATATTTCATCCCCTCCGACAATTTCATCACCCGCGAAACCAGATTGCCCAAGCCGTTAGCCAAATCAGCATTGTATTTCTCCGTCATCTTGTCCCACGACAAGTCGCCGTCTTTACTATACGGCAAAGCGGTGAGGAGCAGATAACGCGTGCCATCGGTACCAAATTTTGCCACTAATTCTTCAGGGTAGATAACGTTTCCCAGGGACTTGGACATTTTCTGGCCGTTGATGGTCAGATATTCATGAGCATAAACCACAGTCGGTAGTGCTAGATTGGCTGAAAGCAACATCGCCGGCCAATAGATAGTATGAAAACGCAGAATCCCTTTACCGATGATATGGACGCGCTCGCCCTCACCCTGCCAAAACCTTTTATAACGCTCGCCATCGGTGGCATAATCGAGAGCCGTGATGTAATTCGACAGAGCATCCACCCACACGTACATAATTTGTGTGTCGTCCCTTGGCACTGGCACCCCCCAACCTTTGGCCCGCGCCACCGAACGCGAGATAGAAAAATCCTCCAAACCCATTCTGACGAACGACAACACTTCGTTGCGCCGGTAGTCCGGATAGATTTTTATCGTGTTATTTTCAATCAGTTGCAAAAGCTTGTCTTGATAAGCCGACAAACGAAAAAAATAGTTTTCTTCTTCTATAGCTTCTGGTGCTACCAAATGGTCCGGACAATTTCCATCCACCAAATCTTTTTCGGTCTTAAACTCCTCGCAGCCTACGCAATACAGGCCTTGATATTTTTTCTTGTATATATCTTCTTTCTTGAAAGCTGCCCACATCTTTTGCGCCCCTATGAAATGCCGTTTTTCCGTGGTGCGGATGAACTGATCAAAAGACAAATTGAGCGTTTGGCCAAGGGTTTGGAAAGAGAGAGCATTCTTGGTCACGAAGGCCGCCACTCCCTCGCCCGCTTTTTCCGCTGCCTGGACGTTCTTCAAACTGTTCTCATCTGAACCAGTGAGAAAATAAGTATCGTCACCCAAACTTCGGTGATGGCGTGCCACCACATCCGTGAGCACCTTTTCCACCGCATGCCCCACATGCGGAGCTGCGTTCACATAATCGATGGCGGTAGTAATAAAAAATGGCTTAGTCATATTTTTTGGCATAGTTAGCAATTTCTTGATAGAGCGATGGAATGGACAAAAGGGTTTTGAATTCACCGGCCTTGATCTACTGGTAGTCACTGTGTTCAGAAGAAAGGGCCACCGTACCAGAAACAATGTCACAAAGAAAGGTCATCCCAATTTTGAATTCGCCAGTGTCCTTGCGGAAAATAAAGACATTGAAAGACTCCTTTACGAGTATAGCAAGTCCAGTTTCTTCCTGCACCTCCCGCATCAGTGCCTCTTGTGGTGATTCCTCATGATCAACGCCTCCGCCCGGCGTCTCCCACACCCCCGGCTTGTGGTCATCGAGAGCACTTCTCTTCACTACCAAAATCCGCCCTTCACTATCCCTGATGATGCCCTTTACAGCGAGCTTGCACTCCATAAAATCATCGTTACTGTAACCCTGTTTACCAAATAAATACCCTTGAGAAAGCCAATACCCCATTACACCACATATTATCATCATTGACAATAGCCAGTGTATGGTGTATAATTCCTCTAACAGTGCGTCGTGCTGTTTTGTTCCTATAATCCATTCTAGGAGAGCGCCATGTCTATGGTTTTTCCGTTATTTGGACGTCGGGCCGCAGAACAGGTAGCGAAGCCACCTGCCCCACCGAAGTATCCCACCTATCGTGACGACCCGAGGCCAGCCACCGTTTTTCAGGTGATGGAAATGGTCTCCGGCGGAGTTTTAATTTTCGTCACTGCCATGGCAATCGCCCTGGCAGCCACCGTCAAATGGCTGTGCAGCGAGAAGGTACTCTCGCGCGTTGCAACGGTCGCCATCATCGCCACAATGATGAGCTTGCTCCTGGCAAGCTCAGAGATGTGTCGACACGAAGGCGGCAGCTGTCTCGTCACCAACGGCGATTTAGCTGTCTTCGCCTTCGGCAAGTAAGCAGCCCCACTTTGAGCCCGATTGTCTATCATGACGTCGGGCTCAAAAAATTTTTAAAGACTTCTCTCTTCCTCCTTGCTACATACTACTTGCTTCCCTCTCCATAAACAATCAACACAAACTCGCCCTTCATTTTCCCAACCTTTTTTTCCAAATACTCTTTCACTTCGCCCACGCTCCCGCGTACTACTTCCTCAAATATCTTGGTCAGCTCTCGCCCCAGGACGAGATTTTTTTGCGGTGCAAACGTGCCAAGTAGTTCCAGATTCTTCACTACCCGGTGTGGTGATTCGTAGTACACCACTGGCACCACACTTCTCGCCACGGCCTTGAAATATGTTTCGCGACCTTTTTTGTGCGGCGGAAAACCTTTGAAAACGAATTCCTGCATATCGATTCCTGCCACTGAAACAATCGCCGCTAGAGCCGATGCTCCAGGGATAGGAACTGTCCGCACAGAGGCGGCAGCGGCCAATGATACCAAGACATTGCCCGGATCAGAGATGCCCGGCGTACCAGCGTCCGTCACCAGCGCCATATTCTCGCCCGCTACCAAACGAGCGATCAGTTTCTCGGCTTTCTCTCGCTCCGTATGTGCGTGAAACGACACCAATGGTTTTTTGATTTCAAAATGGCGGAGGAGATTCCCCGTCACCCGTGTGTCTTCAGACAAAACGACATCCACACTCTTCAGTGTCTTAAGAGCGCGGAGTGTCATATCACCGAGATTGCCGATTGGAGTAGCAACGATATACAGTGTACCAATAATTTTTTCTGCCATAGTTACTGATTTTCAATATTCTTCTTCTCAAATAGATCCTCCACAAACACTGACAGCACCATCGTAATTGGCACAGCCAGAATGATACCGATGGGACCACCGAGCTGTAGTCCTACGAGGATAGCGATGATGAGGGCTACGGGATTGAGCCCTGCCGAGTGTTTCATCACCTGCGGGGCGATGATATGCGCTTCGGCCTGGTGCGCAACGATATAGAAAAGAAGGGCGGAAACCCCGAGCACCGGCGAAGCAAGTAGCCCGATGATAATAGCCGGGATGGCGGCCAACACCGGTCCGACATAGGGCAAGATTTCCATAAGTCCTCCAAAGAGTGCAATGGCCAAAGCATAGGGTATATGAAGGAGTGAGAGACCAATATAGTAGATGACAAAGGCAATAATCATGAGTAGCATCTGACCAAACAGCCACTGGCTGACTTTCATCTGCATCCGCCTGGCGATAGAGAGTGCTTGCTTGTGATAGTGGCGCGGCGTGAGCAAGAGGAAAAATTTCTCAATCCCCCGCTCCTCGAGTGACAAATAAAGAGCCAGGAAGAAATAACCGATAAAATGGATGAAACCACGGAAAGCATCAATAGTGGTCGAAAAAATCTGAGAAAACCACGTTGTAATGTTCCCTCCGATATTCTGGGTGAACTGATCCTTACTAAATTCAAAACCAAGCCCCGCCGCATACGTCTCTAGCCCACTCATAAAAGTGTCGAGGCGTTTGGTATACTCTGGCCAATTCTGCAGAAACTCTTTTATTTCCGCAAAGAAGAGTGGTACGAACACCGCGAGGAGGAGGAGGCCAGAAAGTAACAGCGTGGCATAAGAAATGATGACTGCGGCCGTACGCGACAGTCCCCACTTTTCCAATTTAACAATAGCCGGTGTGAGAGCCGCTGCCGTCAACATGGAAAGTAATACCAAAAGGACAACATCGCGGATCAGATAGACCACGTAAGCTGAAAGCAACAAAAGTGCTGTCCGCAAAAGTACCTTGGTTCCCACTTCCACATGTTCATCGACAGTCATACAAATACCTATTAGCGGGTTAACCTTCCAAGGTAAGAATTTTTTCCAATTTTTCTTTCGAGGCTTTAGGAGCAATCACTGCTAGATTCAATTTCTTATTAACAAAAATATCTTTAGCCACGCGTAAGACGTCCTCAGCCGTCACCTTGTCGATCGCCATCCCTTTTTCTTCGGGTAACGTGATTGTTCCACGGATAGTTTCCTGACTGACCAGATACTCCACTACATTGTCTGAACCCTCCAATCCCATCGCCATCTTTCCTTTGATATATTCTTTGGCTTTGGTCAGTTCGGCTGCCTCCACTTTTTCCGTAGCAATTTGGCGGTATTCACCGAGAATCACCTTGATAGTTTTCTCCAAATTCTCGTGCTCGACTCCTGCTTGGGTAGCCAGATAGCCAGCATCATGAAAACTTTCCGTCATCGTGTGAACGCTGTAGGCCAGGCCGCGCCGTTCGCGCACCGCCATAAACAAACGACTCGACATCCCCCCACCGAGGATAGTCGACAACACTGCCAAAACGTAACGATCCTTGTGATTCATATCGTACGTGCGCACGCCGAGAATCAGCTGTGTTTGATCGGTCTTTTTATTCTGAACGTACAGGGCTGGTTTGGATTGCTTGTCGATCGCCTTTTTGAAAACCGGTTTCTTACCAGTGCGAATCCCGGCAAAATGTTTTTCAATTTCTTTCTTCACTTTCTTGGGGTCAATCTTGCCCGCCACCCCGATCACCACATTCTCGGCCACATAGCCGCGGTTCAAATACTTGATAAAATCTTTACGCATAAAACGCTTGAGGTTCTCTTTGGGGCCGATAATTTCCCAGCCCAAAGGATGATCACCATAGAGATGGAGTTCCCACAAATCCCCGATGTGGCGCATCGGCATATCCTCGTACATACTCAGTTCCTGCATCACCGGTCCGCGCTCGCGATCGATTTCCTCCTGATCAATAGTGGCATTGAGGAAGAGATCAGAGACCACATCCAAAGCCGTCTCCCAATGATGCGCCTCTACCTTGGCATAGTAGGCAGTGCGGTCTTTGCCAGTATAGGCGTTGTACTCCGCCCCGATAGCATCGAGCTCTTTGGAAATATCGAGTGCCGTCGGGCGCTTGGTCGTGCCCTTGAAAAACATATGCTCGAGAAAATGCGCCAAGCCATTCTCCGCTCGCGATTCATAACGTGACCCTACCCCCGTCATGACAATGACCGTGGCCGTCCCCGTCTCCTGCATCGGTGCCAACAGTATGCGTAAGCCATTCTTCAAAGTGTGTTTCTGGTATTTCATAATCTTCTCATCTTTAAATTACAGTCCAACCCTTATCCGCCACTTCAATAAAATTACGATAACATTTTTGAAAAATACTTTTGCAGTTCTTCAATCTTCACCCGTTCCTGCTCCATACTGTCGCGATCGCGCACCGTGACGGTATCGGCCATTGATGAATCTTCGCCGGCTCCAATGGTGTCAAAATCAATGGTAACGCAGTAGGGAGTACCGATCTCGTCTTGGCGACGGTAACGCTTGCCGACGTTACCATTGTCATCCCATTCGGCCCGGAAATCTTTCTTCAGTGCTGTATATACTTCACGCGCTTTCTCTACCAGCTCTGGTTTGTTCTTCATGAGCGGAAAGACAGCTACCTGTACTGGCGCCAGTTTCCTGGGGAATTTCAAAACTATTCGGGTATCGCCTTCCCCTACCGCTTCCTCTGTATAGGCCTCGGTCATTATGGCAAGGAAAGTTCGTCCGACACCGACTGCGGTTTCCACAATCCACGGCGTATACTTCTCATTGCTCTGGGGGTCACGATAGGATAAATCAACACCCGAAAACTTGGAGTGTTGCGTCAAATCATAGTCACTGCGGTTATGTACCCCTTCAAGCTCCTTAAAACCAAAAGGAAAATTGTACTCGATATCCCAGGCGGCTTTGGCATAGAACACCAAGTTCTCATGTTGATGCCAGCGCAAATTCTCCGGCTTAATCCCGAGATCGAGATAATACTGGAAGCGTTTGGCACGCCACTCTTCATAGACCGTCGCTGCCTCTTCGGGTCGCACGAAATACTGCATTTCCATTTGCTCTAACTCTCGGGTACGAAAAATATACTGCCTGGCGGTGATTTCATTGCGAAAGGACTTGCCAATTTGGGCGATACCAAAGGGTACTTTCACCCGCGAAGAATCGAGCACGTTTTTGAAATTGACATAAATTCCCTGGCAGGTCTCGCCTCGCAAATACGTTGGCTCTTTCGTCCAATCCCCAGTAAAGTTTCCTAGGTTCGATTGTACCAGGAGATTAAAATTTTTGGCTTCGGAAAAATTCTTCTTGCCGCACTTCGGACAAACAATCTTGTCTTTGTTTTCGGAAAGAAGTGTATTAATTTCTTCTTCACCCATCTTTTCATCCGCAAACACGCCAGCTTCTTCGAGCAGGTGATCGACGCGCACGCGCGCATGGCATTCTTTGCACTCAGCCAAGGGATCAGAAAATCCACTGACATGACCGGACGCCTCCCACACTTTCGGATGCATAAAAATAGCGCTGTCGAGACCCACGATATTGTCATGATCACGCACCATAGCCTGCCACCAAGCTTCGCGAATGTTTTTGGCCAACTCTACCCCGTACGGACCGAAATCGTAGACCGCAGCAAAGCCACCGTAAATTTCCGATGAAGGAAAGACAAACCCCCGGCGTTTGCAGAGCGACACTATTTTCTCCATCAAATCATTTTTTTCTTCGGCCATAAGGATGTATTGATCCCACCAAGATGGGATTGACAAAAAAGCAAATTTTCTGTATATTACCAATGTTGTTTTACAAATTCAGTGTACAGGCTTTTGTCTGTTTTTTCAATCAACCCTAGAGGGAAGGATCGGATATGGACATCCTCAATGAGGCCATCGGCTACTTTCCACCACTAGCGTGGGGGGTGATCCTTTGCTCTATCGCCGTGGGAGGCCTTGTCTTCTGGCTAATGAGGCGAGACACGCCAAAGAAGTGTTCAATTTGCAAAAGAATGACCCTGATAAGGGAGATCGGGTGTTCGCCACTTGCTCCCACCCGTTGGTACTGTTTTTATTGCGAACATAAACACCAGACGAGCTGACTACCCTACCAAGGAGACCGCCATGAAAAAGCTTTTCGACCAGGTCTTAACCGCCGGGCAAAGACTTGGCCACCAAATCAGTGGGTGGTTCGCTCAGTTCTGGAAAGAACTTGAGGAATTGGGCTATCCCCACTGCACAAAGTGCAAGACTAGAGCCAAAGTCGTTTCGCAACACCCTATTTGCATCGATGTCGACATGTGCAGGTTCGAGGCAGAGTGTCACTGTCCAAAGTGCGGCCACCGATTTATCGATTCCAAGGTGGTCGATTCCTGCTCATAGCACGACTGAACATCGCTGGCGATAGATCCAAAGCGCGAACGTAGAATACTACGACCGCGTTTTTTCATTTCTCTTTGTTTATGTGGCGCGCAACTTGGCCATAACACGGATATAGAAACGTAAGTTGTGTTCGGAGGCCAAGCAGAGAGCCAATGGTTCCCCTACTCGAAAAAGGTGGCGAAGATAGCTTTTGGTATAGCGTGTGCAAAGCGTACAGTCACAACTGATATCTACCGGGGTAAAGTCTGCCTTGAACTGCTCGTTATGTATATTGATGGTTTCGTAAAAATCTCCCCTTGATATTTTCTGTTCATCTTTCATAACGAACAAACGACCATGCCTGCCTTCGCGCGTCGGAATAACGCAGTCAAACATATCCCAGCCTAGAGCATGACAACGTACGATGTCATCGGGCGTCCCCACCCCCAGGGCAAAGCGGATCTTGTCTTCGGGAATAATGGCGGCTGTGTAGCGCATGATCTCTTCCAGAAATTGTCCTTCTATATCCACATGACGAGCCCCGAAACCATAACCATCAAAATCAAATGCCACAAGACCGTCGATACAACGTTTGCGCAACTCCTTGACCATCCCGCCCTGTACCACCCCAAAGAGAAGCGGCCGTGTTTCTTCCGTCAAACCACGCGCGGCTACTTGCCGGTCGTATTCTTCTCTGCAGCGCTTGGCCCAGCGAATGGTTCGTTCCACTGCCTCCGCAATATCTTTTTCCGGAGCGTCATTGGGGCGTGGATCATCGAGCACTACCATCATATCAACACCCAAGTCAAACTGAATCTGAATAGAACGTTCCGGCGTCAGCATATGCTTCGAACCATCGAGCACCGATTTGAATTCCGCTCCTTCTTCCGTGATCCGTCCCATTTCTGGGTGCTTGTGGATGAGCGAATAGATCTGATACCCTCCTGAATCAGACAGTACCGGATGTGGCCAATCCATAAAGGTATGGATATCGCCCGCCGTCCTAATCAAAGCTTCGCCTGGTTGCAAAAACAAATGATACGTATTGACGACCAAGGCCTCGACTCCTACTCCTTCTAGCTCGGCTGTGGCCAGTCCCCGTACGGAAGCACGGGTAGCATCCGGCATGAAAAAGGGAGTAGCGATACTCCCTTTTCTGGTGGCTAGCTGCCCGATCCGGCTGCCATCATTTCTCGTTGTGTAAACAAAAGCCATAATTCAATTATTTGCTGGCTCTACCGTCCCTCCGCCGGTACCGATTCTAGGGTCTTTCAGCATACTACTCGTTCTGCCAGTTTTTTCAAGGCGAATCGCTTTCCCGGTAGCTGTATCCTTACCACTCAAAACAAACAATTTTACCAGCTGCAAATCTTTTCCGACATCGATCAGACTGGGGGTGGCGGCCACTTGAAAGATGAGTTCACGGCTACTACCGGCACCGAACGTCTCGACATCCCAGGTCAGCTCATTGGTCTGGGAATCGAAATGTATTTTTTCCCGGGCGGGCGAAAACTGGCCACTATAGCGCACACCCGACGGCAGCGAAATATTCACTTGGGTGCTTACGATATCACTCGAAGTATTGTGCAGAGACAGATGAAACGTATAGCTCGTCTCTAGTCCCACTATCGGTGGGAGAGGTCCGGTGTTGGGGAGTGTCGCATCATCATAAAATCCTGTAAGCGTGGCGTCCACCGAGGTATTTACCTTAGCCACAATGATGTTACTCGCGATGATTTTATTAGAACCGAGCGATGACGGGATATCTGGACTGTCTATGCGGGCTACCGAGCGAATAACTGGCGCGCGTTCATTTTTCTGATTATTTCCCACCACGGAAACAATAGGCAACGAAAAAGAAACGGATCCACCCTGCCCCGGCTCAAGCCGCTTCAGATCAGAGACATCAGATGCTTTCCAGGTCATCATATTACGCGCCTGATCATACGACCCCTTGGGATTGAGACTGAGTTTCGTAAAATCAAGATAGGGCGAGCTAATTTCCACCGTCACAACTGCCCCGCGCAGTCCGATATCTCCTTCGTTCTTGTACTGCACTACATAGTCGAGGAAATCCCCCAACCCAACATTTGCATCGGTCAAGCCATTGATGGTTTGCCGAATAGAAAGCGGTGAAGCGACAATCGCTGTTTTGCGCTCGTTATCGCTGTACGAGAGGAAGTTGCCATCCCCCTGCAAAAAGCCAATCTTGGCGCTCACTGATTTCCGCTCATCTCGTATACCAGTGAGCGTACCATGGACAATGATCTTGCCCGTGCTATGTGCAGCGAGCTCATCGATACGCCAGACAGCGTTACCACCCGTCGCCCGCGGATCTGCCTCCAAAAACTCGAAGCCCGCTGGGTAGACAGCCTCAATCCGCAGATTGGAAAAACTGACGTCTCCCGTGTTGTTATACGAAATAACGTAGTCAACATTCTGACCGGTTGCCAGTTCCTGCGGCGCTTCAATTTCCAAAGACAGTGGCGAGGAGGCGATGTTGACTGTAATACGTGTTTCCTTCTCGAGAATACTTGTCACCTTGTCCGGCGTGTAACGAAGGGTCGCCCGCATAATGACCTGATCACCCTTGGAGCCATAGAACTTTCCGGACAAAGTAACTTTATTCTGAGAATGAATGGCAAGCGTAGCAAGCGGGATCTCTACCCAAGTGGCGTTGGGCTTTACTGTCGTACTCGCTTCCGGATGAAACGTTTCCGGATAATTGATGGTCAGAATCGTGTTGTTGAGGGCGATCAAGTTGTTGTTGGTGAAAGTGAAGGTGAAGGTGGTAGGCTCGGCACTAGCCACGTCGCGCGGACCAGAAATCTGAATGTCAACTTTCTGATCACTAAACACTGGCAAGCGTAATTTGTAAATCAGCCCACCGACGAGCAAAAGGAGAGTCAGCCCACCGACGAAAAACAACCACTGCTTACGCTTATGGTGAGAGGCTCTAGCTTCGAGCGTGACACCTTGAGATGATAATTGAGAAGCCTCTTCACTAGCCGGTTGCCACGTTTCGGTATGACGAAAAGCCTCCACTTTATTATCGAGCGCGTTGTTTCTTTCCTGGCCTCCCGGCTCGTACGAAACCGTCTGGCGCGCGCGATCCAGATGAGTATCGCGACTATGCAAAGAATCGTTCAGTTCTTCCAAACTCATAGTATATTTTATTTTGTACTTCTATTTTATCACTTTTCCTTTCTGAAAGGAATTTTCTCTGGTTTTTACCCTTCAATCCACTGAAAAAAACGTGTCGCTACCTGACGCGTTTCCCGCAGTTCATTCGCTTGCACCGCAATCTTTGGCAAGGCTTCCAATTTGTTATGGAGAAATAACCGAATGAGTTTGATGGCATTCTCACTGATAGGGAAGGCTCCTTCCGCCATATGACTGTGTTCCCCGCGCAGCATCCCGCCTGCACTGGGACTAAAGAAATGTTTGTCGCCCTTGGCCAACTTTTTCCCCGACACCGCACACAGCCCCGTCTCGATCTCATAGCCTAGATGAGCGAACAACTGAAACAAAAACCCCTCGGTAAGGAGCAGTAGTTTCTCCTTCTTTTGCTCACGCGCCAAATCATTGGCTAGGGTCAGATACAAGACGAGCAGATCAAAGAGCGCTCCATCTTTTTCTTCGAAGCCTACCAAGCGCTCAAAAATATTGACCGTCTCTAGTACCCTTTTGTAGATATCAAGCTCCTGGCGCACAAAAAGAAAACTCTCCTCCGCCACCGCCCCGGCAATTCGCCCCGCCCCGCGCCCTTTGGCGATGATGATCTGGACAAGCGTCAGGTTCTCCAATTGCCCCGCCAGTTTGGCTTCCGGTTTGCGCACCCCCTTGGCCACCACCTGCAATTTCCCACCTGTATCGGTATACAAAGTATACAGCCGATCCATCTCGCCCACTTCTTTCTTTCTCAGCACGATAGCATTATAGCGCAGTTCCATTTCTTAAACCTTCCTCAAAGAGAAAAGAAATTCTTCTCCTTCAATCCGAGCTGTTTCAGAATATTCGGCATCAGACATTGTTCCTCGTACAACAGTCGTCGCTAAGACTTCATGAGCGATCATCTCTTGGAATCTATCGAACACATTTTCTTTCCCACGGTAGCCCAAAGTTATGCGGTCTTCTACCTTGAAACCGGCCTTTTTCCGCCCCTCTTGGATCGCCCGGATGATTTCCCGTGCCTCGCCTTCCAGTTTGAGCTCGGGAGTAATTTCCGTATTAAGCACAATTTCCTCATTAGAAAGATTGCCATCCAGATTTAATCCTTCGATATTCAGTTCTTCTGTAACAATGTACTTAAAGTATAGGTCTCCTTGCTCAAAAAGTTCTTTATATTTTTCTCCACATCTTATATCAAGTAGTGGTTGTCGAACTTTAATTTTATTAATTGCCCTTTGTTGTAAGCCAGCATTAACTAATTCACGAACCAGTGACATCTGTCGACTCAACTCTTCATCAATCAAATCTTTATCTGCTTCTGGCCAATCAGCTAAGTGTACTGATTCCTCTTGAGTGAGATTCTTGTAAATTTCCTCAGCCAAAAACGGCGTAAACGGTGCCATCACTTTGGAGAGAGTAACCAAAACGGTATAGAGCGTTTGGTAGGCCTGCTCTTTGTCGCTGTCGTCTTCGCTCTTCCAGAAACGCTTCCGACTACGCCTTATGTACCAGTTGGAGAGATTATCGACGAAGGGGGTAATAGCCCGTGTAGCACGGTTCAATTCGTAGTGACTCATCGCTTCATCCACCTCCGCTATCAACAGCTGCAACTCCGCAAGCAACCAGCGATCCAAAAGATTGATCGAGGGGATAGCATTTTCTTTCGGTGACCAGTTGTCAATATTGGCGTAGGTAACGAAAAATGAGTAAGAATTCCACAGCATACGGAAAACATTGCGTGACATTTCCCCCAGTTCTCGTTCGGAAAAGTTCAGGTTCTCGGCCGCTACGATGGGTGAAGAAAGGAGATACAGCCGAAGAGCATCCGCCCCATACTTATTGATCACTTCCATCGGGTCAGGATAATTTTTGAGGCGCTTGGACATCTTCTTGCCATCTTCCGCTAGCACAATACCGTTCACCACCACATTCTGGAAAGCATTGCTCTCTTTGATGGCCGTCCCGATGACATGCTGGTAGTAAAACCAGGCGCGGGTTTGATCCACTCCCTCGGCGATGAAATTGGCCGGAAAAGTTTTCTCAAATTTCTCCTTGTTCTCAAAAGGATAATGGTCCTGTGCATACGGCATCGAGCCCGAATCAAACCAGGTATCGAGCACATCGGGAATACGTTTCATCGTCTCGCCACACTTGGCACAGGGCACGGTCACTTGATCGACAATATGTTTGTGCAAATCCTCCACTTTCTGGCCACTCGCCTCCTCCAGTTCCGCTACCGATCCAAAGACTCTCATTTCACCGCACACACATTTCCATATTGGCATCACCGAGGCCCAGTAACGCTGGCGACTGATAGACCAGTCCCGCGCACCTTCCAGCCACTTGCCCCATCGCCCCTCCTTGATATGCGCTGGCGACCAGTTGATATTCTTGGCCAGTTCCAACATCTTGGGTTTAATATCCGTCACCTTCACAAACCACGACGAAGTAGCGTAATTGAGAAGCGGGGTATCACAGCGCCAACAATGCGGGTAGCTGTGTTCATATTTTTCCTTGGCAAAAAGTGTCCCAGCTTTGGCCAGATACTTGATAATCTCCACGTCCATCGCCTGTGGGTCTTCTTGAGATTTCACTGCCCTCCCAGCAAAGTCCGTCACTTCCGCTTTCATCGTGCCGTCCATATTGACGTGCTGTACCCATGGCAAGTCATTAGCCTTGCCCAGTTGCATATCATCTTCACCAAAAGCTGGCGCTTCATGGGCGATGCCCGTGCCCATGTCCGTCGTGACAAAGTCCGCATGATAAATCTTCCAACCATTTTCGCGGTTTTCTAATTTCTCATCCTTAGCGTAGTAGTCAAAGAGTGGTTTGTAGGCCTTTCCAACCAGCTTAGCTCCCTTGTATTCCTCTATGACTTCGTACCCTTCTTCGCCAAAAATATTCTTGAGAAGATCCTTGGCCACAATGAACCGCACCAACTCACCAACTCCACCATCTTTCTTTTCAATCATGACATAGGTAACATCCTTGTTCACTGCCAAGGCGACATTGCCCGGCAGAGTCCACGGCGTGGTCGTCCAGGCCAGCACAAAAGTACCAGGTTCATCCACCAGCTCAAACTTGACTGTCACCGCCAAATCCTTCACGTCTTTGTACCCTTCAGCTACTTCCGACTGCGACAGTGTCGTCTCGCAACGCGGACAGATATGCATGGTGCGATAACTTTCGTAGACCAATCCCCGATCCCACAATTCTTTGAACACCCACCACACACTCTCCATATAGCTTTTGTCCATCGTAGCGTAGGCATGCTCCATATCAGCGAAGCGTCCGAAACGACCCATCACTTTTTTCCATTCGGCCACATATTCCAAAACTTTAGAACGGCAAACTTCGTTGAACTTGGCTATGCCCATCTCGATAATTTCCTTCTTGTGTGAAATGCCCAGTTCTTTTTCGGCAATATTCTCGATCGGCAGACCGTGACAGTCCCAGCCCCATTTGCGCTCCACTCGGTAACCCTTCATCGTGAAATAGCGGGGCACGGTGTCTTTGATGGCGCTCGCCACGAGGTGCCCATAGTGCGGCGTCCCGGTAGCAAAAGGCGGGCCATCATAGAAACTATACGGCTTGTCCGCCGGCCGCCCTACGATGGACTTCTGAAAAATATTTTGTTCATTCCAAAACCGGAGGATCTCCTCCTCCATTTTGGGAAAACTCACCTTGGCATCAACTTTTTTGAACATATATTTTATACTTGACGCTAATGATAATAAGGAGTATAATAAGGGCATCACTATGAGAAAGACCCTGGCGAGGTTCGTCCCCGTTGGGGGCTTTTTCTTTTTATGGTCGCTTCTTCAGAATACCCCTTTTGGTATCAAGATACACTATCGGGATATTCAGTTTGCGGAGTAAAAAAGAACAATTATTGCTGGGCGAGACTATCGTGCGGAAAGCGTGCTGCTCTTTGAGAAACTGCACCAGCCCGGCGTAGTCCCCGTCACTCGATACCAGCACCGCCTGGCCAAAATGCTTCTCATAGAAATCCCTCGTCACCTTTAGAACCAAGTCTGCATCACAATTCCCTTTCACCTTACCAGTGCCGTCATAAGTAATTTCTTTATACACCAAAGTATAGCCAGCTTCCTGGAGCTTAGTGTACAAGTTTTTGTTTTTGACAACCAGTCCGATAAAAAGATAGGCTCGCTCAATATGATATTTCTCCCGTAACCACACAAAAAAACGTGCATAATCTAGCTCCCACCCCAGTCCTTGCACGCCTTTGTGCAGGTTAGCCCCATCAATGTACGCGTGTGTGATCATACAACATTCTTTAGATTCGTAGCAACATAATAATACAGCCCCGTGACAATCAAGACACAAAAAAATCCCTAACACAAAAATCGTGCTAAGGACGTTCGAAAACGTGGTACCACCTCGCTTTATTCGCCCACTGGCGAACCTTGTTCATTGGCTATTACGGGCCTACCCGGCGGGCTTTACTGACTCTCTCGAGTGTTCTTCCCGCGGCTCCGAGGTGATAGCCTCATCAATGCCTTTGTAGAAGCAATATAGCAGGGAAACGACTCCGAATCAACCCCACCGCTCCACTACCACCAAGTGCCGACATCTGTGACCAACCTTAAACAGTAGAAATCTTATAGAAGTATTGGGCGACTAAGTCTTTGAACGATACCAAAAGAAAAAGGCATCCAAAGTCGCTGCTTTGGCTGCCTTTGTTACGTCATTTTTGCTTGCTGCTAGCGAGGTGGTACCGCACCTTTTTTCGGGGTCTGGTTACCAGCGATGAACTCGTTCGCGAGTCGCCACAACGAAGCGGTGTCACGACACAGTCCTTCATGCTTGATCAGTTCCTTACAGAATATTGGCCGTTTTTTGGCCGTTTGTTCCTGTACAAAAAGACCGATCTTCAATTCTTCATGGTCAGCAAACCAACGGTGTGCGGCCAAGAAAAGGGCAATGATAAGAAATACGCCTCTCATCGCAATCCTCTCTGCTATTGTGATGCCAGAAACTTTAACATGAAACAAAGAAAAATGGAAGTCCCTCTCATTACCCTTTCCGCCAAAAAAGAGCGCTCACTGCGCTCCATTTTATATTTCCCACACTACTTTGGTGGCTTCACCTTTTTTCGGGTACCAACCCCGAGCGGAAATACCAGGACTTTCGTTCGTAAGAATGCCATGGAGTTGTTCCAATGGATCACCGTGTGAGACCACCACCACTTTTTTGCCCCGATACTGTTCTCGCATATCTGCCAAAAAAGCCGTGAGGCGGCCGCGCATATCGAGAAAACTTTCTACCCCATCCGCAGAATCGGGGCTAATACGAAGCACCGGATCACCATATTTTTTCATAAATCCTTCGTGTGTTTTCCCATTGAACACACCCATACCAGTTTCGTGCAGGCGCTCATCGATTGAGAATGACAGCCCGGTGGCTTCGGCAATGATTTCTGCCGTTTGTTTGGTACGAAGCAACGGTGAACAAAACATCGCATCAATCTCTTCTTTTTTGAGATACTCTGCTGTTTCTGCAACTTTTTGTCGCCCACTTTCGGTCAGCGGATACTTCTCTTTCTCAGGAAGGCTGCTAGAAATATGGCGAACGTTATTTTCCGCTTCACCGTGCCGCACCAGATAAAATGTCATCGTTTCAGCCATATTGTTGCTTAATGAAACAAATGATAAACATCTGCCCCCACTGCTACCACGAAAAAGAGGACAGTTGTGGTCACCAACTTGAAAACAAAAAAAGTTAGCTCCTCGTCCCAGCTGTGCTTCTTTTTATATTTGTGGCGGTATTTCCTCGGTATGCGTGAAATCATTTTCAAAAATCTTTTTTGTATTACATTTTCTCCGGGGCGGCAATGCCCATAAGCATGAGTGTCTCTGCCAAAACAATCCGTGTCGCCCCAATCAGCTCTAACCGCGCTGCCGTCAAGGCAGGGTTCCCCGCGTCGATCACTTTGCAGGCAGCATAAAATGAATGGAATTTGTCGGAAAGTCGGATAGCATACTGGGGCAGTTTGTGCACGGTGTACTCTAAGGCGATAGTCGCCACCAACTCGGGAAAAAATGATAGCTCCCGCATCAGCTCGCGTTCTTTTTCGTGCGTCAGAAGCGCTAAATCAGACTGAGTGAAAGAAATTTTTTCTTCTTCTGCTTTGCGTAAAATACTGCACAAACGCGCATGAGCATACTGTACATAGAAAACCGGGTTTTTCTGCGAACGCTCTTCGGCCAGCCCGAGGTCAAAGTTCATATGCGTTTCTGGGGCATACATCAAGAAAAAGAACCGCGCTACATCATGCCCAACTTTTTCGATAAGTTCATCAATCGTCACCACGTTACCGGCTCGCTTCGACATCCGGACCTCCTGTCCATCTTTCACAAGTCTAACCAACTGTACTATATTGAAACGAATTTTCTCTGGATTAAAACCTAGCATCTCGGCCGCTGCCCTAAAACGGTTAATATACCCATGATGATCTGCGCCCCAGGTTTCTATTAAGAGATCAAAGTTGTTTTCAATTTTATAAAGCAGATAGCCACAGTCTGCAGCAAAATAGGTCTTATTTTTATAAAGGTCTTTGCGTTTCACTAAAACTCGATCCTTATCATCACCAAAGTCCGTTGTTTTAAGCCAGAGAGCACCGTCATCCGTTTTATAGGTAAGGCCTTTTTCGATTAGGATTTTGATTGCTCTACTGATCTGACCTTTATATTTGTGATTACTACTATTATAAAACCAACTTTCACGCACCCAACTGTCAAAATGAACTCTCATTTTCTCTTTCACTGTCGGTTCAATATAGTTCCTCAAAATCTTATCAGTCACCGCCCTACCAATGGGAAACAAAAAATTTATCACATACTCTAAAGCATCACTATCTTTATAGGGCCTCACAATTTCTATTCGTTGTTTGATCTCTCCCGCAAGCTCATTAGCAATCTGATCAATATAATCACCTTTGTATACTGCTTCATTGTCTTTGAGTACGCTATGGGCTAACTTTATAATTTGCTCCCCCGCGTCATTCACATAATACTCATTCGTCACTTCGTAACCCATCTTACGCAGGACATTGGAAAGTACGTCGCCATAAAATCCCCCACGCGCATTCCCGAGATGAAGTGGTCCAGTTGGATTGGCTGAAATAAATTCATTGTTCACTTTTTCTCCAATACCTATAGACGAACTTCCGTACTGTTTTTTCTGTTCAAGAATATCCTCCACCGTACGTGAAAAAAATTCCTGACTCAAGAAAAAATTCAGATGGCCCGGACCAGCCACTTCGATCTTTTCAATTTCTGGAAGAGAAAACTTCTCTCTCATGAGAGCCGCAACGTCTTGCGGAGACATTCTCAGACGACCAGCAATAAGCAAAGCAACATTACTGGTATAATCACCAAAAATTTTGTTTGATGATCGTTCAACTGAGTCAGCAACAAGTTCAACTGAGTCAGCAACAAGATAGTGTTCGCCAACTTTGCTAGCAATAAGCTCGTTAGCTATTCGTTCAATCTCGCGTCCTAATTTTTCGTGAATATTTTCATCCATATAGACCATCATAGCGGAACTAAGCCAAAAAAGAAAGTTTCTTTATTCTGTCTCTCGTTACCTTTGGAAGTGAGCGCGAAAACCACGACCGATGGTTTTCTGCTCAGGAAAAATTATAGAGCGGCAGCGATTTTTTGCTTGAAAGCTTGGGAGTTTTTGGACAGCACTTTCCCTTTCCGACGCTTACTCTGTTCGGCTTCAGGCAACACTATAACAGCCTGGCACTTAACACTACAACATCCGGAAAATTTTTCTTTGCAGTCCGTGCACTGGATAAAGAGCAAGTTACACTCAAGGTTCGCACAGTTGGTATAGTCATCGCAAGCACTGTCACACTGATAGCATTTTGCCAGTACATCTTCGGTAATCCTCTCGCCTAGACGCTCATCGAAGACGAAATTTTTGCCCTTAAATTTTGACTCCAAGCCCTCTGCCTCAATCTGGTGTTTGTAGTCGATGATACCGCCGTATAATTGATAGACGTTCTGAAAACCATGGTGTTTCAGATAGGCGCTCGCTTTTTCACAACGAATGCCACCAGTGCAGTAGAGGAGCACTTTCTTCTCCTCTTGCCCCCTGAGTGCTTCTTTCACCATGGGCAGTTCTTCTTTGAAAGTATAGGCAGGGGAACAGAGTGCATCCTCAAAATGACCGATGACTGATTCATAGTTATTGCGCATGTCGACCACCACCGTTCCTGACTGCTCCGACAGTTCATTCCACTGTCGAGCGGTCAAATGTGTCCCGACATTGGTGACATCATAGTCCGTAGGCGAGAGCCCATCAGCCACAATCTGCTTCTTTACTTTAATAGTCAGTTTCCAGAAAGCATCTTTTTTTTGTTCCACCCCGACTTTAAACGGCACATCAGTACATTCTTTGCGTTTATATAAAAGTTCCTGAAATTTCTCAAACTGCGACTCAGGCACACTCATCTGGGCGTTGATGCCTTCGGTAGCCAGATACACCCGCCCCAAAACTCCAAGTTCCACCCACTCGGAAAAGAGCTCGTCACGCAAAGCCTGCGGGTTGGCGAGGATGACGTAGCGGTAGAAAGAAATAACCCTCCGTGGGAAAGGCTCTTGTTTGAGACGTTCGAGAGCCTCGGCTTTATTCAAATGGTTCCGTAATTGATGTGCTAATTCACTCATAGGTTGATCCTCCCTAATCCTAGCGCACAAAAAAAGAAATGCAAAGAAAAAAGCCGAGCACCATCATGTGGTACCCGGCGGTTAGCTGGACGATTTGGCGATTGCGCCTACTATTTCGCCGTCAGCCGTTGCGCTTCGGCGTAGGCTTCGGCAATGAGCCCCGGAATCAGAGCCACCCCGTCGTCGAGATTGGGTCCAGACCCAAACTGGACAAGCCTTATGACGCGGGTCTTGTCGTTCGATTTACCTTCCCTGATTTTCAAGTTGCAGCTGACATCAGCCACAAGGGCAGCCGGGGAAGATACCTTCGAAGATACCTTCATCGGGACGGAAGTCGTCTCGACCTTGCACCAAATGTTTTTGTCAAGCGACTGGTCGCTGCCCCTCCACTGATAGCCACTGCCCAGCAGCACGGCAGTGATCTTGCGAAAGAGCTGCTCGGTGCCGTCAGCTTGGTTGGGAGACCGAGCAAAGACATGAATCATTGGCTCGCCGTCCCTGCCCATTTGAGCCAACATCATATCTTTCCCCTGGACTTCCACCCTGATGACAGGCGAGAGCGGAGCGCTTTCTGTTTTTGCCGCGCAGACCGAGGAGGCCGCCAGAGAGATAGCTGAGAAACCCACAGCGGCAATAAAGGAAGCGGAAATCTTTGACATAGAGCTGCTCCAGTTGTTGGCTCGAAACTGAGCCGATAGATGAATCGAAAGAACTGTGTCGAGCGTTCCATAAGTTCCCATTTGAATCCGAACACTCTGCAATTTGAGGGTGGCGGGTAGGTTGGCCGTGAGCGTGAAATTATGCGTGCTCCGCACCGAGGCTCCTCGACATGAGTAGCATACTAGAAATCTTTTTAGACATCCACTGTGCTACTCACGAGGAGAGGAAAAACTTATTTTTTACAAAGTGCAATCTGTTTCGCTCTTTTGAGCTCATCAGTCGGAATAAACATTCCGAAACAGAGAGGGTTTTGTTAATCCAGACCCTCAAGCTGGAAATACGAGACTAGCGGAGTTCGGCTTTGCGGAGTGCGTCGCCGAGCATGGTGTTACCACTAGCCGACGAGGCCTCGGGGGTCGGAAGTCTTGGGCGCGTTCGAGGGGAAGTGAACCTCCTCGATATACCCGCAAACTTCCAACGGATCAGCACCGAGGAAGAATTCCAGGTCGCCGGAGACGCGAATCACTTCCGCGCTCTTGCGTGCCCGACCGCACGAGAACTCGTGCTCGTCGAGTTTTCCGGCATCCAGTCTTGCGACCTTTGCCATGAACTCGCGAATTCGCTCCTCGTCGCCGTTGAAGGCTCGGAAGAGATTCTTGGGCAGTCCGCTTTCCGTCGCCGCCTTTTCACGGGCGGTCTCGAAAGGCGGGATCTCGGTTTCCGTTCCCGGAATCACCCCGACGGAGACTCCGTAGTATCCGCCGTGCATGCCGGACGAGTACTTGACAGAGAGAACGGTGCCGGAAATCCCGATAACCACGATGTTCCCCTCGATCCAGCTTCCGCTCGCGTCGATCTTACGAATCTCCGCGTTGTAGCCGGGGATAGACTTGGGGGATTCCCAGTAGCCTTCTCGCACGGCGTGATTGGTCGGCGAGCCGAAGCTTACCGTGACGATCACCGAGTCAGTTTTCTTTTTGGAAACTTCCTCGAGTTTCGCCAACGACTGCTCGATCTCGTCCAACTTCTCGGCCTCCTG
This sequence comes from Candidatus Moraniibacteriota bacterium, assembly GCA_043743535.1. Lineage (GTDB taxonomy): Bacteria > Patescibacteriota > Minisyncoccia > Moranbacterales > UBA1568 > UBA1568. The sequence goes on along the minus strand of JAYTWI010000021.1, from coordinate 10,015 downwards.
CTGCCTCCAGCTCCGCAAGAACTCCATCGCGCTCGGAACCGAAATCCCTAACGCCTTGGCCGTGTCCGCCCACGTGTCGGGCGTAGCACAACCAACCGCTAAAGCGAGTCCTTCCACGAAGCGACTAGTTTCCCAGCCATTCCGTCCCACGATGTGGCGGATTCCGTCCGCCAACTGGAGCCGGTAAGTGGTGTGCGACCACTTACCATTCTTGGTGTAGTCGGTGCCTCGCACCACTACCACACCGGGAATGCTCTGTCCGCGGAAGACGATAACTTCATCTCCTTTCACTAAGAGAAGAAACGGGTTCCGTCCACGGGAACCGATTCCGTCTGAATATTGAAGACTTTCCATTTTCTTTCTCCTGTTTTTTCTTGCTCGTGGCCTGTGGCCGTGAGCGTGAAATAATGCGATCCCCGCATTAAGGGCTCCTCGACATGAGTAGCATACTAGAAATCTTTTTAGACATCCACTGTGCTACTCACGAAGAGAGGAGAACAAGAGAATTTTTTTCGCTAAATCTCGTTTATCAAAGAACAATTTCCATAATTTAAGGGATATTTCACCACCTCAAATTATTTTTTAATTATAGCATATCTAACCTGTTATGTCAATACTTTTCGCAATTGCTTGCTTATTTGAGCCAAATGTGGGAAAGTACGGGTGCTACAAGCCTATGAAAACCATCGCCAGGAACAAACGAGCCACTTTTGATTACGCTCTGGAAGGACACTTCGAGGCTGGTTTGGTATTGACTGGTGCTGAAGTAAAAAGCGTCAAAACAGGCCATGCCAGCCTGAAAGGCGCCTTTGTCACGGTCAAAGGAAGTGAGCTCTACTTGACCAATGCTCTGATCCCTCGCTATGCCCAGGCCCACCGTGACACCAAGCACGAAGATAGTAGGCCACGAAAGCTCCTGTTACGCAAACGGGAAATCGGCTCTCTCATCGGAAAATACCGCACAGAAGGCTTGACACTCGTCCCTATTCGGTTGTATACTAAGAAGCAACTTGTCAAACTAGAGTTTGCGATAGGCCGTGGCAAGAAAGAATATGACCGTCGGGCTGATATAGGCAAGCGTGAAGCCAAGCGTCGGATAGAGCGTGCTATGCGAGGATAATATTCCATTCACAATTTTTCCTTTTCAAATACATTGGAAATGAAAAATTGGAAATGAAAAATTTTCCAAAATGGGGTTGCTTAGACTCGACAGGCTGTACTTTCAAAATAGGCAAGCCGACCTTGAGGAGATGGTCGTAAATATCCTTCTCACGATGATAAATGCAAACTTCATCACCAAGGCAAAGAATGCATTCGCGCAAGCGTTTGCTCCTTCTTTCGCTCTCGCACTCGCTTAATTGTGAGTCGCCATCGGACTCTTGATTCTCGATAAAGAATCTCCGGTGTCATATTATCGAGACGTGACCAGAGTATTTCTTTTTCTTTACCCTCTGTGATCGTATTGCCAAAGAAAAGAATGTATGCGGATTTTGTCTGCTTTCTACCTCATGCATTTACCCAAAGCTGACTACGCTTGTAGAATATTTTGAAAAAACTGCTCTGGACATGGGTGCAATTCCCATCAACTCCACCATTTTTTAATAAGAAAAAAAGTGAGAAGAAGACGCCACAACCGCCCCAAACCAAAAGTGCAGCTGAAGGATCATCTGCGTACCAACGAGAAGATTCTTGCTCCTCAAGTGATGGTTATTGACCTAGACGGAAGCAACCGTGGGTTGATGGACACCGCCTCAGCCATTGTCTTGGCTCAGGAACAAGAAGCTGACTTGGTGGAAGTGTCCCCATTGGCCAAGCCGCCAGTGTGCAAGATTACTGACTACGGTAAGCTCCAGTACCGTCAAGCCAAGCAGGAACAGCAGCAGAAGGCCAAGCAACGCAAAGTGGAAACCAAAGGCATCCGTATCGGATTCCGCACCGCTGGTCACGACCTCCTCTTCAAAAAGACTCAGGCAGAAAAATTCCTCACCAAAGGCAATAAGGTTAAATTCGAAATAGTGTTGCGCGGTCGCGAAAAGGCCATGCAGGAAAAAGCAAGATTGAGCCTGATAGAATTCATCAAAAGCATCACCGTTCCACATCGCTTTGAAGAAGAAGTCAAACGCGGTCCGATGGGGTTCAATGCCCTCATCGTCCCAGAATAACATCACCATTATAAAGCCAATCGTATGCCTAAGATGAAGACCCGGAAGTCTATTTCCAAAAAAGTAAAAGTGACTGGTACCGGCAAGCTCTTGCGCCGCTCCACTGGCCACAACCACTACAATTCCCGCGATACAGGCGCCGCCACGAGGGCCAAGCGCAAAGATCACGGCATTTTCCGCACTGAAGAAAAAAACATTCAAAAAGCCATGCCCTACGCCATCTAACGTATTTCCCAAGTAATCCGAATAAGAGAATCGTATGACGAGAGTAAAGCGCGGCGTCATGACCAAGAAACGCCATAAGAACGTCCTCAAAGCCGCTAAAGGTTTCCGCTGGGGTCGCAAAAATTTGTTTACTAAGGCCAAAGAAGCTGTCATCAAGGCCGGTAAATACGCCCACCGCGACCGCCGTGCCAAGAAGCGTACCTTCCGCAGTCTATGGATCACCCGTCTCAACACCGCGCTCCGTTTGCACGGTATTGCTTACCGGACATTCATCGCTCTGCAGGGTGAAAAGAATATCGCCCTCGATCGCAAGGTGCTCTCACAGATGGCTGCTGAAAATCCCGAGACTTTCAAAACGTTCGTGGAAAAGGTTCGATAATGAGCGAAAGGGATTCTCGTCATACAAAAACCCGCCCTGGTGGCGGGTTTTTAAGTTTCTCAGTAAGTACGATTATTTCTTCACTCGGTACGTCACGTTCAACTCTACGACGACATCGAGCTGTCCGGGTTGTAACACCACTATGCTCGAGGGTGGAGTCGGCACCGTGGCACCCTGAGGAGGTGATCCGTAGTAATTCGAATTGTAGTTTTGGCCAGGCTCGGAAAGAACACTCTCATTCCAGGTAGTGATGCCCGCCAGTTTCACCCCGGCCACATCAGCCATATTCTTGGCATTGTCCTTAGCATTAGCTACCGCTCGCAAACGAGCTTCCTGTTTGACCGACTCGACATTGGTCGCAATGAATTTTACCTCGCCCACTTGGTTAACGCCTTCTTTGGCAGCGGCCGTGATCACCTTGTTCACCGCTTCAGGGTCATCGACAATGTTGGGTACCCGCACCGTAATCTGTTGGGTACAGGTGTAGCCATCTATGCTTGCTGGCTTGCTCGCCGTAGGATTGGTTCCATCACTAGCAGAAGCTAGATCCTTATAGCGTGGGCTGACAGCGTAACCAGTCATCTGACGATTTTCCTTGGGAATACCGAGCGCGTCTAAGGCGACGCCGACTTTGCTCAATTTTTCTGATGTCTGCATTATGGCCGCTTCCGGTGAGTCAGCTTTGATGGTGAGCACTCCTAGATTAATCAGTGCCGCATCAGGCTTGATAGGCATCTTACCCTGGCCAATGACGGAGATGGTATCATCTACTACCGTATTATCAAAAGTGGTGGTGTCCTTGAGTAAACCAACTATCAAGACTGCACCCAACACTAACAACCCGACAATCTTCACCACTGAGGTGGCAGACCGTCTCCCAAACCCGCTCGTTTCCTCTGTGCAGCACGACTTTTCTCCTGTCTCCATAGTACGTTTATTACGTTTATTAAATCCTACTAAAACACCTTTTGATTAGTTTATCACACTCTCCAAAAAATTGCTCAATAATGCCCCATCATACCCGACGCTTTTCCCATAACCAGAGGATACTAGTCATCAGTAATGCCCCCAATCCGTCAATCAGAATATCCGTCAAGCGGGCGCCTCGGTAGGGCACGAAAAACTGATGTAATTCATCACTTGCCCCATAGGCTAAGGAAAATACTGCCGCCAATAAAAGATGCTTTGCCAATCGTTCAGTATGAAAATACTCTTTCACAAAACGCAAGGTAAGGAGCATCAACACGCCGTACTCAAAAATATGGGCGCTCTTGCGTTCCACAAAGTACCAGAGGGGCGGATCATACGATGTAGGATTGCCTGGGAGCGAAGAGAGAAAGAAAATGAGCCCAAGCCAAAAAACGAGCGTCGTCGCAGAGAGAAACAACGATGGTAGTGTGGTAAGCTTCGGAAAGCACATAGGAAGAGGGCTTAAGAAAATACTTGAGGATTTCTGTTCTCTAGAAGAGAAGAAGTTATTTCTTGCGCTCACCAATCTTTTCGATCAAGTGAAAGAGGGCGTAAAACGGTAGCCATAACCATGCCGTCCCGTGCATGAATTTGTCGATCGAGGCATTAAGGTTCATAGTATCGGTTCATTAAGATAGGTATCGGTCATTTCATAAATCACATCCTTTTTTTCCACGATAATCCGCCAGCCGTTTTTCTGCGCCTCGTCTTTCAGGTTCATATTGGGATTGAAGGCAATGGGATGCTCCACCAACTTGAGAAAACTGCTATCACTCTCAGTATCACCAATTCCATATGATTCAGCAAGTGATAGCTTATGTTCATAGAGGTACTGTTCCACCAAATGTCCTTTATTCTTAGAGGGTTCGAAAGAGGCCACGCCCGTGTACAAACCATGACTGTCAACTTCGTAAATGCTCCCAAAGACCGCATCAAAATTGAGGTACTGACGATTATACTCTTCCACCACTTCCAAGGGCGAACCGGAAATGACCAGCATCCGGTAATTCTCCGCCCGTAATTTCTTTATCAGCCGCTCAGCAAAGATGTAGGTGCGCTTGGCGTGAAAAGGTATGAGGAGTTTGCTCGCACGGATAACTTCGGACTGTGGGCAGCCCTTGATATGTTCTGAATAGAGGGCGACCAAAGCCTGGCGATAGTCTTCGTAGGTGCCTTCGTGCTCGAGCCAGTTGGTGTAGATCTTGACCAATTCATTACGTGCCACGGCTGGAAACACCTTCATCCAAGACAGTTCATTAATCAATTCGAAGTGTAGATTCTTGCGAAAAATTGTGCCGTCGATGTCGAAGATAGCTAGTTTTTCTTTTCGTTTGATCATTATTGTCATCAAGAATTTTTTATTCCACCCTCTCTCATTGTAGCGGTAATCTGATAGAGCGCAATGCCACAAGCTACCGAAACATTGAGAGAGTTCTTAGCACCACGCATCGGAATTTCGAGCACCGTGTCACACTGCTTAAGAATTTTCTGATCAATCCCTCTTACTTCGTTCCCCACAATAAGTGCTACGGGCCCTTTGGATTTGTATTGCTGATAAGGAACACTTCCCTTCATCTGCTCGAGCGCTACCACCGTAAAGCCTGACTTCTTCAAAAGAGTAAGCGTCCGTCCCGGCGTAGCCACCTTCCGCCACGGCACCATATACTCAGCTCCCAGAGCCGTCTTATGGAGAGCCTTATCAGCATCAGTCAGATAGAGGGCGCCCTTTTTTGCCGGCACTGGCGTATACCCCGAAAGGATAATTTCTGCCACTCCTGCTCCATCGGCGGTGCGGAACATCGCCCCCACGTTGTGGGCACTGCGAATATTGTGGAGGATCAAGATAAAGGACGGCGGACTCTTACTGTGCATGTTCGTGAAATAATTCTTTGCCCGCCTCCCAGACGGCCGGATAATCCTTTTTAGTCTTCATCCAATACCACCACTCTCCACCCCACAAATACACTTCTGAAAAGCCCACTTGCTTGGCATAACGGACATTGTCGCGCAATTTGTTTTCATTCATGGTCTTAAATTGTTCCAGAAGTGGCACGTCCACCACCCAACCGCTAGCCCACGGTTCAGCCTGAAGTTCAATCACTATCAAATTATTCTGATGAGTAAAAGTTCTCACCAGCCAAGCCTTGAAGCGGAAAAAATTCGGCCCAATCGGATAGGTGAAATAACCGCCCACTTTTTTGCTATAAATATCACGATAAAGCGTCGTCCCAAATTTGTCACCCCGACTGGCAGCCCCCAACCACAGCGAAAGCTCGCCGCTGTCTGTCAGCAAAACTGGCCGAGTAGGATCCATCGCTTTCACCAGTGCCACTTCTTGTTCGAGAAGAGAAACATCGAAAGCCGGACAAATACCAAAGGGGAGAAAGGGCTCATTCTCCACCTGCCAGGTACTGACCGTCGGATCATTTTGATACCGCTTTACCGTCTCTATAATAAAATGAAGTATACCCTTACGACGCACGGTTTCATTCTCATTAGCCCAATTCGGAATATGGCATTCTGGCCAACGTGGCACCTTCAGGCCGACCGTCAAAATGACGTCCACCCCACGCTTGTGCGCCTCAGCCACTTGCCAATCTACATCAGCATAATCATAGGTTCCCTTGTCTTTTTCTACGAGGTCCCAATAGACTGGCAGGCGCATTTTTTTAACGCCGACATCATCGAGTAACGCGAGATAGGTTTCCTTCCAATCAAGCCCAAGCCCCGTAGCGTAACGGGAGGAAAAAGTCATCCCCAAAGACACGTCTTCTCGCGGCGTTGGCCCTGGCAGATTAAAATACCCAAAAAGAAGAAGTACGAGACCTAAAACCCCCAAAAGGGAGTACCCTAGCCACTTGAAAAATTTTTTCAAAAAAGTATACATCTTCATCATAAAAGTATTTTAATACCATGAGTAGTCATAAGCCACAGCCCGATTCCAATGAGCACCACCGCCCCGGCTTTTTGTAACCAGTCAAACAAGGAGAGCTTCTCCTGATAGATATCCGGATACAACCGCACGAGAGGAAAGGCCAAGAGGAGAATGAAAACATACTGCATACCGGCTAAAGCCTGGACAAAGGAAACAGAGCCGTGGAAAGTGGCGTAAGAAATGAGAAAAGCTGCCACTCCAGCACATACCTTATTGAGCACAAAGAACAAGCCCGTACTCCTGGCGCGGGCTGGCTTTTGAGAAAAATGTGCCAACTGGTCAAAAATCTGCTGACGAAAAGAGGGTGTGAGGAGGAGACTACAGCCCCCCAAAAACATCCCGAAACGCTGCCATACCACACCACTCACGAAATTGGTTTGCCCGTAACCATATTTCAATAAAACAGCAGAAACTCCGATGAAAAGGCCAGCGATCAAGACGAGTTTGGAAATCGTTTCACCTTTGCGCAATGGTAAATCAAAAGAGATGAGTAGACCACCAATGATGAGAAAAACCAGTGCCAAAAATGACCAAACGCTGAGCGTGTTGCCATCAATATTTCCCGGAAGAAATGCCGCCCCAAAGCCCACGAGCGATACTACTGTTCCGAGAAGCGGTGCCACCCGGGAAACCTCGTGGTTTTTGACCGCGTAGTAAAATGCCACCAGCCCATAAATAAAAAGCATCCCGGAAAACACCAAGAGACCCGAGTTTCGAAAGTCGCCAAAATGAAAACCAAACGGAATAAAAAAAAGTGCAAACAGACTGAAAAGGGAGACGAAAAAAGCATAGACGACTGGTGCTCCTATTCGATCAGACAAAAGAAATTTATCAAAAAGCGCTGAAACGGCATTGAAAAAATATCCGAGAAGCGCCACCAAAACCCACGTCATAGAATAGCTGTTAGCGTATCACTGTCAATATATAAGTGAAGGCTGCAAAAAACACCATCAAGAGACTCGAAAATTCACTCTTTCATTATACCCGAAAAGGCCGCGGCCGTCTGTATAACAAAAAACTCGGTGAATTCTAAACCCATTGCCCCTTTTCTGGAGTAGGATGGTACATAACCCATCTAAGCCAAAAAAGATATGCCTGTACAGCGAGTGACTTTTCTTGAACGAGAACGTATTGAACTCTACCTACGTATGAAGAAGAAAAAGACCTGGATTACCCAGAAAAGTTAGGAAGAGACTACTCAGTCATCAACAGAAAGACCGACAACCAAGAAGGGTTCAGAAACCTCTTTCTCTCCTACCCCCGTTTCTTCGTAGAAGCATCACGCGAGACAATGGAACAGAAAATGTCTTACATCAGGAGACAAGGAAGTTTCTCGGAATACCTTCCTACTTCTGTGATACGTATGCTTCTTGGCAAAAAGGAGGGGTAGAGAATATGAATGGATTAGTTCGAGAGTATTTGCCAAGAAAAGGCTCCTATCACAGTCACCATAAACAGTCTCAATCTCAAAACCAGCCTCTTCATTTTTTCTTCCGATTCCAATTTTCAATTTTGACAGTGTATTCTTGAAATAGCTCAAACGGAATTCTGTCCTCGCCGCGCACACCCAAAACTACCAAAGAACCTGAGAACAAATCGGCTCGAACCATATTTTGTAAAGGCAAAAGAAATTTTTTCATAAGGATTTTTTGAAAGCAGAGACTCAAAAGGGTTCCTGTTTTCGTTTGACTTACTAATATTGTCAAGTTATACTACTATCGGTTCGTTCCAACAATTCACGACCGAGGAGGATCAAATGATAAAGTCAGCTTTCGAACTAAGAGGACGAGTCGAAGCTGTCCTTGTGGCGGCTAGCTTTGGCTCAATCCTTTCGATGTCAGTCCCGAAGATTCAACTGATTCGCGGACATGGCGTCAGGGGCGACAATCACGCTGGGGTACGGCTCGCGGACGTCCGCGAGAAAGAACTTCTCTCTTTTGGATTTCTCAAGGGTATCGAGATTGCCAACCATCGGGAGTTTTCCGCTGTTTCCATTGAGGAACTCGCGAAAGTCGCGCAAGCGATGGGTCTTCCGAATCCAATTCCGCACGGCTGCCTCGGCGAGAATTTGGTCTTGAATGGCATCCCGAAGCTTACCGAGCTTCCCACCGGAACGATGTTGTTCTTTTGCAAAGACGAGAGGCAGCTCCGAACAGCCGTGCTGGTGGTGTGGTCGGAAAACATGCCGTGCCAAGGACCGGGTGAAGCGATCCAAGAGAAATTTCCGGACATCTCTGGACTCGTGGGTCTCTTCCCTAAGGCGGCCATCGGCAAGCGTGGAATCGTCGGGAGCATTTATGCCTCCGGCAACATCCACGCGGGCGACACAGTCATCGCGAAAATTCCACGTCAGCGAATCTACAACCCCGAGTAGGGGTTGCTCGACAGGTGGTGGTACGACTCGCTCGTACCACCACTTTTTCTTTTTATAAAGAACTATTCGGGATCGATTTTTCAAAAATCTAAATCCCTAGAAAATAGTTTTCGCAAAACCGAGACTAATTTTTTTTGAATTTTGTCCGCGCGGAGGGTGGGGTCTGAGGAGGAATCCGCACAGATTTTTTTGAATTTTTGCGGGATAGCGCTACAAAATAAAATCAAAGTAATTCCGTTCTGGTTTCACTAAAATAAATTGGATGATTGCCGAAAACGAGAAAGACTTCGGCAGCGCCGAGAGCCACCTCTGGGTCCTGGCCCAGAAAGATTGAACTTCGAAAGAAGCATTGCTACGCCATTGCTTCTTTTTTCTTTGCTAAAGACTGCCATTTTTGGATCAGCCTGGCCGTTCCTTCATGGTGTATCGTCTCAATCATTGTCAAAGCCTCTTCGGGAGTAGCCAAACGCATTTCTTTACACTTCTCAGGCTCCATTATTTTCGGTTCTTGTCCCGCTGGTAAGAAAGCAAGGAAACAAAGATTATAAATACTTTTTCGATAACCGAACACTTCTTTCGGATAGTCAAAGAGATAGATATCCAAAGGAATGGAGCTGACAAGTTCGGCGCCCGTAATACCTGTTTCTTCTTCTGGTTCTTTGAGTCAGTTTACTGTTGAGCGATTTTTTGATAATAGATATCGACGTCACTTATCCACTTGCGCACGCTTTCCTTACTATGGGTAGCACAGCTCGAACCACATTTCCAAATAATCATACTGGAAGGATCACTCCCCTGACGGATTGCCACCAACTCGGTCAAACGATTGCCCACAGCTATCACCGCTTCTTCCGGGCTACCAAAGCAACCATGCCCCATCGCCGTGCCACGAGTGCCAGCCCCCTTATACCCCCAATAATTGAAACAATCTTCCCCAGAGGGGGTGAGCGGCACATGCTTACCCCAGTCAC
>JAYTWI010000020.1:0-153064 GCA_043743535.1 Candidatus Moraniibacteriota bacterium | reverse complement strand
CCTGCGACACTTCCAGGCGGCCGAAGAAAAAGATACTCAAGAAAACTGCTATGAGAAGGGGCTGCTTTCTTGTCATATAGTTTTTGTAGATTTTTGTTTCAGACTACCCGCGTGGCATGCGCCCACGGGGAGGGAAACTGGTAACGCCAACTGCCCTTCGCTCTGGGATGAGAGAGAAGAGAAAGCCACTGGTGAAGATAATAAGTGCGACACTGAGCATGATTCGGAAAGAAAACATAATCGAGGCTGGGATATAAGAAGCGATGGCGGCCAAATACTTGCGTGATCCCGAAAGCGGCCCTTTGGAAAAGCCCGATTCCTGCATTTCTACCTGGCTATTCGCTATCAGATGGAGTTCGGGCGAATCAAGTTGTGAAATACCCCAGGTATCAAGCAGGGCGCGTCTGGTATCGTTCGGCTGGACAACTGTAGCACTCAAAGCGAGATTGTACATATCCGAAGCAGGTTTACTCGCAATAAAAGTTATCTCTGAAGGCGCGGACTCGGTAACTGCCACACCGTCAAGAGACCACTGCCTTGTAGCACCTAAACCGACGAAACTTGGCAAAAAAGTCGCTCGGAATTTAAGTGAATCACCGGAAAAAGCTTGGAAAACCGTTTCACTATAATCATTACATACGCCAGCAGTACAGTCAGTGGCCGTGCCGGTCAGGTCAGTATACTGCCCCAGGAATTTCGGCCGCGCAATAGTCTTATCAAACGCTTCAATAAAAAGCGATGGTTCAATGATATGGAACGTGCGGGACAACGTCACTGTTTGGGCGGAAGTAACATCATTGGCTGTGACCGTCACTGTGTAGGAATCTCCTACATTGCCGGTAATTGGAAAAAAATTCACATTAGTCTGCTCGCCATCCCGACAGTTAGGTGAAACCCCTCCCTTACTACAGAGCAAAGGCGCACCGTTGATCAGCCAATTGAAGTTACTGAGACCGGCGGGATCTATACGCAGTCCGATAATTTCATTCTTAATCACACGGCAGGTTGAACGATCGACCGGATCAATATTACAGATACTACTGCCCAAAGCCGCCGGCAGCGCAACGCGCATCACTCCACCCACCAAAGTCGGCACCGCCTTATAGGCCGTGATTTTTTTGCCGCTGGAATTAAATTTGAGCACCACATCACTTTTTCCTTTACGAACCACTCCACTGGTGAAATTTTCTGATACCTTGGCAGTAAAGCGGAGATATGAAACTCCGCCCAAGAGATAGCTCGAGAGGGGGTGCCCACCAAATAAATCCGTCCCCGTGTTTGGGAAATCAAGTTTCAAGCGAAGCGCATCGAGAGCAATACCTTTGGCATTTCCCAACACCCCCCGTGTCTGCAAATCGGCAGTGATGTTTGAGGCAAGGAGCCCCCCGCCATTCCTAAATTGTTCATTGTTGCTCATTTCAACACTCCAATCAAAAAGCATATCAGTCACTGTGTTGGAATTATTGGAAACGCTGGCCTGCGCCACCACCAAATCACCCGCTTTGTCCACAGTCTCGTCGTTAATAGGTGTATTCGGTGTGACTTCGACACTGACATCCAAATTGGTCGACTGACCACCTTGCGCCGGATCAACCAAATTACGCTCGAGGCATTTATCGAGATTCATCTCAGCCGTCGGAATATTGACTTGGTAGCCCTTGATATTTTCATAGTACGCCCCACGATTTTCAGCCAGTGATACCGGACAATCCTTTTTGGAAAAAGCCCACATAATCATCGTGGAGGCATCATCATGCTTGGTGGGAAGCATCGACGTCCCTTCTACCACAACACCTATCCGATCGCCAGATGAATAACTCCAGGTGAGAGACGATTGTCCCAACCCCACTAGGTTGGCTTCATCTTTATTGCCATTATTGGCCGTGTCAGGATCCGAGGGGTCGCTCCCCCAGGCCACTTCTTCAGCCTTGCCATAGACACCATCACCACTTTTGAAACCAGGCATTTCGGGAAAAAGATGCTGGCAGTCACTTTTTACGGCGCCAGATGTATCAGCTGAACAACTGGAGAGGGCACTGCCGCAAGAAGTAGTCGTGGTCGAGTTAGCGACACACCGCGCACTCCCCACCGTACATACTGGCCCACCACCAAAACAGGATGGCACTCCCGATGTATGACAAACTCCCGTATCAGTGAAAGAAAAAGCTGGACCAGTTGTTGAGCTCGTAGGAGAAGATGGGTCAGAACCAGGAATCGTTATATTGATAGGATTAATCGTCCCCTCACCAACCATACATACCGGTGAAGTCCCCCCAGGACAAGAATAGGATGTATCATTGGCGTGACTAACAAGTTCATAGATTGTCCCAGATACAGAGTCATTGATATAGCAATGGTCAGGTGTATTCTGTTTATTATCCCCCCCAAAGCGCGCGCGATAGCCATCATCATCACTATCAGGAGAAGATGCCGCTCTCGTTGTATCATAGCCATTTTGTACTATAATTTCCGCCGCCGCTATTTTCCAATCATTAACTCGAATATGACCGTCACCATCAAGATCGCACAAACTCTTTTCTTGAGCTGTGAGACCACTATTCTTCAATGGGCACTCTTTTCTTTCGAGATACCAGGTGTAGTAGAGATTAGTTTCACTGTTAGAAAAATACATCGGAAAAGCTTTGGCGGTGATTTTTGCTCCCGGTTTCGGGTCACTCGGATTGAAAAAAAGACTCACTTCTGGTGTCAAACGTTTATTGTTTGTCACGTTAAAATTTTCTCCTTGATTCTGAAGTGCTCCCGTATCCAAATGAAAGCGTTTCTCAATGTCCGACATAACACTGCTCGCCGAAGGGATGGATGGTCCGCCCCCAAAAAGTCCCGCCTGCGCCGGGATGGCACTCGTCACAAACAACTGCATCACCAAAAAGAGAGCCAGTAGGATTTTTTGTTTTTTCCGGAAGAGGGTCAACATAACGGAAAGGCTAGGAAAAAGCGAGTTAGTTCACGAAAAATGTTAGCGCAAAATGAGGAGGAAAACATCAGTTAAGAAAAAGAATGACCAACTCGCTCCCCATGACCACCAGAGCGACCGAGAATAATAAGCGACTATCCCTGCAAGGGGGCTAAACAGAAGCACAGGCAGTCTTTGCCAAGAGAGATCCCCAGCCAGAAAGAAGAGGAAGAAGAAAATGCCGGCTTGGACAACAACTGAGAGGAAACCGAGGTGACGTAACCACAGAAGTTCTATCAAACCGCGGAAAAAAACTTCGTAGAGCAAAGCGGTGAAAGCCACTGGCAAAAGCTCATAGAACATAAACCAGAAAAATTCTCGCTCTACCCGTTCCGGCAGGCGGTACTGGTCGGCAAAGACCGTGAAGCGGGTCAAGAGAAAGATAATACAGAGCCCTACCGCGACAGAGAGTAAGCTCACCAACATCCCGGCCCACCAACTTCCTCCCTGCCAACCCATATTTTTCAAGGACTCCTTGAGTACTATTTTACTATACAAGAAGGGAATTACCAAGAAAAAAGCGACGCTCACGACCAGATTTTGAAAGAGCAGGTTGACCGAAGCGTTTTGTGATGCCGTAACGTTCTGTTCAAAAAAAGAGAGGAAGCCCAAAGAGAAAACTACCAAGAGCCCGGTAACGATAAAACGGCGATAAGAAAAATGTGTTTCAGTCATAGATTTCTATACGACTCGCGGCTGCGCCTGACGATATTGTTCATCATTAGCCGCTTGTTCCTGATTATAACGCTCATCATTAGCCGCCCGCTCCTGTTGTGCCAAAACCGCCTGTGCTTGCTCCCCTTCCATATGAGCTCTCGTCGCTTCTTGTATGAGAGCTACCCTATCAGCAGCCTGAGCCTTTTTCTGCTCCCCTAAGCGTATCTTTTCTTCTTTGCGCCAGGCGCTTTTGGCCATTATATACAACGCCACCACCATAAAAGTCTCGATAGGCAAAAAATTCAGACCAAACCCAATCGCTTCAATCAGCCCAATAAGAATGATAACAATCCCGCGTGCCAACTGCTTATTACTCTTGGCTCCCGAACGATCAAAGAGGGTGAGCAGCATCCAGATAAGAAAAGTAACACACAGCGTCACTACTGTCCCAATTCCCGGAAACGATCCTATACCGACAAAATCAAGTAAATCTTTCAGAAGAGCAAGCATCCCAACGCCGAGATAAAGAAACATTGATGGCTTTGCTCCGCTGAATTTTGCCTGAGCCGCCTGAGCCTTGATGCCTCTGTATGCTTGGGAATACTGCACCGCCATATACCAGTTTGTTTATTACTTAGCGAAGTAAGTAAAAGTACAAGAAGAATTCCTCTGTCCTTACTTCCCCGAATCAAAGTCCCGCTTGGCTTCTTCGATCTCCAACAGTTGGCGCGGATCGGAAGTGATGATTTGATCCTCACTGTAAGAGGCGATAACTTTGATGGCCGCGTGCTTGGTACCAGCAAAGAATATCCCCTCACCGACATTACTCTCTAGGAGGAGGAATTTTTCGTGGTCAGTCAGAAAAAATGTCTCAGCCACCAGGTCAATCGATGATGGCGACTGGCGCAAAAGAAGCTGCATCGAAGAATTGGCGATAATCGGCTTGCCATAGCGTGAGGAAGCAAAATCCCCAATATCCTGCGTGATAGTAGTTAGCCCAGTGAAGTATTTGCGACAACGCTTGGCGATACCGAAGAGGAAACTCGCGGCATCTTCGTTCTGCATCATCACCCAGGCTTCATCCACCACGATGACGCGCTTTTTCATATGCACGCGGATCTCATTCCAGATAAACTGCAAGATAATATACATGGCAATCGGTCGCAGCTCTTCTTCCAAATCACGGATATTGAACACTACCAACTGGTTATCCGTCTCAATGTTGGTCTGTTTATTGAGAAAACCGCCGAAGATGCCCTCAGTATAGCGCTCGAGCCTTGTAGCGAGCGATTCAGCTCCATCCATATTTTCCAAAACCGCATACAAGTCTGACATAGTCGGAAACGAAGTGGCACTCAGAGCGGAAAAATCACTGCTCGGAGTAATGTCCCGGATAGCATAAGTCTCGCGAATAGCCCGATCCAAAACCGAATCCTCTTCCGGCGTCACCGAACCAAGCATCAGATGCAAGAGTCCGATCAAATTAGCGATATTGCTCCGAAAAATACTCTCTGGCTCTTCATCCTCAACGGCTGGAGGCAGGTCAAAAGGATTCAAATGCAAATCAGAGTTAAGCGATATCTTCATAAAACTCCCGCCCACTGCTTCACACAGATGCTTGTATTCATTCTCCGGATCCAAAATGATGACACTGGCTCCGAACATCATGGCGCGTAAAACTTCCAACTTCACCGTATAGCTTTTTCCTGCACCAGATTTGGCAAACACCACCATGTTGGCATTTTCCATCTTAAAACGATCGAAGAGAATCAGACTGTTATTGTGTCGATTGATACCGTAGAGCACCCCTTCATTCGAGGACAGATCGGATGAAACAAAGGGAAAAGTAGTCGACAAAGGCTCGGTGTTCAGATTGTTGGCCACATCCAACACATCATTAGCGAGGGGTCGAGTAGCAGCAAAACCCTGATCCATTCGCAGCACCGCCGGTTTGATGTACACCAGCTGCGCCTCGAGGATTGATTCGATAGCTCGCGATTTGTCATTCAGTTCCTTCTCATCGCCACCATACACCGTGATATACAGCCCAAAACGAAAGAACTTCTCCGTCCCCTGCTGCAATTTGTTGCGCAGGTCTTCGATATTTTCCATCGCCGACTCGAGCATCGGATCACGGATTTTTCCGTCTTCTGCCTCGATGTGAATCTGTGATTGCACTTGGGTAGCTGATTTACGCAGATTCTTCATGATCTCGGCCGTGTCGATCGGATGAATGAAGAGGGCAATATCCATGGCAAAGTCCATGTTGATAATCGGTGAAAACCAGTTGGTCGAGAGATAGCGCGGATAGGCGATAACAAAATAGGTGCGAGCACATACCGCCCCGATCTGCATCGAACTGGAACTGATCTTGATAGCTGGTGGCGCAATCAAATCACGCAGAGTAGCGATCCCCTTCTGGTAGAGATTTTGGCTTTCATTTTGCTCTGGTGATACTGAAGCTTGTCCCTTTTTATCAAAAAAATGGAGCTTTGCCTGTGTAGATTTCTGTGCCTCTTCGGCATCTTTGAGAACGATTACGTCCATACTCACTTATTCTTCTTTAAAAAATATCCTTTTACGAAAGCTCGATGCTATTAATATTCTTGATCATCTTGGTCGTGAAGAGTGAAGGATTGTAGCTATTATAAAGGAGTTCGATGATTTCTTCGGTGTTGAGCTGCGTCACTTTGACTCCGGTGCTCGTGAGAGCCGCCCTGACATGATCCACCCGTTGCAACAGCTGGTTCTTGTACGTCTCGAACTGCTCCCTATCCGAACCGATGGAACGCTTGGGGCTAAATATCCCCGACAGTTTCCCCATCAGCCCACCCTGTTCATCTTCGGATGGTGAAAATGGTACGATAATATAGAAAAACTTGGCCATGATGTTCGACACTTCGGTCAGATTCTCGATAAAGTTCTTGTATTCTGAAATCTGAAAACGAAGCAGCTCGTTTTGTTGTTGCGCTTCCTGATCTTTCAAAAGATCGATGTAGGGAGCGATATTAAAACGACGCGAACTGATGACGATCTGCACTGGGAAATCAAGCGAGTTTAAGAATGCCTGATACTGAGCGATGATTGCGTCCTGCTCTTGACTTGATTTCAAATCAAAATTGATAGAAGAAACGAGCAATGCTGCCCGCAAAGCCCCACTCTTGAGCACCATCACCCCGTCACGCATCTCTTCGACGTCGACATATTTCTGGGTGCTCGAGCCGCTACTCCCTTTATTTTTTGGTTTCAAAAATTCCATAAACCGATTTTTGAAGGTTTTTGAGTTTTTCTCTTCCTTATCACTCTCTCTTATCTTCCGTTCTGGCTATCGATTAAAGCTGCCAATTCACGTAATTTCTCTCTGGTGAGTTGTTTGTTCTCTTCATGACCGACGCTGATCGTCACCGGCTCTTCCTTGATACGAGACGCTCTCACTGTGGGCCGTTCCCACACCGCAATTTTTGGACGGAACAGAAAGAGCACGCTATTGAAAAGAAATGTGGTCAGTGGAAAACCCCCTGGTTTGTAGAAGGCAAGCGCCATAAAGAAGAGTACCACGGGGATGGAAATGATGATAGCTGGTGTCTTGTCAAAAACACTCAGTATCACCAAAACGGCTGCCCCCATGCCAATCATCCAGCCCAACTGCTTCCACGTGAGTGGCCCGGCCACCTTATCCTCGACGTCAATAAATTGTGGAACGCTAAACATCATAAGTTTTTACTTATCATTATCATCTTCCCCCAAGCTAACAGGGCGAATGCGGAATGGATTCTGTTGGAACTTCGGAGAGAAAGCTTTAGCTTTCTCTGGCAGAGTCATGCGGGGCAAAGACTGTGGCATATCTGGCGTATCGGATAGTGTGGATACCGGCAAGGGAGTTGACCCTCTCTCGGCAGGGAAAACATGCCTAGAAGAAAACGACATCGCTCCACCAGCAGCCGCTGTACTTGTGCTCTGAGCAACATTACGACCATTTCCGGCCTGAAAAGCCATCTGGGACTGAGCGAACGGCACTTTGGGAGTGGCCGCTACCTTTGGTTCCGATGGGAAAGTTGGTTGATAGACGGGTGGTTGATACGTCGGGGCTGCTTCCACTGGGAAAGTGCGCTGTGGTGCTACGGGCGTTTCAAAATGGGGAAAAATAATCTCACTCTTTTCAGGGTCGATGGTGAGCGGCATATTTTCTTCTACGGATTTGAGGATAAGGTTGATCCGTTCGCGTTCCTCCGCCGACAGACGTTTGCCATTATCGGAACGAAAGAGAAATTCGCCTCGCTCCACGCTCGTGTGATGGCCGATCCCCAATTCATCGCGGTAATATTTCAACCAATAGAGGAGCGACGGCCGCACTGGTTCAGCCTGTGACTTGACCCTGATACGTTCCCCCGTCACCAACTGATTGCCTAGGTTTTCGTATTTCGACAGAGCTTGGAGCAGTGGCAGCTGAACCGGTTCAGCCGAAGGCTGCCGCTCCATACCCTGAGAACTGGCGGCTGAAGTTTGGGGATAAGAAAGGATACCAGCTTTCATTCCTACTGGGTATTTTTTACCCTCTTTCTTCAAAAGGTACGCTACATCAAATATATTCAACCGTTCAGTACAAAGCCAGTTCTCATAGGCAATAAGAACGAGTTTCAGTACCTCGCGATCGTTCCCCGAAAGACTCCGCGCCACCCCTTCCGTAAGAAAATCGATAATACTCTCGTTGTTGCGTTTCATCGGGTCATACGCTTTGTCAAAGAGTGCTAGCCATTCCCCAATGCCGCGCCCACCGATTTTTTCCTGATTACTAAGGAGCGCCCCTTTCAACGTACCAAAATCAACCGCGCTATCACCATAGGCAATAAAAGCCGCTCGTACAGCCAGACGATCATCGAGATCGATACCGTTACGAAGAAAAGAAAGCACTTCCGAAGAAAGCATTTTCTGCGCATCAGCGAGAGGCATTTCTGGCAAAGCGACAGAGCGCAGTTCACTCCGTAATCGCGCTACCCCACTTTGGAAATCTGGATCGGCTGTCTCCTGGGAAGAAAGCGTCGCCAAAGCCTGCTCCATAGATTGGAGTGCTGTCCACGCTGGCACAGCATCGAGATGCGCCACTGCGTCTACCGCCAGAGCGTGCCACTCATCAAATTGGATATTTTTTGCAGCCATATCTACTTCTTCATATACAAACTAACTCATTAGCTATTTTTTCTCTCTTTGTGCTCCACTTTCCATTTTTAGTCCTTATATCATTTTTTCCTCAGCTTTCTGATTTGCTTCTTTGCTCGCTTTACTGGCACCCGCCCCAGCTCCCGGTGTTTTCTGCTTCGGATTATCCTTCAATTCCCTAATTGTATCTACATATGCTTTAAAAATAAGATTGTCCTTATCATTGTACATTTTCATAAACTCTGGCAGTTGTTTATCGTATGCGTCATAAATAGCTTGTTTCATATCATCTCGGCTCCGTCTTGCTTCCGTAACGTCCCCATTCGTAAACGTGCCAATAATAGCCCGGGCTACATCACCATTGATATCACCAAAGCCTTCCTCCGTGCGAGTAAACATGGAATCCGGGTGGATGGTTGTCTGCCGCTTCTGGCTCTCCAAATTCTTTACCTTGGCCGCTGCCCAGTCAGCCTGCTCATCGCCATCTTTTTCGCGAGGTTTCCCAGTATGAGGATCGATTTCACCTGCTCTATAACTCTTTGTGAGGCGAAACCCACTTTTGCCCTTACCATCCAAATTATCATCAAATGTCGTCATACCACCAAACGCATAGTTGCCAGCATTGGTCGCTGTTTCACCAATTGCCATCATCTGCTTGGCTATTTCCTCTTTATCCCTCATTCCAGAATCAATAAGCATCTGTTTAAGAAGACTCCGCATATTAGCGCTACTGACCACAACTTTTTGTTCACCATCAGCCCCTGTCTCTGTTTCGACTATCGGTTTGCCATCCTTATCCTTCTTACCAATATAATTCTTACCCTGTTCAGTCATATAAGTATTCAAACCATTACCCTTGGCCAAGGCCCGTAGCCCCCCAACCATTTCGCCTGTTTCACCATTATGCAGCGCGTTAGCCGTTTCATGGGCCAGATAGGACTCGTCGTTGGTAGTAGTGGTCATCTCTTTTTCCTTTTCCGCCGCCTGCTTCATCGCCGTTGCAAACTTATGGTCGGTATGATTGGTAGCTTTCCCAAAGTTCTTCCAATTCCATGGATTGACTGTATTAGCAACCCGGGAAGAGACACTGTTGAGGGTATCCTGCACCCCGGCTGCGGCTAATTCTACCGGCGCATGATCACGATGTTCGGATTCTGCACTCCAACCCTTCACCGCATCCTTCAAAACTGTCGGGGCAAAATACTTCGTCACAGCGGACTTTTTACCAGTGGTCATGAATTTCTCATACTTACGGTAGCCAAACCCAGCTGAAGATCTCCCAGCCCATTTGGAAAACTTCTGGCCCATGCCCACTACTGCACCGGCGCCGGCGATAGAAAATGAATTAGCCAGACCAAGAGTGAACCAAAGCAGAATGATCGGGATAGCAAACTTAGCCATCCCTGAAACAAGAGTAGCCGTATCAGCCCCCGAGGTCAGGCCGGTGGCATCCATCACTTTGGAACCTCGGATATCAGTCAGAAAATGAACCGAGACCAGGAGCATCAGCATGGCGGCTGGACCAAAGAGGGTATACTGCCACAGTTTGTCCCACCACATACCAGAATATTTCTCTAGTCCCGGAATGACGGTAGCTGCAAACCCCACCGACGAAAATATAACCAAAATAACCAACGCCAACAAACGCACCAACATCATTACCGCTAAGACAATAATTGAGACAGCAAAGAGAAAAGTAAATACAATCGCCGATAGCAAATCAGAGAAATCACTAAAAACTTTTTTCGGCAACAATATTTTGTCCAGTTGAGAGGCTCCGAGGAAGGGACCTAGCGCCCCAGAATGATTCGTCACTGCGTCTATCTGATTGGCAAAGAAATACATGGGGACATTGGTGAAATCGATGATAAGGCGCGAAATAGGGAAACTGAAATTCACCAAGAGAGCCATGAGCACCAAGTTTAAGAGGATTTTCTTGTAATTATACTTTTCGATCTGAAAAACAGTAGCCAGAGCAGAAAAGAGGAGGACCAGGATAAAAAAGAGGTTGAAAAAGTCCCGCACGAATTTCCACATAACGTACACCCCAGAGCCATTCATGAGAAGAGCTGTATGATCCGGACGGATGACATACATAAACAGAGTTACCCCTACCGAAAGTAAAAGTGAACAGAAATACCAAACGGCGTATAACAGCCCCTTAAAGACAAGGGCAACTGGGTTTATATTTGAAACCAAAGCGTCACCGATTGTACCCGCAATGGTGTCTGCAGCGGTCGCACGTGCTGATTCAGTACCACCAACAAAAAAAATCCCACTGGCTATCACGAAAACAGCCAGCATAAAAAGGGCAGATTGTATGTTCTTCTTTTTTTGTTTCAAAGGCATAACAAGCACCAAAAAGGAAAAAGCATTTTGGTAAGACTGTTCCCGTGTTCAATCGAAATTATACCATACCTAAAGGGAAAACAAAAAAGAAGCTTCAATAAAAAAACTTCTTCTTATTCTCCCCTTTCCCCATCATGCTTCATGCGCCATATTTCGTCATTCATGCTTCACCTTAGTATATATACCCTTTAATAAACCGGCTCGCGGATGAAAAAGTCCGGCTATCAGTTTTGGACCAGCCGACATAGTTCATTTCACTGACCGTGACAGTGCCCGCCCCCACTTTTTCCACCAAAGCTACGTGACCATAAAAACGATTCTCAGTTGTCACAACCATCGCACCCACAGCTGGCGTACGACCTGTCCGATACCCCATCGCCTTGGCGTTGTAAAGCCAAGCACCAGCATTACCACCCCACGGCACATAGCGTTTTTGGGCCACGTACCAAGTACAGTAGCCATAGGGGAAGCGGTGGCCAGCGCCAGCTTTGCCCTCCAGTTTGCGGAAACCAGAAGAGATGTCGGTCGCCGAACCGCCCGTCGAGGTGGCATACTGCCGCCTCGTAAGAGAGCCATCCGTATTGGTTGGTTTGGGCACGTCATCTCTCCGGCCATCAGGAATGATAATCAGGTCTCCGACCGTGATATCGCCATTGGCCGGTAGTTCATTGAAAGCGATAATTTTGTCTTTTTCTGCTTTATATTTGGCCGCAATGGAATCTATCGTATCACCTGATTTGACCACATAAGACAAACCGGCCACCGGCAAGATAAAGATCTGGTCTCCAGGTTTAATCTGGTCAACATTACTCAAATCATTGGCCCACAAGATAGTATTGACCGTAATGCCGTTTTTCTCGGCAATACCACTCACCGTATCACCGTCGGCCACTGTATAGATTTTCACCCCGCCATCTTCTTCTGGATCCTTGGCCATCGCCTGCCCCGAGCTACTCGAAAACATCACTTGCTTCTGAAAGGCCGCTCCTTCCACGTCAAAAATCGTGGTTTCATCTTTTTGGCTGGGGTCGACAACATTTTGCACCGCCGCCAAAGGCACAAGAGAAAGGTTCTCTTTTTTGCTCACCTGGGCGGCAATACGATGTTTGTTCGACGGACTACTTTCCCCCGCCTGATCACTGACATACCCAAAAAGAAGACTTTTACCATCATTGCCCTGTCCCTGAGTAAAATTACTGGCAGAAACGAGAAGGGCGCTCGATGCCACAATCGAAAAAGCGGAGTAGTTACGAAACAAGCGCACTACTCGATAGCCGGAAATATCCTTGATAAACTGCAAAAGTCCCGTCTGGAGATGATAGACGCGGGTATGCCAATTCTTGAAACGAGATGGGAAGTCTGTTTTTTTCTTTGCGAAGAGAGTGTGTACGAGAAAAGAGGTGACACGCTCTTTGACGACGGAAAAAAATGATGTAGTACGAATAAGACTGACGCCTTTCGCTTAGGAAAACCGCTCGTACGCTTCATCTGATACGAATCAGAGCAAAACGTCCATCCTGGCCTTTCCCCTAATTTTTACAAGTGTCAGTATAGCTTTTTGGCAACTGGTAGTCAAGGAGAAAACCAAATAATTCCGTCATTTTTGGCTTAATAAAGGGAATTTAACAGTGTATAACTTTAACCTGGTTTCAGGCTGTTTCCTACCTATGTTACAATAAATGTCGTATAATATTGAACGTATGATTTTTTTCCAAAAACCAAAAAATGAAATCGAAGAGTGTACCAAAAATTTTTTGGAACACTTAGAAATCGAATTGAACCGTTCACCTCGAACCATCGACAGCTACGCCCGCACCCTCCTTGCCTTCTTTACCTGGGGAGAAATCGCCATTCCAGATCATATTACGGCCGAAAAGGTTCGTAGCTATCGCCTCTACCTCAACCGCAAAAGCAATCTCCGTGGTGGGACAATGAAGAAGAACACCCAAGCCTACCACGCCATCGTGCTCCGGACGTTCCTCAAATATTTGGCTAAGAATGATGTGGTCGTGTTGCCGGCGGAAAAAATCGAAGTGGGGAAAATCCCGGATCGCCAAGTGGATTTTCTGGAATATGAAGAAGTAGAACGTCTGATGCAAGCGGTAGAAGGAAAGGACGTCAAACGGCTTCGGGATAAAGCCATCCTGGAACTCCTGTTCTCCTCCGGTCTGCGGGTTTCCGAACTGACCGGCCTCGATCAAGTGCATGTCAATCTCGATAAATCCGAATTTAGCGTGCGCGGCAAAGGGAGTAAGCTCCGCATTGTCTTCATCTCCAAAACGGCCAAAGAGGCGCTCGGGAAATATCTCGCGAAGCGCGCCGACGTTGATCCGGCCTTGTTTGTCTCCTACCCCAAAAAGGGTCTCGTGAACCAAGCGAGTGCCAAACGCGAGAGCATGCGCCTGACGGCTCGCAGTGTCCAACGCCTGGTCAAATACTACGCCACCAAAGCCGGTATCTTGAAGAATGTTCACCCTCATACCCTGCGTCACAGTTTTGCTACCGACCTCTTAGTGAACGGTGCCGACATTAGAAGTGTCCAAGCGATGCTCGGTCATGCCTCCATCACCACCACCCAAATCTACACGCACATCACCAACGAGCGCTTGAAAGAAATACACCAGTCGTTCCACGCCAAACGGAAGAAAAAATAGCTTGTTACCATGCCAAGAAATAGTTGCCCACTCATAATTCGCTACACTTTTCGCAGAGGTGCGACACCGAGCATCATTTTTTTTACCCCACTTCGCTTGAAAGCAATGGTGGCGAGCGATCCGGCAATAGAGACAATTAGTCCAGACCCGAACTGAGGATGCTCCACCATATCGCCTGGCCGTACCAATCCGACTCCGACGGTATTTTCGAACGTCTCTGTTAATTTTTTCTCCGTTTCATTATGGAGAGAAATTTTTTTACTGCTCACCGGAAAATGGTGGAAGGTTTTTTTGAAATGCCGCCCTGAAAGCATCCCTGAACGCTTGATTGCTTTTTCTTCAATCAGATGCGGGGGAATTTCACTTATGAAACGTGACGGTGGGTTGACCTGGGTAGCGCCGAAAATTGTCCGTTGCTCCGTGTAGAGGAGGCACACTTTTTCCTTAGCGCGCGTCAGCCCCACATACATCAGTCGGCGTTCTTCTTCTAATTCGGAAGGCGAAAGGGCGCTTCTCGAATGCGGAAATATCCCCTCTTCCAAACCAAGAATAAACACCACGGGAAATTCCAAACCCTTGGCACTGTGAATGGTCATCACATGAACCGCACCACTCTCCTGATTGATATCATCCGTATCTGAAGAGAGTGCCACTTCTTCCAAAAACTGTGCTAGCGCCTGATGGAGATCAACATGATCAAACTTTTTCGCTACGGAAAGCAATTCCCGAACGTTTTCCTGACGTGTTTCTCCTTCACTCGTGCCATCAGCCAGACTGTCGAAATAGCCGCTCTTCTGGCCAAGTGTTTCGAGCAACTCGGGAAATTTCAAATCGCTCCGACTTTGCATCTGCGCTTTGATTTCGAGAAAGACATCAGCAAACCCTCTGATGGCCTTGATCTTGCTGTCACGTAGATCACTTTCTTCCGCCGTCACCTGGTACGCTGCATCCAGTATCCCCATATGATGCTGCCTAGCAAAGGCGATAAAGCGATCGAGGGTCGCCCGCCCGATACCACGCTTGGGTTCATTGACGATTCGTTCCAAAGCCAAGATATCTTTCGGGTTGGAAAGTAATTTCACATAGGCGATCATATCCTTAACTTCTTTGCGCTGGTAAAATTTCAGCCCGCCGACAATCTTGTAACTGATGCTGTGACGCAAAAACATTTCTTCCACCATCCGTGACTGTGCGTTAGTCCGATAGAGCACAGCAAAGTCACTCCACGTCCGACCTGTGGTCATGTCCGTCTGGATTGTCTCTGCAACAAAGCGTGCTTCTGCTTCTTCATCCTCTGCTGGACAAAGCGTAATCAATTCGCCGGTCAAAGTTTCCGTCCACAATTTCTTGTGCCGCTGATGAATATTTTTTTGGATCACTCCGTCAGCGGCATCGAGAATAATTTGGGTAGAACGATAATTACGATCGAGAGTAATGACGGCTGCCGCCGGATAGTCTTTTTCAAAATTGAGGATGTTGCGAATATCCGCCTGGCGCCAACCATAGATCGACTGATAATCATCGCCGATGACAAAAATATTACCGTGCTTCTTGGCGAGCATATGGACGAGCGAATACTGCAGAGCGTTCGTGTCCTGGTAT
This sequence comes from Candidatus Moraniibacteriota bacterium, assembly GCA_043743535.1. Lineage (GTDB taxonomy): Bacteria > Patescibacteriota > Minisyncoccia > Moranbacterales > UBA1568 > UBA1568. The sequence goes on along the minus strand of JAYTWI010000020.1, from coordinate 137,671 downwards.
TCATCTACCATCACGTAACGAAACAACTGCTGATATTTCTCCAACACCTGCGGATGTTCCGCAAAGAGCTTGACCGTCAGCCTGATCATATCGTCGAAATCAAGCGAGTTAGTATTCTCTAACTCCTTCTGATAGCGAACATAGACTTTTGCAGCCAGCTCTTCATAATAGCTCCCTGCCTGCAACATAAACTGCTCTGGATCAAGTTGTTCATTTTTTGCCTTGGATATAGCTTCAAGCAATGAACGCGGACGGATCTGTTCTGGGTCCATTTCTAACTCCTTCATTGCCTTCTTCACGAGTGACTGTTGATCCTGGTCATCGATGATATTGAAATTCCGCCCATAGCCTAAAACTTCGATTTCCTGGCGCAGGATCTTGGCACAAATATTATGAAACGTCCCGATGTGACGTGGGAGCACCTGGGCCCCGAATTCCGCCGCTTCACTCTGTGATAGCAGACGTTCGATCCGTCCCCGCATTTCTTGAGCCGCCTTGTTGGTAAACGTCACCGCCAAGATGCTCTCTGGAGCGACTTTTTTCTCATCTATCAGGTAGGCAATACGGTGAGTGAGCGTCTTCGTCTTACCCGACCCCGCCCCAGCCAAGATCAAAACCGCCCCCTCGGTTTCGAGAACGGCGCGTAACTGCTCAGGATTTAAGCCATTTTCCCAAAATTTCATGAGGGACTCGTCACGTGATAGAGAACCATCCTATTTTAGCATGATTCGCTTCTTCACTCTATCGCTGTCCCCCGTATGGTACTATAAGAGATATGAAACGCTTTTTGGAGAAAGCAACTGTGGTCATCGAAAATGCCCCCCTTACTCTCGGGTCTTTTTCGCTTACTTTTTTGGCGCTCATTATCGCCCGCTTAACGGTAGAAAACACGTTAGGCTATTTTCAAGAACAGACTCTCTTCTTCTTTTTCTTTGAATTTACTCACACCTTTCTTTTTTTTCTCTGTTCCTTCATCCTCCTCTTACCAGCCGTGCGCTTGGCAGGAGAGAGTAGTCTCAAGAAGGCCGCTAATGTCCTGTTATTCGGCTTTCTCATCATTCTCACCCCACCTATCATCGATCGCCTGATTATGGGAGCCGGTAATTATTGGAGTTTTTACCAATTTGACAGCTTGAAAGGACTCTTCCTACGTTTCTTCACCCTGTTTGGTGATTCACCTGATATCGGTATCACCTACGGCGTCCGGGTCGAGGTGGTCCTGGTCACCATCCTCCTTGGATGCTACGCCTACCTCAAAACTGCGCGCTTGAAAACAGCATTTCTGACGTCCCTCCTTACCTACACGATCCTCTTTATCCTCGGTACGTTTCCAGCCTGGTTGACCTTTGGCATTCTCGGATTACAAAAAGGCCTCTTGGCCATCGGTAGCAATGATGTGGCTGCCTTATTCCTTACCCCGGAAACGATTTTGGCGCGCCACTTAGATGATTTCCACGCCGTGCTCAACTTCAAAATGACGCTGGTTTATGGCGTACTCGCTTCACTCCTTGCTGGCTTACTCCTTTTCAAAGAATTTCCGCATTATTTCTTTGCCCTCTTGAAAAATGCCCGTCTCCCCCAAGTCATCTATCATGGCGGATTACTTTTGCTCGGTATACTGCTCGCCCTCTTTTTTTCTCATACCACATTGCCCCGGGAGTTTTTTCCCATGCTCAGTATCATCGTTCTTTTACTTTCAGTCGAATACGCTTGGCTCGCTTCAGTTATCGTAAACGACCTCTACGACACCGCCATTGATGCCATAACCAATCCTTCCCGTCCTCTGATTACCGCCGCCATTTCGCCCCGGCTCTATCGCACCTTCGGCGTCCTCTTTTTCAGCGCCTCCCTGCTTCTCTCCGGCAGTGTCAGTTTTGCCGCTCTCTTTCTCCTCCTCGCCTACCAAGCCCTGGCGTGGCTGTATTCCGCTCCACCACTTCGTCTCAAACGCTTTCCCATCATCGCCACGCTCATTGCAGCCTGTTCTGGACTAGCTGTCCTCATTAGCGGCTTCCTGGCCGTCTCTTCTCAAACAGGCATCCATCAGCTTCCAGTGCCACTCTTGGTTTTTCTCTTCATCGCTTATACCTTGACACTCCCCATCAAAGACTTCAAGGACATCGCTGGCGATCAGAAAGACGGAGTTTTCACCCTGCCAGTCCTCCTGGGGGAAACCTTGGCCAAGCAAGTGACCGGTAGCGCGCTCTTCCTCTTAGCAATGATAAGTCCCATTGTCCTCAATGCCCGCAACCTTTTTCTCCCCGCCCTCCTCTACGGGGGGTTCGCTTTCTTCGGCATTCAAAAAGGCAACGGTAACGAGCAATCTTTTTTCGCTTATCGCAAACTCCCGCTACTCATCCTCAGTTTGACGATCTTCTACGGCGTCGTCATTGTGATCTTTCTTTTCTAATGTACCTTGAAAAAAAACCGCTCTCACGAGTGGCTTTTTCATTCCTCTCTGTTTTGTTCCCCCTCACACTCGGAATTCTTCCAAGAGAGACAGCTGTTCCCAATCTGCACAAGACAAGGCTTGAGCGCGAATATTTTTTGCTAACCCAAGTGCAAGCAGTTTTTCTTCAACCAGTACTTTGGGGAGAGCAAAAGTAGAGGCCAAATTATTGGCCAGCGTTTTGCGACGAGCAGCGAACCCGGCCCGCGCCAAGCGGAATAGCGCCCGGTCTTTTTCTTGGTCGTATGGTCGCTTTGGAACGATGAAGACAACCGCGCTGTCCACCCGTGGCACCGGCTCAAAAGCTTCTTTCGAGACAAAGAATTTTTTTTCCACCGTGGCATAGTACTGTGCCATCAAGGAAAGAAGACTCATCTTTCCTGGACCCGCCGCCAAGCGGTCAGCTACTTCATTTTGCACCATGAGCGTGAGCGACTCCGGCTGATACGGCAAGGCCAAAAGCGTCCGAATGATAGGCGCGGTAATATAATATGGGATGTTCGCAATAATCTTGTAGGGGTGCTCGGAAAAACCCTGAGCAATGAGTAATTCCGCCAGATGAATATCGAGAATATTTCCTTCCAATATAGAAACATGCCTGGAGTCAACGAAACTTTTTTGCAAACGAACTACCAGTTCGTGATCGAGTTCGATGGCCGAAAGCTTGGCGACACGCGGTGAAAGACGCTCGGTCAACACCCCAGTGCCCGGACCGATTTCAAACACCCAATCAGTAGGTGCTACCCCTGCCACCGAAAGAATCTGATCAAGGACTGCCTCATCGTGCAAGAAATTCTGTCCCAAAAATTTCTTGGCCTTAATATCATTCATAGTCATAATGTTCTCAAACCACTAGTTGATAATTTCTTCCATCTTGACGTTAATCACTCCGGCACCGATGGAGGCAATTTTTTGAAAAGCCACTTTATCAAGATCGATGATCCGGCCCGGCACGAATGGCCCTCGGTCATTGATCACTACCATCACGCTCTTTCCATTATCGAGATTGGTTACCTTGACGAAGCTCCCTTTCGGTAACCATGGATTAGCTGCCGCCATCTTCCCAGTAAAAGCATACCATGAAGCCCCGCCCGTGTGGCTCTGCCCCAGTTTAACATACGTCCCCTGCGTCACAATTTCTGTGACCGCCGCTTGCACCACCTCCGTTTTAAGCAGTGTCCGATTGACCTCTTTGCCATCATACGAACTCACCCGATAGGTCAAGCGTTTGATACCTTTCTCCCCTTTTGTCGTAACCACTTTTTTCCGCCAAGAAAGTGTGTCGTCCGCATTTTCTTTCGTTTCAAAAGCAATTGCTTTGTCAATCAATTCTTCCCGAATGTCGACTCTCGTGACAGTAATAGTCAGTCCACTTGAGACAGCCATCTCAGGTAGCGGTTTTACGATGTCATCTGGATCGATCATCACCCCTGCTTTGGCAAGAACCTCTGCTACGGTCGCACCTTGCACGCGAAATTTTTTACTCTCGCCATCAACCCGCACCACAATATCATGGGCACGAAGCACGATAATATGCGTACCAGAAAAAAGCGGAGTAGGGGTAGAAGGAAAGACGCTATCATTTTCGGCGAGCCCGATCTTTGTTTTCTCAAGAAATTCCCCAACGGTTTGTTTCTCTACCTGATCAAAAAAAAATTCGAGGCCGCCATCCGACAGAGAAATATTCTTCGTCCCAGTAGAATACTTTTCCACTGGTGAAGGAGTGTGAAAAAAATACCAAAAAAAGAACCCTCCTACGATGATGGCCCCTACTACTCTTTTTCTCTGCCAGAGTTTTTTTCGCCCCCTGCTCATATTCATTCTTTAAAACGGTACTGCAACGCTTCGGCAATATGACTTTCTGTAACAGAGGCCGCTTGTTCCAGATCAGCAATGGTGCGCGCTACTTTCAAAACACGCATATAGCCACGGGCAGAAAGATGAAGACGCCCAACAGCGCCTCGCAACAATTCACGGGCTACTTCGTCGAGCACACATATTTCTTTTACGACCTGACTCGTCATTTCGGCGTTGGTACGAAAGGACTTCTTTTCAAAGCGTTTCTTTTGTATTTCTCGCGCGCGCTCCACTCGCTTTCGGATACAAGCACTCTTCTCGCCGCCTACGCCAGCATCATCGAGCTTCTCGATTTTCAAACGTGGTACTTCCACATGGAGATCGATGCGATCCATAATTGGTCCGGAAATTTTCAAGCGGTAGCGGCTCGCCTGCATCGGTGAACAGGCACATACCCGTTCGGGGTCACCGGCGTATCCACAAGGGCACGGGTTCATCGCCGCCACCAGCATAAAGCGTGCCGGAAACCGCAGCGACCCTTTGGCACGAGCCACCGTTACTTCACCATCCTCAAGTGGCTGCCGCAAGTTTTCCAGCACGGTCCGTGAAAACTCGGCAAATTCATCCAGAAAAAGTACTCCTCGATGAGCCAAAGAAATTTCTCCAGGACGAGGGAGACTGCCTCCGCCGATAAGTGCCACCGCACTCGCTGTATGATGAGGGGCACGAAATGGCCGCACCGTTACCAACGCCTCATTTTTCGCCAAGCGGCCAGCTACCGAAAATATCTTCGTCACTTCCAAGCTCTCTTCAAAATCAAGTGCTGGTAAAATAGTCGGCAAAGTCTTGGCGAGAAGCGTCTTGCCACTCCCTGGTGGCCCGACGAAGAGCACGTTGTGCCCACCAGCAGCCGCAATTTCCAATGCCCGTTTAGCATGCTCTTGCCCGCGCACAAACGACATATCAGATGTCTCATCTTCTTCACGTTCCTCTCCAATCTCCGCAACGTATGGCGCAATGGTACTTTCTTTTCGTAAGTGCTTGATGAGCGAAAACAGATTTTCTACCGGAATAACGGCTATGTCACGTGCCAAAGTTGCCTCTTTGGCATTTTCAGCTGGCACGTAGAGTTCGGTAAAGCCCTGTTCCTTAGCAAAAAGAGCAATTGGCAACACTCCCTGCACCCGTCGCACCATGCCATCAAGAGCGAGTTCACCAACAAAAAGTTTCTTTTCATGGTCGAATGAGAGCTGCTCAGTCGCCAGGAGAAATGAAAGTGCCATCGGCAGATCATAGATGGGGGTGTTCTTCGGCAGATCAGCCGGAGCCAGATTGACCGTAATACGACCGCTTTGATGCGGTGGTCTAAACCCGCTGTTCTTGAGAGCGGCGCTCACTCGATCCCGCGATTCTTTTATAGCAGTATCCGGCAAGCCCACCAGGGTAAAATGGTGAAGTCCCTGGGGCAAAACATCCACCTCTACTTCAACTAACATGCTCTCTAATCCGAGCATAGCTGCTGAATACGTCTTGGCTGCCATAGAAATATAATACGTACCGACTTTACTTTACAGTCACTCCGCTTGCAGACTCCTTGTTCTATCATACCACCGCCACAAAAGCGCCGCCACAGAAGCGGTCAGAAAAAGATCAGCGATATTACACACGGTAAGAGCTTCGAACACGATATAATCTGTTACACAGCCAAAAAATAACCGCTCCCAAAGATTACTCATCCCGGAAGCTATAATGATGAGCCAGCAGCACTGCGAAAAAACATCCTCTACCTTGAGCCACTCCCACACGAAAAAGCCGAGAGCGAGAAGGGAGATCCCAATGATCATAAATGTCGGCAACGGGAGATTAAGCGCCAAAGCGGGATTGCACACTGTTTCGCCGATACGCTCCTTCCGCACGTAAAAAGTAATACCTTGCAAGAAGGCAACAAAAAAAGCCACAAAAGGTACCCCCCACACGACCTTTTGGGACTTCAAAGAAAACATTTAGAGTGCCGTCCTAGCGGCTGGATAAGCCCGCAAACGATCGAGGCTGATCTCTTCGCCAGTAGTTTCACAGATACCGTACCTGTCCGTAGTCATTTTTCCCAAAGCATCGGTAACATCCTTCAGCTGCGCTTCCAGATTCTGTTCCAAACCAAGGTTGTCAACGTATTCTTCCACTTCAGAAGCATTCTCGTCAGGATCGGTCCCCATATCCTCCATCCGTGTCTCATAACTGCCCGGAACATCCGAAACCGTAGCAATCCGGGTCAATCCTTCTTCTAAACGCTTTTTTTCACTTTGGAGTTTTTCTTTGAGTTCAGCGAGCACTGAAGTATCGAGAGCCATACATTCTTACGTAAAAATGATTATTCCTGTGCCCCCATAGTAACAAAAAAAGTGGTCGGTGTCTAGAGGTCTGTCTAAAGAAAAATACTCTCCAGGTGGCGAATTTTAGCCTTTTTTGCCTCTCTATCAAGTATAATAGCCAAGGCGTCAAAACGATATGGCATCCGCTCCTTTTTTTCCTGGCGTAGGTAATGAGAAGCGATCTTCTCTAATTTCAGAAGTTTATCACGCGTGATATTTTGTTCCGGAAGAATCATATCAGTTCCCCGCACTAAACGTGTTTTCACCTCGACAAAAACTATCTGACCGTCTTTTTCCGCAATAATATCGAGTTCGCCCAAACGACGCCCCAGGGGATTTTGATAATTGGTGGCTAAAATGGCATAGCCCTTGTCTATCAAGTAGCGCGTGCCTAATGCTTCACCCATTACTCCGACGAGTTGTTTATCATTTTGTATCGCCATAGTGACTTAAATAGAAGAAAAGAGAATTTTGATAACAAAAAAACACCTTCTCAGGAGTCATATATGCTTCACCTACCGCCCGGTTCACCATCATAAGGATGTTGGTGTCCGGGCGTACGACGCCCGATAATAAATTATTTGGCTGTACGCCCGAACGTTGCATGTGCCAACAGGTATGTAGGTTACGTAGCTTCGGGTGAGAAAGCGTGGTAATCCATTTCAAGCCTGTATTTTGTGCACTTGCATTTTTTTGCAGCTGTCCTAACTTTTCAGCTACTTCTCCCTTCACCGTTCTCTGGCGTTTCGCCTTTGTTGTTTTTATAAAGAACAGTTTTTTTGTTTCTTTTTGTTTTTCTCCTAATATATTATTTTTTAGGAGTGAACGTTTTGTTTTTGTTTTAGTCTCCGTGTTAGGACGGAGCGGCTGTGGTACATTGCCACAACTCTTGAACAGTGAAAGAATCCCCTTCACAATTAGGGGAAAATTATATTGGGAACTCTTTCACCGTTCGTAACGGTCTGCCAAGCAACACAAGAAGTAGAGCTTCGGCAGAAGAAGGGAAATAATTGTCAAAGTTCACTCACTTACATATGTATTATAGCAGGAAAAATGGTGTCGGTCAATCACATCACTCAAAAAAACGCTCTAATAAAATACTTTTCCAGACAAATATTTCTTTTCGCACCATCTCTCCTCTTTATGAGTAAAAAAGAAAGTCCGGTACTTTATTTTTTCTTTAAAAAAGCTTTATGTCTGCGGTTGCCCGTAATTCTTATCCAAAAGCACACGCAAAGCGTTCCTACTATTGCCAATCAGCCATTGTTTCTCCTCTAACACATAGTCAAAGGAAACATTTTTATCAAGAGCAATATTGACATAACGAATCGCGTGAGTGCCGTACACACCTGCATGAAAGACTGCTTTGTGTGGCAGAGCAGCATCGCCATAAAAAAGATTCTGAAAAGAGAGTGGCAGGGTGGCTTCGTTGTTTTTTATGAGAATGTTTCCAGAAGCAGTCTCTTTCAGGGTGAGCATCAGTCCCAAGTGAATCATCCCCTCGTCGTTATACAAAAATACTGAAAATGGCTCATCAAGAACGCTCAGTAGATCGGCAGGCAAAGTAATCTTTTCGAGATACGCCAAGCGGCTGAAGGCCAATGGGTTGTTATTCTTATCCGTCAGTAAAAACTCCACAGGAACGGCGATATTGGCTTCTATAATAGTTTTTCCAGCTTGGTCGAGTACCTGCTTAATACTCGCCGGGGTAGCACTTTCCGTATCAAGAAAAAGGTAGTTCGCTCTATCTAAAGAGAACGGCAGCTGTTTAATATTGACAGGCTGGGTAGGGGCGACTAGTTGGATCGGATCGAGAACAACAACTGGTTGACTGTAAAAGGGTAATTTCGTCCGAAAAAAATACCAGCCTATCCCAGCGCCTGCAAATAAAGCGGTGACGGCTATCCCAAAATAGAGCCACGTGTGCGACGCTTTGGCACTCATCGCCTGATCGCGGAAAGCAAAATGTAAACGACTATCGACGGGGGGTACTATATTCGCTATACCAGCCTGTCCAACCACAGTGGCGACTGGCTTTTTATTCGGAATAACAGAAGTAGGGGCTGAAAAAGTAACTTTGACTGGTTCTGTCGTTGTAAAATCCGTAAAGACTGAATCTTTCTCCTCGTGTGATGAATCGAGAAACGGACTCGTAACAGATCGAGTAGGTGGCGCCTTTGTCTTTTCATTTTCATTTGTATTCGTGACGATCGGGGATTTCGGTTTGTCCCCCATAATACTCACTGCATCAAAAATTTCTCGTGGAATAGCTGATGGTGATCCATTCCCAGTATCATTTTTTGAAGTAAATTCCAACACCATACGTGTACCAAAGAAAAAGTATACTACAATAACATATTCACCTGGTTTTATCAACAATCGCTCAGAAACGAAAGTACACTTTCGTTTCACTCACTTCGTTTGGTAATAACAGGTATTCGCCCGATTTTACCAGCACTCGCTCAGAAACGAAAGTACACTTTCGTTTCACTCACTTCGTTTGGTAATAAAAAGAGGAGAGATTATGCTCTCCTCTTAGTATACACCAGAAATATCACTGGGCGCTAGAGATATTTTTCACTATTCACTTTTCTCCGCCTCGAGACGACGCTTCGCCATTTTGTGTGAAAGATTGATACGACCCTGATCATCAATTTCCTTGACGACTACAGGAATAACGTCACCAACCTTTACCACATCTTCTACATGTTCCACTCGTTCGTCAGAAAATTCTGAAATATGGATCAGCCCTTCCTGATTGGGAAGCACTTCAGCAAAAGCGCCGAAATTCATCAGCCGCGTAATACGCCCCTGAAACAATTCGCCGGCCTTCACTTCCCGAGTGATGTTTTGTACCCATTCTACGGCCTTTTTAGCGCTCGTTTCATCAGTCGAAGTGATGAAAACCGAACCATCATCCTCGATATCAATTGACACACCTGTCTCATCGATAATTTGATTGATCATCTTGCCGCCAGGGCCAATAACGTCGCGAATCTTTTCTGGATTGATATGAAGAGTAATAATACGTGGCGCATAGGGAGACATCACGGTACGTGGTTCCGGCAGTACTTCAAGCATTTTATCCATAATATGCATTCGTCCTTCCTTGGCCTGAGCGATAGCGACTGCGAGCATGGCTGGGGTCAAACCGTCGATCTTCACATCCATCTGCATCGCAGTGATGCCATCTCTCGTTCCGGCTACCTTAAAGTCCATATCACCGTAGTGATCTTCCAATCCCTGGATATCAGAAAGTACTTTGTATTCACCATCTTTACCAGTAATAACACCCATGGCAATTCCCGCTACCGGCTTCTTAATCGGTACGCCAGCATCCATCAAGGAAAGGGTCGAGCCACAAGTCGAAGCCATCGACGAGGAACCGTTCGATTCCAACACCTCTGATACCAACACTATTGTGTAGGGGAAATCTTCCTTGCTCGGCAAGACTGGTAACAGAGCCTTTTCAGCTAGGGCACCGTGCCCCACTTCACGCCGGCCTGGACCACGCATCGGCCGCACTTCACCCACCGAGTAGGGCGGGAAGTTGTAGAAATGCATATAACGTTTCTTTTCATCCGTTTCCATCGTATCGATAACCATTTCATCACCAGGGGCACCCAGGGTCGTGACCGTCAACGCCTGTGTTTCGCCACGGGTAAAGACCCCTGTTCCATGTGTACGAGGCAAAATACCAACCTTACACCAAATAGGGCGGATTTCTGTCAGTTTCCGTCCGTCAGGTCGAGCATCTTTCTTCAGAATATTACTGTGGACTGCTTCATCAGCCACTTCGTCAGTGATGATTGAGAGCAACTCCGAGAGATTCTTCTGTTCAGGGTATTTTTCTGTGGCATAGGCGGCAATTTCCTTGTTAACCTCCGCCACTTTGGCTTCCGTCGTACTTTTCGGCAAAAGGTAGAGGGCTTCAGCCAAACCAGACTGTTCTGCATAGCGTCGAATGTCAGCCTCAAATTCAGCTGAGCCACTCAAACGAGCCGCTAGCTTCTTCTCTTTGCCAGCCTCCTGACGAATATCTTCGATAAACAAAGCAATTTTTTGCATAGCAGCAAAGCCAAATTCAAAGGCTTCCGCCATTTTTTCTTCCGTAATCTCATTGGCTCCGGCCTCGATCATATTGATCTTGTCCTTGGTGCCAGAGAGCAACAGGTCGAGAGAACTTACTTTCCGCGCCTTACTCGAAGGATTCAAAACGAACTGTCCATCCTCTATCCCCACCCTCACAGCCCCGATTGGTCCGTTCCATGGGATATCAGACAACGTCAAAGCTGCGGAAGCTGCAATCATTGCTACCAAATCCGGATCATTCTCCCCATCGTAGGATAAAATAGTGGCAATCACCTGCACCTCATTTCGCATTCGACTATCAAACAGCGGACGCACGGTACGATCAACGGCTCGCCCAGACAATACCGCATCATCAGATGGGCGACCCTCACGCTTGATAAAGCGAGAACCCTTAATCTTGCCTGCAGCGTAGTAGCGCTCTTCGTAATCCACCATCAAAGGGAAATATCCGGTAATCTTGGACATTTCCTTACTCATCACAGCAGCCGCCAACACAACGGTATCTCCATAACGAACGGTTACTGAACCGTTGGCTTGTTTAGCGAGAGTCCCTGTTTCGATGACAAGCTCGCGTCCCCCTAATTGAAGGGACCATTTCTTTTCCTGCATACCTTTGTTGCCCTCAAAGTAGGCTAACAAACACGCGACTGGAGCCCTAAGCCACACTCGTGTACCTATTAACCAATACTTGAAGGGTATATTATTACTTAATTTACTGCCCCCACTCTACCCCAATTTTTCCTTTTTGTCAAAGAAAAAATGGCAGAAATATCACTGTCATCTCTTCCTTCTATCAGAAGTTTATCCAATCAAAAACTTCTTCTTATTGTCCGACAAGTTGGTGAAATCATCAGCCTGATCAATCAATTTTCCCGAAGCTGATTCGGCAAAAGCCATCACCTCTACTCGGCAACCCGAGGTATTCTGCAGATATTCCACGAGCGATGTATAATCCCCATCACCAGAGACAATGACAATAGCATCAAGTTTCGGTGCCATTTTGATAGCATCAATGGCGATACCAACGTCCCAATCCCCTTTTTTTGAACCATCAGGAAAAATTTGTAGGTCTTTGGTCTTCACTTCATAGCCGCTTTTTTCCAACGCCTCAAAAAATTTTTCTTCCGTCGCCTCGACCGTTTTAATCCCATAGGCGAGCGCTCGAATGAGCTTACGTTCCCCCGCAGCATCCAAAAGCACGTTCTTAAAATTGACTTTCTTGCTGTACAGCACGCGCGCGCTGTAGTACATATTCTGAATATCCACCAGCACCCCCACTCTTTGTTCTGCGAATTTTGCCATAAGTGTATAAAAATTGCGATAGCTTAAAAAAGAGGGGCTTTTACAGCCCCAAAGTTTTGACGAGTGTCTTATAACTTTTTTCGTTGGTCTTCCCCAGATAAGCCAAGAGCTTCTTGCGCTTGGATACCATCTTCAAAAGTCCCCGGCGAGAATGAAAGTCTTTCTTGTTTTTCTTCAAATGGGTCGTAAGACGCTTAATTTCTTCTGTAAACTTTGCCACCTGGTATTCTGGTGAGCCTGTGTCCTTATCGTGCCGTTTTACCTCTCCCGTCGCCTTCTCCTTCTGCTTGTTCGTAAGCGCCATACTCTTGTCAGCTAGTGGCTCGTCGCGCCTGTTGCGTGACCAACCTCCGCTCGTAATAAAAATTAACAAATTCACAATAACACGCTGCCACTCTTTTGGCAACCGGGCGGATTTATAGACAAAAGCGCCATTCTCCTATAGCGTAAGGATATATTCTTTTTCCCTATGACAAAAAAAGAACTTATCATCATAAAACTCGGCGGCAGCATCGTGACCCTAAAACACCTGTCTCGTCCCGCTATACGAAGTGCTCATGTGGGCCGTATTGCAGCCGTTCTGAAACGGCATTACCGGCCAAAAAAACATGCCCTCATCCTTATCCATGGAGCCGGATCTTTCGGCCATATCCATGCACACAAATACGATCTCGCTTTGGGTACCAAAAACCATAAAGAAAAATTATATCGAGCCACAGAAAACCAGTCTCTCGATGCCACCCTTAACGCAGGCTTGACTGCTCTTTTCATTGCTGCTGGTCTGCCGGTGGTCGGTATGCCCAGCCGTACACTAGCCCTCAACACTCGTGGTAAACTCTCATCGCTCAATGCACACCCTATAGAAGTCGCACTCAATTCAAACGCCATCCCCCTGCTTCACGGCGATATGATTTTTGACACGACCTGGGGACTCTCTGTCTGTTCTGGTGATGTCTTAGTAGCTGAACTGGCTCGGATATTTTCTACTAAAAAAGTTTTTTTTGCTTCCGATGTCGATGGTATTTTTTCCCAAGATCCACACAAACACAAACATGCTGTGTTGATCGAAAAAACAACTCTGCAAGAAATCTCCAATGGTTCTCTGAAACTAGAACAGTCACACAATATCGATATCACGGGCGGGCTTTCAAAAAAGTTTTCTTTCTTTAAAAAAATTGCTTCTCTCGAATACATCTTTCTCTTCAACGGTCTCCAGAGCGAAACTTTTTCTTTCCCTTTTTCACAAAAAAAATTCTTCGGAACAACAATCCGGACAAAAAAAACGGAGTCAGGATAAGTATACCTTCACTCCGTGCTAGCACTTTGCCCTAGGACTCAAGCCTTCCAGCTACCTAGATTGTTCTCGCAAAATTTATCCCACACCGCCAGGACATCAGGCACACCATCCCGACAACGTTCGAGTAGATACGCTCGCGTACACCAACCCAACGGCTTGATTTCGTCCTGCCTTCCCGCATGCGATCCGCGCATATTCCGAGGGCTCGTAACAAGCCGAGCGCTGAACACGTGTGCCAAAGTGTCATGCACCTCGACACTGCCAGCATACCGTGGAGTGGTGATAGTGACGAGCTCACTCCCGTCCACCTCTTCCTTAATAAGGCGGGAAAGTGTCTCACTGAGCCCCTCGCCTTCCTCCATTGTCTCCCAGGGAAAAGAACGATCCTTTACTCCAGGAATTTTGCCAATCTCTTGTTTGGTTCCCAGCTCCTTCACACAGTAGATTCGCTCCGACTGGTCAACCAGTACCAGCGCCACGCTCTTCACTCGATATTTTTTCACTACGCACTCCTGATTAGAAAAAACATATCCTTACTCTAGCCTCTTCTTTCTCCTTCTGTCAATATAAAACATATAAAAACCGCCTTTCGGCGGTCTTTATATGTTTGCGTTTTACAACAGCGTAAAGGCAGCTACCTTGTCACCGGGTTGCGGTTTCATCACTCGCACGCCCTGTGTGACTCGGCCCAAGAGCGGCACACTCTTGAACGGCACACGGATGATGGTGCCTTTTTCGGAAGTGAGAATCAAATCATCTTCGATAGCGGCCCTGCTGGTAATGCGTGCTCCCACCAGTTTACCGGTCTTTGCTGTTACTTTCATTGTTTTGATACCCGAACCACCACGCTTCTGAACTTTATACGATTTGAGAGCACTGCGTTTACCGAATCCATTCTGCGAAAGAATCAGCAATTCAAAATCTTTTTCATCTTTGCCAATAACATCCATTCCCACGATCTTGTCTTCATTTTTCAGTTTCATCCCACGTACCCCAGCGGCATTGCGTCCCATTGGCCGCACATCAGATTCTTTAAAACGGATAGCCTGACCGTCACTGGTCGTCAGTGTCACATCATCGCTCCCGGTCGTCGGACTGACCCAATTCAAAGTATCACCCTTGTCCAAACCAATCGCGATCAAGCCACTGCGACGGACGTTTTCGAAATCTTCCAATTTCGTTTTCTTGATAGTGCCATTTTCAGTCGCCATGAAAAGATACTTGAAAGCATCATTGTTGCTAAAAGAAATGATAGCCGTGATTTTTTCTTCGGCCGCCACCTGCAAGAAATTGACAACGGCCTGTCCCTTCGACGTTCTGGTCGATTCCGGAATTTCATACGCTTTGGTCTGGAAAACCTTGCCAGTGTTGGTAAAAAACATCAAGTTATCATGAGTTTCAATCGTCAGCACTTTGGCAATGCGATCTTCCTCGCGCGTGGTAGCGCCGATCACGCCCTTGCCACCGCGTTTCTGTACCCGATAAACACTCGGGTTCATCCGCTTGATATAGCCATCTTCGGTGAGTGTGATGATAGCTTCTTCATTAGGGATGAGATCCTCTTGGCGAAATTCCCCGATAGCGCCTTTGATCACTTTCGTGCGGCGCTCGTCGCCGAATTTGTCACGCAGCTCTACCAGTTCGCTCTTCACCAAGTTGAGAATCTTCTGGCGATGTTTCAAGAGATCCTCGAGAAAAGCGATCAATTTCATTTTCTCTTCCAACTCGTCTTCGATCTTCTGGCGTTCCAAACCAGCCAGTGTCTGCAACCGCATCTCGAGAATAGCCGTCGCCTGCAAATCAGAAAGCTTAAACTTCTTCATCAAATTCTTGTGGGCTTCTTCCTTGGTTGGTGATTTCCTAATAGTCTCAATCACCGCGTCGATGTGATCCAAAGCAATCTTCAATCCTTCCAGAATATGAGCCCGAGCCAAAGCCTTACGCAAGTCGTGTTCCGTGCGCCGCACCACCACGATTTCACGATGCTTGATATAATGTTCCAGGATAGCCTTGAGCGTCAAGACTTGCGGATCTACCCCATCTACCAGCGCCAACATATTGACATTGAAGTTCTTCTGCAGATCCGTCATCTGATACAGCTGGTTCAGTACCTTCTGCGGGAAAGCCTCTTTCTTGAGATCGATCACCACGCGCACTCCGTCTTTATCTGACTCATCACGCAAATCCTTGATACCGGGTAACTTATTTTCTTTGTACAGTTCAGCAATCTTCATGATGAGCGTCGCCTTGTTGGTGGCATAGGTCATCTCAGTCACCACGATCTGGAACTGGCCAGATTTCGTCTCCACAATTTCTGCTTTTGCGCGTGCCATAATCGGACCCTTACCCGTAGCGTAGGCTTCACGAATATCTTTCGAATTGTAAATGATACCGCCGGTTGGAAAATCCGGTCCTTTGATGAACTGCATCAGGTCATCAACATTGGCTTCTGGATGATCGATTAAATGGCAAATACCATCAACTAATTCATGCAAGTTGTGCGGTGGAATATTGGTGGCCATTCCAACCGCAATCCCCACAGTGCCATTGAGCAAGAGTTGCGGCAGTTTGGCTGGCAAAACCAACGGTTCCTCATGCATGCCGTCAAAATTCGGGATGAAATCAACTGTATCTTTATCGATATCGAAAAGCATCTCTTCGGCGATGGCTTTCAGCTTGGCCTCGGTATAGCGATAGGCCGCGGCGCTGTCACCATCCATCGAACCGAAGTTTCCCTGGCCCCACACCAAAGGGTAGCGCAGAGAAAAATCCTGTGCCAAACGCACCATCGTGTCATAGACCGCAGTGTCGCCATGCGGATGATATTTCCCCAAAACTTCACCAACCACCGTCGCCGACTTACGAAATTTAGCGGTTGAGCGCAGTCCTGTAGACCACATCGAATACAAAATGCGGCGATGCACTGGTTTCAATCCGTCCCGAACATCAGGCAGAGCCCGCGCCACAATGACACTCATCGCATAGTCGAGATACGATTGCCGTACCTCGTCTGTAATAGACCGATCCTCGATTTTTCCGTCATGAAACTCTATCTTTTCCGCCATAACTGTTTCCAAAAACAAGTGATTACCTCCTATTTCATTGAGACGCTGCCGAACCATCAGCCTGTGGGGGTGCTTTCATGCCTTCCTGACGATTTTTCATCTGAGTATCAAAAAACTGTCCGCCAGTAGCATTGGCACTGTCTTCCACTCGGAGGGGAGCCGCTTGCAGAAGTAAATCTTTGAGCGACTGTGTTTGTCCTGACGTCGGTAGTAACTCTTTTCCTTTGGCACTGACGGCCGGTAGAGTACTGGCCACCGTACCGAAACTTTCTTTCAATGACAAAAGCCAGATCCCAACGATGAAAAACATGAAAATAGAGAGCCACACTAACAAATAACGCATCCGGATATGTTCCGGCTGTTCACGCACCGCCTCAATCTTTTCCCACAGGGATGTCCCCATAGTTCGTATATTTTTTTAAACCCCTCTTTCAAACAAAATGACTTCCATCTGCTTTCCTTCGATGTCTTTTTTCTTGATATTCCACTTGGCCAGTGTTTCCTTGGGACAATTTCCGATAGCCTCACAAAAGGCCGCTTCCGTTTCTAGAGGTAGCATCAGTCCAACAATCTTATAGTGCATCGGGATAACCACTTTCGGTTCAATTTTTTTCACCAGTTCTGCTGCCAATTTCGAGGAAATAGTGTCCGTCCCACCGACTGGCACAAAAAGAATGTCGGTGCCATTCAATTTATCCAACATTTCCGGCGAAAGATCGTGTCCAAGAGCTCCCAAAAAGGCCATGTGGATATCCTCGCTTTCAAAAAGGAAAATAGTATTCTGTCCCCGCAATGTGCCTTCTTGATCATCACGAAAAGTGGCAAAACCAAGTGCTGAAAGACCTTTCGCTGAGTACTCCCCGGGAGCATCAATGACCACCGGCTCACCCTTCAAGCTTTCCTTCACATCCTTGCTCGCACCGTGTGTCAAAAGGACAATATCAGCCTGGCCCTGTGGAGAACGAAGTCCCGAGCCCTTTTCCAATAAATCCGTCCACACGATGATGTCTTCCGTTGCCCGCCCGGCCGGCTTAGTGCTCAACTTGAAACAGTAGTCACCGTAATACTGAATATTCATAGAAAAAAAGTCTGCTAAATTTCAAAAAGCACCTCCCTCACGAGAGAAGTTCTGCTTCAGTTTAGCATAGAGGCGCCATGCTGTCCATACGGATAATATGGATAAAATATGGCGTTTTACCTGCCTTATTCAGGCTCTCTTCATACCATATCGCAATCTCTATCTGACACCTTGTCAAAATACCGAGCCTCTGATATACTCGACTTTAGTTAAAAGGACGGGCGTAATTGGATTAACACAACTGAATACGAAGATGGCTTAATCTTCGGCTTTGTAAACGTTTTTCCAAACACCTTTTCTTTATTGCAACGGTGTTTTTTAGTGCTTTAATCCTAAAGTATGATAAGTTGGCACGCTTGTCACCGCCACGAACATACCTATGACACAGACATTACCAGCAGACGCCCCTGTCATCTCCTCCCCCATGGAAGATTTGCTCAACAACCACGTTCTTGATATTCCAGAAATAGGCGATGTAGTCCCTGGAACCGTGATGTACGTCGCTTCCAGTTACGCCCTCATCGATCTCGGACCACTTGGTACCGGTATCGTTTTGGGTAAGGAGATGCGTGATGGCCTCGGTCCAGAAGGAAAACTCAAGGTAGGAAGCACTATTACCGGCACTCTCATGGATTATGAGAACGAGGACGGTTATATCGAGCTCTCTATCCGCGAAGCCTCCTACGAGAAGTCCTGGGAAGATATCGAGCACAAACTGACCAACCGCGAAGTTCTCAATACCAAAGTGACTGAGGCTAACAAGGGCGGTCTGATGGTGGAAATCAACGGTATTGTCGGCTTTTTGCCCGTTTCTCAACTTTCGAGCGAGCATTATCCTCGCGTAGAGGATGGCGACAAGAATAAGATCCTTGATCTCTTGAAAAAACTGATTGGCCAGGAAATTCACGTCCGTATCCTCGATGCTGACCGCGAGAGTGAAAAGCTTATTGTCAGCGAAAAGGCTGCTCAGAGCGAAAAAGAGCGAGAATTGATTAACCTGCTCAAAGTCGGTGATATTGTTTCCGGCGAGGTGAGCGGCGTCGTCGACTTCGGGGCTTTCGTCAAATTCGCTCCGCCAGTCAGAGAAGGCGAAAAGAAGCCTTCCGAGAAGCTGGAAGGCTTGGTCCATATTTCCGAATTAGCTTGGCAACTCATTGATGATCCACGCGAAATGATCAAGACTGGCGACCAGGTAGAAGCCAAAATCATCGGTATCGAAGAAACCCGTATTTCCCTCTCGATGAAGGCTCTGAAGAAGGATCCGTGGGATGCAGTCCTCGACAAATACAAGGTGGGTGACGTCGTAGCTGGTAAAGTCGACAAGATCAATCACTTTGGCGCCTTCGTCTACCTCGACAAAGACATCCACGGTCTGGCTCACGTGAGTGAATTCCAGGACGTTTACCCAGGCAAGAAGATTGAAGAGGTCTTCAAAGAAGACGAGAGCTACTCTTGGACTATCCTCTCCATTGAACCCAAGAGTCATCGCATGGGACTCTTGCCAGTAAAAGAATCTGGCAAAGACAAGAAGGTGAAGGAAGAGGCGAAAGATGAAAAAGCAGCCTAAAGTAAATCGCCCCGCCTTCACGAACGGCGGGGTTTTTTACATCAAGATATAAATACATTCTTATGATCAGTTTCAAAAACATCTTTGTCATCTACGGACCATCAGGTTCTGGGCAAGATTCTGTTATAGAGGGTGTAGAGAAGTTCATTGATGTAGAGAGAGTTATCACCACCGTCACCCGACCGATGCGTCCAGCGGAATCACAAGGACACCCCTACTACTTTATTTCTCATGATGAGTTCGAGAAAAAGATTGTGCAAAACAAACTTCTCGAATATGTAGAGAAGTATGACGGGGTATACTACGGTGTAACCAGTGAAGAAGTAGAGCGTGTTGCCGAGAGCAGAAAAGTTGGCATTTGGAAAGTAGACTTTGCTGGCGCCCGCGATCTCAAAACACGTTTCCCGGAACTGACCGTCATATACATCAATGCTCCCCTTGAACAAATAGAGGAGCGCATACGTCGCCGTGATAACCCGACTGAGGAATATATCCAAACGCGGTTGGCTCACATTCGTGAATGGCTTCCCAAAAGCATCTATGATTATCAAATTGAAAACCAAGACGGCAAACTTGATGAAGCCATCACCCAAGCGACAGCCCTCATCAAAAGACACTCCGTCGCCTCATAATACCTCCTCTTCCACTGCGCGGAGATTTATGAAACGTGTAGAGAACACGGCTCATATGTTTAACCTATGGAAGCCGAAACAAAGCTTTATTCTTGGCATTTCTGGCGGAACTGACAGTGTCTGTCTGCTCGACGTTTTTTCCTCTCTTGCGCGGAAACACGACTTTCGACTCCACATCGCGCACGTTAATTATCGCTTGCGTGGTAAAGATTCTGACTGTGATGAAGCGTTTGTCAAAACATTAGCGACACAGTACGATATCCCATGCACTGTCTTCTGTCCGCCAAAAACATCCTTCGCGAAAAGCGAGGAATCATACCGTGATCTTCGCTACCATTTTTTTGAAACATTACGTCAAGAAAAAAATTACGATCATATTGTGGTAGCCCACCACCGAGACGATCAGGCTGAGACATTCCTCCTCCGCCTTTTGCGTGGTTCGGGTATGACCGGCCTCAGGGCAATGCGTCCAAAAAATAATTTTATCATTCGTCCGTTGCTCGATGTGACCAGAGCAGATATTTTGCAGTACCTGAAAGAGAGAAAAATTTCTTATCGCATTGATACAAGCAACACCGATCGAAAATTTCTCCGCAATCGGGTGCGACATGATCTCATTCCCCTCCTCGAAAGAAAGTATCAACCGAACATCAAAAAAATTCTCGCTGACACGGCGACGCTCCTGGCTCATGACTATGCACTGCTCGAGACACGCGCCCTTTCTTCATCTCAGAAAAGCAACGACCCTCTTACCTTTTCTGTTCAGGCACTCCTCAGTATTCCTCATGCACTGCTTTGCCAAAAACTTCGTTTGCTTCTTAAACCGTTTTTTCTAAAAAAATCCCCACCCAAAGGAGTTATCGATGAAATCCTCAAACTGCTCCGCAGCACCAAAAACAAGCACCAAGCCATTACGGCAGCTGGCTTGAAATTGGAACGGAAAGGTGATACAGTGAGACTACTCAATTTTCAAAAATAACTTCTTTTTTAGCCACTCCTATGGAAAAAATGCTCAAAAATATCTCAACAATCGTCCTGCTTTTCCTCTTAATCTCAGGTATCATCATTCTCTACCAATCACCGGAGAAGAAACCGACTGATGTATCCTTAAGCGAACTCGTCACCCAGATTAATCAGGATCAAGTCAAACAAATTGGTGTCAAAAACAACGAGCTCTCCATTGAACTGAAAGACGGCACCAAAGAGAAAGCCAATAAAGAATCGGAGAGCTCACTCTCTGACTCACTCTCGAATTATGGCGTCGATAAAGGAAAGTTCCAGGCTGTTGCTACGACTATTACTGAAGATTCCGGCGCTACTTTTTGGCTGGCCACTTTCTTGCCTTTTCTCCTACCCTTTGTTCTCATCGCTGCATTCATCTGGTTCATGATGCGTCAGGCTCAGCGAGGTAATTCGCAGGCACTCTCTTTTGGTATGAGTCGCGCCCGTATGTCAGACCCTAAAGACAAGAAGAACCGAATTACTTTTGCCGATGTGGCCGGTGCCAAAGAAGCCAAGACAGAACTGGAAGAAATCGTAGAATTTCTCAAGCATCCCAAAAAATTCCTCAATATGGGAGCAAAAATCCCTAAAGGCGTACTCTTACTTGGCCCCCCGGGTACTGGTAAGACACTAATGGCCAAAGCAGTGGCCGGTGAAGCGGGTGTGCCCTTCTTCAACATCAGCGGTTCGGAGTTTGTAGAAATGTTTGTCGGCGTCGGTGCCAGTCGGGTGCGTGATCTTTTCAAGCAGGCCAAGAAAAATGCCCCAGCCATTGTTTTTATCGATGAAATCGATGCTGTTGGCCGTCACCGTGGTGCGGGCCTAGGTGGTGGTCACGATGAACGAGAACAAACCCTCAATCAAATTCTCGTAGAAATGGATGGTTTCGAAACTGACACATCTGTTATTGTCATCGCCGCCACCAACCGACCCGATGTTTTGGATCCAGCCCTGCTTCGTCCCGGCCGTTTCGATCGCCGTGTGACGATGGATCTGCCTGATATTAGTGAACGTGAACAGATTTTAGCTATCCATATCAAAAACAAGCCGATGGAAGAAGCTGTAGTATTGCGCACCCTAGCCGCCCGGACTCCTGGATTTTCTGGTGCCGACCTGGCCAATCTGGTCAATGAAGCCGCTATCCTCGCTACCCGCCGCAACAAGAAAACGATTGGTATGCCTGAACTTACCGAATCGATTGAGAAAGTCATCCTCGGACCAGAACGCAAAAGTCGCGTTATCAACAAACAAGAAAAAGAAATTATTGCCTACCATGAGGGTGGGCATGCCTTGGTCGGCACCTCCCTCCCCTATGCTGATCCCGTACACAAAGTTTCCATCATTTCTCGCGGCCACGCTGGTGGCTACACTCTTTCCGTCCCCGATGAAGACAAGAGCCTCCACTCCCATAATTATTTCACTGACGAACTCGCCGTTTTCCTCGGTGGCTATGCCAGCGAAAAATTAGTCTTTGGTGACATTACCACTGGTCCTTCCAATGATTTGGAACGTGCTACCCAGATGGCGCGAAATATGGTCACCCGTTATGGGATGAGCCGCTTGGGCGCCCGCACCTTTGGTAAGAAAGAAGAACTTGTCTTTTTGGGACGAGAGATGCATGAAGAGCGTAACTATTCAGAGAAGACAGCCCAAGACATCGATGCTGAAGTAACCAAATTAATCGATGATGCCTTCCAAAAAGCCACGGCCATCCTGACAGAAAAACGCGTCATCCTCAATGCCATCGCTTCCGCCCTCTTGGAAAAAGAAACGCTTGAGCGCGATGAATTCGAAAAAATCGTTGGCAAAGTTCCTCCTGCCAACTCGGCCGTACCGCTTGTCTAAGCCCTGCGGGACATTTACCTGATTCGTGTCCTTGTATGAAAAATTTCTCCTTTTTTGATATTTTTCGTCAAGCCTGGCGGCTATCTTTTTCTTACGCGGCATTGACTTTTGGCTTGCTGATTGCGTGTCTCCTTACTGCCATTGCCATTACTTCGCCTTCTCCTCCCTTCTCTTCTGTTCCCAGCCACGACGTCCGTTCCATCTTAGTCTGCCTCATTTTTTTTCTCATTTTTCTTTTCAGCAAAAGTAGTCTCATTCTTCTTTTTGATCGCGCCATCCAAAAGAAGCTGTCAAAAAAAATTAATCTCCCCCATATTTGGCGGGGTTATCGCCGAGCCCTATTTCTCGGCGTTCTGACAACCAGCTTCGTACTTATTATCATTGCCACCTTTTCACTTCCTCTGTTCCTTTTTTGGCTGCGTACGGGAGAGCTTTCTTCAGCTCTGCTTTCCTTGAGTCTCTTTACTTTCCTTCCGTTGGCAGTTTTCATTTCTCTTATCCAAGAATTTTCTTTTTGTTATTTTCTTCTCTCCCCGCTCTCGGCGAGAGATGCTATTGAAAACAGCTTACGACTTTTTTCCCGCCACACAGTATTGTCCATTCGTTTTCTCCTATTCATTCTTGCCATCGGCCTTCTCTTTACATTTTCCGCAAATCTCGTTATGCTGGGTGTTGTTACCATTTCCCAAAAGATGGTCGCCTCAGTATCTATCGCCTCGCCTCTGATGGTCGTCCTGCAGGCGCTTTGTATCGGCTGGTTCTACACTCTAGAGCAAGCCCTCTGGGTACTCTTCTTTCATCACTTGGCCATCCCAAAAGACCCTCCCCTCACACAAAAAGAAGACATCTTATTGGAAGAATCGGTTGGAGAAACAACTGCTATCTAAGGACAATTAGCTCAGCTGGTTAGAGCGTCACATTGACATTGTGAAGGTCACTGGTTCGAATCCAGTATTGTCCACCATACGAAACTTGTTCGGAATTAAGAATACGGAGCGATTTTGCGGAAACCAAAATCGCGCTATCATGTAAAGTGTCGTCGGAGACGACGACCTTATTGATGGACTTCATCCGAACACCGGAGGTCATGTCAAAATGTTTGAGCGGATGAAGTCCGAAATTAAATAGCCGCCGCCGTTTCAAAAAAAGAAAGCCGAAACGTGCCTGCATTCCTCCCCAGACCACTCCTCCGTGCGGGCGAGTCCATCACCCCGCCACCACAGCCCTAGAAAAATAGTGGCGGGGTGCATCAGGAGTTCCGTTCAAAAAAGGTTCGCGCAAATGCTAGAATAAGTCCACCAAAGAAACAAGCGGATACTCGGTTCATCAGATAAGGTGACGAGAGAATCCGACACTTATACACTATACAAGAAAAAATCCCGACGACTCTGTCAGGATTTTTTCATTTAGCCATAATAGAGTCCACTTACAGAGGACGTTGTGCCAGTTCGATTTAGCAGCCAGAACCAATACAAATTGGTTGTGGTGGCGGAATTCCAGAAGTTTTTACTACCACATCAAGCTTTTGATTCGCTTCCCGAGTGAATTTGGCTGCTGGACCAAGCTTCTTATTGGCGGCAGCCAACGCATTCGTCACCTGGTTATCAACATTGCGAATCTCGCGTTGAATTTTTGTCTGTACCTGTCCAACTCCTTTTTGTATCAGCCCAGTGATAGCCTTATTTACTACTGCCGACACAACGCCAGACAAAAATTCACCCGGGTTTTGTGCCACTGCTATCATATTGTTCCCCATATTCTGAACATTATCGACCATCCCAGCAATAGTGGCAGCGGGAGTCACTGTTCTTCCGCCCTTTTCTACTCCTAAGAATCCTCCTCCGGATACGGCCTTGGCACGCGCCGTCTCAACTTCCCTCGTCATCCTACTGGCATAGGCACTCTCTGCCATGATGCTATATCCAAATGGATTGTTTGCCGGATTGGAAAAAAATGCACTAAAACCACGCCAATCTCCTTCCTCGAACATCGTGGATGGATCACCATACTGATCAAGATCATAAACGGCGCCGCCATCGCTACTTTTGAACTCAATAACACTCTGCGCCCGTGCAACCAAATATCCGGGATAATTCTGTCCGCCTGCAAAGGAAGGGCCTCCTACCCCCTGATAGTTCGCCTGAGCATATTTCCCCCGCGTCGTGACCGTAAAAAAATCATTCATATACACATTGGTTTTTTCGGCTGGACCAGCATACAAGAAATCACCCCAGTCAGTGATAAAAAGCGGTCCCTCTGCTCCTCCGCCCACCAGCTGTCCAAGCTTACTATTGAGCATTTGAATAGCAGCTACTTTCAGCGTTCCTAAAATAGCCCCTTCAATCTGATGCTGAATAGTTTCCATAATATTGATCATCAGATCCGAAAAGATATTGACAGCACCCCATACCTGGGCATTTGCTTTCGGCGTAAAACAGAACAAATTGACCGCCATAAATGACGTAAGTAAAATGCCGGACACAGGCCGACGAAAAGATGTTGTGCGAAAAGAAAAACTCATACGCAATCTAGGGAGTTATTGGTATTTCTGAAATACCATAGTCTTGCAATTTTAAATTTACCTCTCGAGAAAAATCAGCCACGACACTCATCAGCCCCTGCACCTTAGCCAAAGAAGAAATCTGGCCAAGTGGATCTTCGCCTTGCCGCCCATTCATCTCATCTTTCAGCTGTGTAAGGTACTTCGCTATTTTGATAGCCTTCACATGAACATCAATCATTCCCTGTGGCACTTCCACATCGTTTATTTCTTTGAGCATCTTGCTTCCTCGCTCGGACAGCTTTTCCAAATAAGCAGTGTTGCCTAAAGAAGCCGCTGAAAGCGAGTCTGTTGCCATCGTAGTCAACAAGGTATTCAAATCAGCTTCCGTATGAAAACTTTTCGGCGAGTTGTTGGCCAAGATATAGGCCATGACTGTCAAATATTCCAACGCATCCTGACGTTCCTGTTCTTTACGATCCTTCGCCTTTATATTCTTGGGTAATTTTTTAATTTTAATGGTATCCACATTGACATCAGGCAAAACAATATCCTGATTATTACTCTCCGCCATAACACTTTGTACCGTGTCCGTAATAGATTGTTGTGTGATCTCGCCACCGGTAGCACCGGCCGATTGGTTTTGCACCATGGCCGCCACCTGAGTCGACAGCTGATCGGTTAGATTTTCTGATGTCCTAGTAGCAGGTGCACTTGTTGCGGAAGTTTTCGAAGCAACCAGAGTGTTTGTTGCGCCTGCACTATCAGGTGTCAGTACAGCAACTCTATCGCCAGGTGCTGGTTTGAGCGGGTCATAGCCACTCTTCACTTCGACGCCATCCGTATAACCATCACCATCGGTGTCCGGATTTATCGGGTCAGTTCCATACAAAGCTTCTTCAGTATTGCTCAACCCATCCTGATCAGAATCCTGAAAAATATTTTTTTGCGAAGTGGCATCATCAGCAAAAACAAAAAATGCTGCACTCAATCCAAAGAGCACCAAAAAAAGAAACACCGAAGCCCGAGCACTCTCCCGAGAAATACTTCTCGCTACATTACGCACCATAATCAATTTTATTTTATTCGCAGTAACTGAAACCGTGATTCATTCATCATCTGCGATCTGCGTAACAACTCACTATCAAACAAAGAAATCAAACCCTAACACTATTTACTCGTCTAAAAAAATGTCATTACGCATACGAAAATGTAATTTGATTATATCATTTATTTTCTGTATCACCAAAAAAAATATGTGGGATATCATTCAGCCTATTCTCGTTTATTACCAAACGAAGTGAGTGAAACGAAAGTGTACTTTCGTTTCTGAGCGAGTGCTGGTAAAATCGGGTGAATACCCGTTATTTTTTGCAATTATTCTTAACGTACGTCGCATGTCACGCCACACCGTAAGCAAAAATTGCTCAACGCTTTATTGTATTAAAAAAATCAGTTCATTTCCTGTCAATCAAATTTCCCCACACTTTAAACTGCTCGTACCTGAGGTGACTTACCCGTTGCATAATGTTAATATTATACAATAAATCTATTTTTTGTCAATAACTAAAGAGAGCTTTTGTGCAGCAAAAAGTCCTAGGAAAAGCCATAGAAGTAATTGGCCTTGCTGAATATCCCAAAAATAATGATCAAACAAAGAAATCCATAATATAAATAGTATTGCAGACAAAAATAATTTTACGAGAATATCTTGTTTCACTATTGTTCCACGTGGAACATATCGAAAATGTTTAGAAATTTGTTCCACGTGGAACAAATCAGATTCGGATGTATTGTCTCTACTGTTCCACGTAGAATATATTAAGTTCGAGAAGTATCGCCAGTCGATTCGTGTTCCACGTGGAACATATTTTCGCAGAGTGAGGAGTTGAAACAAAAATAAACCAAACAAAATCAGTCCAATAAAGCCAGTTTCTGAAAAAATGAGAAGGAATAGGTTGTGCACCGGTTGAAATTGCCAAGATGCAAGATCTTCAGAAAAATACTTCTGCATCATAAAAACTGATTGTCCAGCTCCGAGGCCAAAAATAAAATGCTCTTTTGCTATACCATATATTTCTTGGCTTAAATAAAGCCTTTCATACAAAGGTTGAAAGAAAAAATACTTAAAATTTACCTGGGAAATGAAGAGGAGTCCAAAAAAAATAATGATTAAAAAAGTCAAAGAATATATTCGTTGTTCCACGTGGAACAAATTGTTTTTGATATTAGGTTTGTTTTCTTTCGAGTATTTGTTCCACGTGGAACAATACTTCACAAAATACCAAAACTTTTGAATGAGAGTTTGACGTGGAATATTCATGGTATTTTCATTAACTTGTTCCACGTGGAACAAGTTAATTATAATTTTTTTTCTCAATTTGTTCCACGTGGAACAAATTTTCATCGATAAGCCTGTACCAGTTGTTCCACGTGGAACAGACTTGGCATAATCCATGTTTTGTTCCACGTGGAACAAAACATATAAAATGTAACTGAGAGCAATAATGAGCCCAATAAAGGCTACTTTTGAGAAAGTGAACAAAAAACCAAAGATCTGCACGGCAAGTACAAACCTGTATAATAGTTGTTTTTGTTCCACGTGGAACAAAAAAAAGGATCTATACACTTTGTTCCACGTGGAACAAAGTGTATTTAAGAAATAATCTAAACTTAACCGTGTTCCACGTGGAACAAAATAACTCTTCTGTGTCATTTGTTCCACGTGGAACAAATTTTTTCGAAATAAATAAGGATAAACAACCGTAATAAGTATCGTTAGACCTAAATACCCTGCGAGAACATTGGGGTGAGGGAAAAATCCATAAGCCCGGACAAGTGTTTTCCCTGACAATACTATTTTGGCTACTCCAGGGTCGGAAGCTAAAAATATGCTTTCCTTCAGGTAAATAGCCCCTAGTGATCTTTGTAACAAAAATTGAAAAATCGCAAATAACGACTGAATAAAGCCAGAAAATATCATGGCAAGCATTACAACTTGAGTATTGTTCCACGTGGAACAATACTTCACAAAATACCAAAAATTTTGAATGAGAGTTTGACGTGGAATATTCATGGTATTTTCATTAACTTGTTCCACGTGGAACAAATTAATTATAATTTTTTTTCTCAATTTGTTCCACGTGGAACAAATTTTCATCGATAAGCCTGTACCAGTTGTTCCACGTGGAACACTCCACAGAATTACTGTCAAATACAAAAAATACCCCTCCGTAACCTTAAAAAAGCTATACAAAGCGAGTGTTTCACTTTTTGCCCAATAAATTGAAAGACCTGTCCAGAGAACAAAAAAGACTGGGGCAATCAATAATAGCGCTACTTGTTCCACGTGGAACAAGTTCTTCCAGTATGAAGTTGACAATTTACTTATTTTGTTTTCTAATAATATACATAGAAAAAAGATTAGGAACAGCACATCTGAAAGATACAGGGAGATATCTGAATATTCATTAAACCCTAGGCTACCAAGGGGAGAAACAACAAAAAACACTTTTCTGATGGAAAAGGGGATACTGAGCAAAAATGCGACAAAGATAGACTTTCTCCAAAACCCGCTATCTTCCCAATCTTTCATTTCTTGCATAGCAATCATGCCAAAATGTACTCATAGTATAGCGAATACTTGACTGATTTGCACCTTTATCCTCCATCATTGACGGAAGCCAAAAAATCGCTATGATACAGGAGTAGCTTGCGGGCCATTAGCTCAATTGGTAGAGCGCTTCCATGGCATGGAAGAGGCAGCCGGTTCGAATCCGGCATGGTCCACCAAATTTGATTTACTTCCGAATTGACTTCGTCCGCACGGAGCGCATGGTGGCTTGAAACTGTCTCGTACGTTCCGATTGTGCCTCTGGCGCGCTCGCGGACTCGGGCTGGCAAAACCCAAAAATTTCCTTTCTGATTTAATTCGGGGGGTAGGGGAGCCGAAAAAAAATGGAAAGAAAAATATCAACGGTCAACGGTTGGAGCGATTGACACAAGCGCTCGGTGTAAGTATTGATAGACTTTTGAAATAATCATGGTCTTTATATCATCCATGCAATCTGATCAAGAGCTGGTTGCCGCCACGCTAAGGGATAAACATTCTTTCATTTTCATTGTTGAAAAGTACCAAGCACCACTGAAGAGATACATTACGCGCTTGGGTTGTGTTGACGGGAATGATACTGATGACGTACTTCAGGAGACTTTTCTTAAGTGTTATGTGAACCTCAATGATTATGATCTGAAGTTGAAGTTTTCCTCGTGGCTCTATAGAATTACCCACAACGAGACAATGAGTTTATTTCGCAAAAAGAAATCGCGTCCGGTGATGGTTGTTGCTGAAGAAGACTTAAAACTCTTTGAAAACATCCCAGACGCGAACCATTTCATTGACGAGATAGAGAGAAAAGCTGATGGCAAAGAAATTCGAGAGGCGCTCTCTCATGTCGATGAAAAATACCGAATCGTACTCATCATCCGCTATTTTGAAGAAAAAAGCTATACTGAAATATCTGACATACTGCAGATACCTGAAGGAACCGTTGCGACATATATTAATCGTGGTAAAAAAGAATTGAAAGCCATCCTCTCACAAAAACGTACTACACCACAATAAGAGTATGAAAGAAAACATATCCGAAAACATTATAAAGACAATTGACGAGCGTAAGCTGAGGCCGATCCTGCGCTCCCGCTTTTTGCTAAAGCGAAGCGTGTTTTGGACTATCGCAAGTCTCGCGGTGCTATTTGGCGGCGTAGCTGTTTCAATTATTATATTCCTCTTTTTCAATTTCGATACGGAGGGCATGACGTACCTGAATCAGAGCGTGGTTAAAAATATACTTTTGATTATTCCGTACGTCTGGCTTCTATCGCTTGGTCTACTGCTTTTCATCACTCGCGTAAGCATTCGCCATACGAAATACGGTTATCGCTATGGAGTGATGCGGGTGATGGGCATTGCTCTTGCAATAAGTCTGGTGCTCGGTTTTGTATTCGATGAATTTGATCTGGGTAAAAATATCAATGAATTTCTTAATGAGTCAATTCCTTATTATAATTCTTTGGTATATACATCCGAGGATGAATGGTCACAATCTGAAAAAGGTTTGCTCGGCGGCACCGTTCTTACTTCTGCCGATGCAGAGGGTCTCTCCATACGAGATTTTCATCAAAAAGTATGGCGTATCACTTTTCAAAAATTCGATAGGGAGGATGTCAGTATGGTGCCAAAACCTGGAGAGAGACTCAGGGCGATAGGCAAGGATGTCGGTAACAACACATTCCAAGCGGAGCAGGTGTTCCCTTGGAAAAAGTAGTTTGAAAGGAAATGTATAGGTCATGCGTATTAACTTTATGAGCTATAGAAGGCATAGAGCAACAAACCGGCTATGAGTGTATAAAAAGGCAGACGGAATGTTTTTATTAGGGATGGTCTTATTAGCTAGAAAGTCTGTGTGCGTACCTATTAAAATAGCAGTACCATAAATACTATGATCCAATTTAAAAGCAAAAAAGGGCTCATTATTATATTGGCAGTTCTTGCTATCCTTTGCGGGGGAGCTATCGCCGTTTGGTATTCTGTGCAGAAAGGAAAGGTCACTACAAAAGTAGAAGCGACACGTGTTGCCTTCAAACCTGAGAATTTTGTTAAACCACTCGATCTTGTAAATGAGTACCATCCGCTCAAACCCGGTATGCAATTGGTTCGGGCAGGAACGACAGAAGTGGGGTCGCGCAAAGTGCCGCATCAGATAATCAGTACCGTAACTGATGTCGTGCGTACTATTGACGGTGTACAGGCCATAGCGGTGCTTGATCAAAGCGAGGACTCTGGAGAGATATCACAGGTCGGATTTGACTATCTGGCTATCGATCGAGACCGAAATATTTGGATCCTGGGAGGATACACCGAAGACTATCAAGGAGGTCAATATACGAATGTTAATAATGCTTTTATCGGTACGTCAACCGGGGCGCAAGTGGGCATATTGATCCCAGCCGTGGTCACCCCCGACACTCCTCAATGGTTTATCGGTTCTGCAGGGCCGACAGAGGAGGCGACGGTAGCAGAACCTGTCTCAGTTGGTCAGGATTTAACAGTTGCATACGGTACCTTCCATAACGTACGCGCAGTGGTTGAGGGTGCTGCCACAGCCATTGAGAATGAAATCAAATACTACGCCCCGGGCGTTGGTGTAATACGAAATGTGCCAGAGGACAAAAGCCTACACCAGGATGACTTCGAGCTTGCCAATATTGTGCAGTTGTCTCCAAAGGGTCTTGCGGAAGCGAGCCAGGTGGTGCTTGACTTAGAAGAACATGCTAAAAAAGTCGCACCAAATGTATATACGAATGTACCAAAGGCAGAGCGCTTAACGACCATGACCACTACAATCAAGCAATGACCACAACTCTACCCAAAACTCCACTTGTTGCACTTAGGGGCGTCTCAAAGACCTTTCATTCTTTGAATGGCGAGCACATGGTGTTAAACAATGTTGATTTCGAGGTTTATCCTGGAGACAAAATAAGTCTGGTCGGGGCATCGGGTAGTGGTAAATCGACGTTGCTCTCACTTATCAACGGCCTTTTGCAGCCCGACCTCGGCACGGTCACTTTTAACGGCATCCCACTTAACTCTCTCAATGATGACGAACGGTCTCTAATTCGTGCGACAAGTGTTGGTATGGCACTACAAGCGGAAAACCTTATACCCTTTTTAACTGCCCTGGAAAATGTAGAGCTTGCACATAGTTTTGGAGGGCGCGGCAAGGATTCTGCCGCAGCACTTAAACTTTTAAAGCGACTTGGAGTAGCACACGTTGCAAACTACTTGCCAAGGCAAATTTCTGGCGGAGAGGCACAGAGAGTCTCCCTGGCGGTGGCGCTTTCAAATGAACCCAAGCTCCTGATTGCCGATGAAATGGCGGCTCAGCTTGATGCAAATACTGCAGATTCGGTCATGCAGGAAATTTTCGCGTCTTCAATGGCGGTCGTTTTTGTTACGCATAATAAGCGCCTCGCTGAGTTGGCGCAGCGTCAGTTTTGTATGAAAGATAAAAAGGTTATAGCGATATGAAAAATGAAAATGCGATAGAGACACGTGATATTGTGGTGGAATATGATACAGCTCGCGGCATCATCACAGCACTTACGTGCCCAATTTTTATGGTAAAGGCTAGAGAAAGCGTCGCCCTTATGGGGCCAAGTGGTAGCGGCAAGTCAACGCTTCTTGGTCTTATAGCAGGACTGGCGCTACCGACAAAAGGATCAGTCGTCATAGGTAACACTACAATCACGAATCTCACCGAGGCAGAGCGGGTAGCCTTCCGAAAAGAAAATTTTGGCATTGTGTATCAAGCCGACAATCTCCTACCTTTTCTCACAGTCCATGAAAATATTCATCTTCAGCTGTTGTTGTGCAATGACATGGAAGATGCCGAAGGCAGAATAACTCGTTTGCTAGATAAGCTCGGGTTAGAAGGTCTTGGGGGGCGCCTACCTGATCAACTTTCAGGTGGGCAAAGGCAGCGGGCAGCGATAGCGAGGGCTATCGTACACGCACCGGCCGTCATTTTGGCTGATGAACCGACAGGTTCGCTTGACGATGTAAACGCTCTCAATGTTGTAGAGCTTCTTTTGGATATTCAGAAGCGCCTAGGGTCGGCTCTTGTTGTGGTAACACACGATCCAAGGGTTGCAGGACAAATGGGTAGAATCGTCACGCTTGTTCAATCTGAATCAAAATAAAATTACCTATGGTATTTAAATACGTTACCACTGACCTTATTAGAAACCCACGCCGCACGCTTTCAACTGTATCCGGTGTGTTGTTGGGTATCGCCCTCACGTGTGCCATTCTATTTTTTGTAGATGGACTATCTGCCTCCATGACTCAGCGAGCATTGGCACCGCTCCAGGTCGACCTGCAACGAGTCATTACCTCTTTGGGGGGAGCGACAGAGCTTAACCTTTCATATGCGCCCGTTGGACACTTAGCAACAACCGGCACCAAGGTACGCGTACGGATGGAGTTTAAGAATATAGGTGATACTCCATCAAATGAGGTGGTAGTCCGCTCGGTACTTAGTGACAAACTTCGCTATGTATCTGGTTTTGCGCAAGCTTCCGGGAAAGCGATAGACCGCAAAGACGAGAATCCTTTTTCCCAGACCGGGACGCAGGAAGGATGGAATATAGGCACTGTACAACCTCAGGGTACCGTGCAGATGGAATATCAAGCAGAGGTCGTCTCAGATGTACAGTTGAGCGATCAGGATTTCAACGCTACGTTCTCGACTCGAGAGATTCTTTCGCCTGTCTCTGCAAATATAAACAAGCCGGTAAGCGTGCACGATATTGCTGCCCAGATCAGAGGAATCAGGGGCGTAAAATTTGCCGAGGAGCTGTACATTTCGGATCTTGCGCCCGGTTCTCTTCGGTCGACCAAACAAATAGCCGACTCGGTACGCGTCTTCGGCTTTGATACCTCATATGCCAAGATAGATCCAACTATCAAAATGCTTCAGGGTGCACAAGTACTGGGCGCTGCCGTCATAAGTGCAGAGGCTGCAGAGAAGCTATCAGTCGGTCTTGGTGATTCAATAATGATTGATTTGCCCGATGGCACGACTGTATCTAAAAAAGTGAGCGGTATCGCTGACCTGACTCAGGCTCGCACGATTTTTTCTAGTAGACACGGAGCAAATCTTGAAGTTTTTCTGTACGTGCCTACTAGTGTCATACTGGATGTGGAAGACTTCAAGAACGAAATTTTGGCACCATTCCAGCGGGCAAACTCTGCACGAGGTGAGCGCGTAAAGAGCCTACCTATTCAGGAGATAGATATTAGATTAGAGCGCGAACAGCTAAACGCTGAACCAGCTGTTGCTCTCAAAGAAGCGGAGCTAATAGGGGCGTCGGTCTCAAATGTGGCACCGGGGCAGGGGTTCTTGCTTAATCATGTCTCAAACACACTTTCTGTTGCAAGTGGTGATGCGGGCGTAGCAAAACAGATGTTTGTGTTTCTCGGACTTCCGGGTATCCTTCTTGCCGCGTTTCTTGCTGCGTATGCTGGAATAGTGCTTTCAAGTAGTCAGAGAAGAGAACAGGCAATTTTGCGCATACGAGGCGCGAGTCGAAAGCTCTTACTGTCGATGCTTTCGGTACGCGTGAGTTTCATTACGGCATGCGGCGCGTTCGTTGGAGTTTTGTTCGGGTTTATAACTGCAGCAATCGTTGTTGGGCTGCCGACACTTCTTCGCGCTACCGCAACGAGTCTCGGCTTCTCGGCGTTCATAGGGACTGTTGCGGGACTTGGTGCCACCGGACTCGCACTCTATGTCACGGGACGTCGGTCAATCGACCAAGAAATAAATATCGATCGGGCGAAATATGTTTTGGGGCAGCCGAAATGGCGACAATACTGGCTTGATCTTGCGGGCATCGCTATTGTAGCCATAGCCACCTACTTTGTAGTAGTTAACGCCGGTTTCCAAGGGGAGCCAGGCTCGGTGTATGTGGGTCGGTCAGTCTCTATTCCTCTTGGTCTATTGTGTTTGCCAATCGTAGCGTGGCTCTGTGGTAACCTGTTTGGCGGACGAATTGTTGCCGGACTACTTTTGCACTCGAAGTCACTGTCTGATCGTGCACTAAATAAGCCATTTTCGCTTTTGTTTGGCCTCAGCATTCGGCGACGTGCATGGGCATTGGCTGAAGCCGCAATAATCATCGGTCTTATCATTGCTTTCGGCACAAGCCTTGCGGTGTTCACCGCATCATACAAGGAAGCCAAAATTGCAGACACTCGGTATGTCCTAGGCTCTGACATAAAAATAGCTCCGACGCCAGCGAGCAGACAGGTATACCACAGCAGCAAGGCTCAAAGTTTTATAACTCCAGGTATCGACAGTGCGGCGCCCGTCATATACGGTATACATAATGTCATTCTTCGCTCCAATAGGACTTCAGACGTTGCCAGCTTGGCTGCAATAGACCCAGACTCGTATATGCGTGTCGCTCCATTTGGTGACACACATTTTTCAAATGGCAAAGCAAGCGTTGCCCTTGCATTGCTCAATCCAAACTCAAACACCGTCTTACTAAGCTATGATATGGCGTCATTTTTGAAAGCTAAGGTCGGAGACACGATTCATATATTGCTCGGCAAAGATACATCAGAACAAGTCGATGTTGATTTTGTAGTCGCAGGACTTTTTAAAAATCTTCCAGGTTTTCCTGACGGTGCTGACGCACTTATGAACATTGCCCGCCACGAAACGCTCGCGCCTATCGTGCCGGTCTCGTTCTTTTTGGCTCACACACGAGAGCCGTCCGATGCCTTTATTAACAAAACCGCTCAGACTTTGCAAAGCGGGGTCGCGGCCGACGACGCGCTCGTGATTGAGTCACGATTGACTACACTTGCTAAGGACCAATCAAGTTTAGCATCACTCAATATTGACGGTCTGTTGAAGATCGACTCTGCATACTCACTTGCTATGGGTACAATGGTGGTCGCAATCTTTGTGTTTGGATTGCTGTTATCTAGGCGCCGAGAGTATGTCACGCTCAAGGCACAAGGTATGTCGTCGCGCGAAATCCGTGCACTCATCGGGGCTGAGGCTACAACGGCTACAATTGCAGGATCGCTTGTGGGCGTGCCAGTCGGCCTTGTTATGGCTTATTATTTCATCAACGTTTTGCGACCCCTCTTTGTGCTCAACCCACCTTATATCATACCGTACGGTTCGCTCACGGTCATAGTTGGGTCGGTTATTGCAGCAGCAATAATCACTAGCGCGGCAGCTTCTTCGCTCGTAAATAGGCTCAAAGCCACCGAGCTCTTGCGGGATGAATAAAGGTAGTGCTATTTAAAGACTGTAAATTTTAGTTTGGGTGATCTCTGATATTTTGGTGAACATGTGGACGATTATGTGAACGGTGAGTTCAAGGATCACTACTGTGCATGGATGGCAGGTGAGAATGGCGCGAAGCTAGGGATTCTGCCCGAAATGAGTTCTGACTTTTTTAAACAAACACCACCAAGACGAACTTATAGATTAAAATCCCTTGCTATGGGATTTTTTGTTTACTTTGAAGGCGAGCATTGATACTATAAGAGAGATGTGGTACAGTACGCCATCGCCTTTGTAGTTCAATGGATAGAACGGTCCCGTCCTAAGGGAGCGATGTAGGTTCGATTCCTACCAAGGGCACTTATTATTCTCAAAACTACCGCCTATGACATCATTACGAGTGACAAAAGTAAACGAGCTCCTCCGTCAACTGATTGGCGAGATAATGGAACGAGAGCTTTCCCTGAAACAGGGGGTGATTATCACTATTGCCAAGATTGACACGTCCAAGGATTTGCGCTACACTCGGATGTTTATCAGTGTATTTCCTGAGGCAGAGACGCAGTACGTCGTAGCCACTCTAAAAAAAGAATTATCCCAAATCCAAAAAGTCCTCTTTTCGAAGCTTTATATGAAGCCTATGCCGAAACTTTCTTTCGAAATCGATACTACGGCGCAAGAGGCCGACAAGGTAGAAAAACTTCTTTTGGAGCTAAAATAGAGCATTTTTGCTGTTTATACACCAGTTATCCCCAAAGGAATGCAACGTTTTGATACCGAATTTCACACCTTAGAATATGTTATCTCGCAAGCCAAACGTATTCTCTTGGTAGCTCATAACCGCCCAGACCCAGATACGGTTGGTGCTAATTTGGCTCTGAAAGAATACCTGGAGATCCGCGGCAAACACGTTGATATCGCGTGTTTTAACCCCTTCCCTGATACTCTTGAAGGCTTATGTGAAGCCACTTTTTTCCATCCCGATCAGCTTGATTTATCAAATTACGACGCCGTCATCGCTAGTGACAGCGTGGATCGGGGATTTGATGCTATCATCAATCGTTTCATGGAAAACCAGGTTATCGTTCTTATCGACCATCACCCTGATATCAACCTCAAAGGTGACGTTGTCATGGTTGATCCAGAATATTCTTCCACTTCTGAACTGATTTATCTCTTTCTTACTGCTACGGGCGGCACTATCACGAAGTCAATGGCCACTATGCTTTTGATGGGTATCCTTTTCGATACTGGGGGATTTCAACACGGGGGAGTATCCCCGCAGGTGATGGAAATCGCTTCAGAACTGATGAAAAAAGGAGCACCGCTTACCAGAATTTCACAAATTATTTTTACCAACAAAAATATCTCTGCTCTAAAATTATGGGGCAAAGCTTTCGAAAAAGCCAAGTTCAATCCCAAAAATGGTATGTTGGTAACAGCTGTCACCAAACAGGACATCGCAGACTGTCATGCTTCGGTAGAAGATATCTATCAGGTAACCTCGATCTTGAGTACGGTACCAGATGCCAAGTTTGCACTCGTCCTTTCTGAACGTGATGGCAATATTGTGCGCGCCAGTTTGCGTTCGATGGAACATCATGGCGTTGATGTTTCAGCCATCGCCCATCAATTTGGTGGGGGAGGGCATAAGCTCGCTAGCGGATTCGAATTACCGGGAAACATTATCGAGACCGAAGAAAGTTGGACGGTCGCGTAAAACTGTTTACATTTGAAATATGGAGAAACAAAAAGCCCTGATGCTACTCAATGCCAAAATGGCTGAGTCATGTCAGTGTACTTTGAAAAAACAGGCGACACAGGCAGTGCCCGGAGAAGGGAGTGCTGAGGCTGACATTTTATTTATTGGTGAAGCGCCGGGTAAGAATGAAGATATCCAGGGGGTACCATTTATCGGGGCGGCGGGGAAATTCTTGGCTACTATGCTCGCTCTCATACAATTGAAACGCGAAGACATTTACATCACCAACATCGTCAAATATCGCCCACCAGATAATCGTGATCCGTCGCCACAAGAAATTATTGCTTGTCAAGAATGGCTCCATGAGCAAATTAAAATCATCCGACCAAAAATTATCGTCACTCTCGGGCGTCATGCGATGGAACATTTCGTACCGGGGAGAAAAATTTCCGAGGCACACGGCCAAACATTTCAAAAAAATCTGGCATCTATCGGTACACAAACTTTCTTCGTTCTCTATCATCCCGCCGCTGCCCTCTACAATGGCAGCCTCCGGAAAACTCTCATCAAAGACTTCAAAAAAATCCCAAAGATACTCAAAGAAATAAATAAAAAAACTCAGCACTCACGCTGAGTTTTTTATTACAATTACTCCTGCAAGAAGCCACCGGCTTGGTGCTCCCATAGCCTGGCATACATTCCGCCTGCCGCTACCAATTGTTCATGCTGACCATCTTCGACGATAGCCCCTTTTTCTAAGACGATGATACGGTCCATTTCTCGTAGTGTAGACAAACGATGAGCGATGGCGATGACGGTCTTTCCGTGCATCAATTCGTGGAGCGCCTGCTGGATAGATACCTCACTCTCACTATCAAGTGCACTCGTCGCTTCGTCGAGAATGAGGATGGGGGCATCTTTCAGCATCGCCCGCGCAATAGCTACACGTTGCTTTTGTCCACCGGAAAGCTTTACCCCGCGCTCACCGACCAGTGTGTTGTAGCCTTCTGGCAAAGAAATGATAAAATCATGTGCCTGCGCTTTCTTGGCCACAGCGATAATTTCTTCGTCCGTCGCTTCCGGTTTCCCATAGGCAATATTTTCGCGGATCGAGCGATGGAACAATGACGGTTCCTGTGGTACCACGGCAATTTCCGCCCGGAGCGAGTCCTGAGTAACGAAAGCGATGTTCTGACCGTCTATCAATACTGCGCCACTGTTTACTTCATGCTCGCGCAAGAGAAGCGCAACAAAAGTGGACTTGCCTGCTCCACTAGAACCAACCAACCCCAGTCTTTGTCCGGGAATGATTTTTAGATTGAAATGGTCGAGTACTGAGCGCGTATCATAACTAAATGTCACATCCCGCCATTCGATGAGCCCCCGCTCTACATAAAGAGCCTTGGCTCCTGGGGCATCTACGATGTCATAGGGGATAAGCGTCTCTGTCAGGCCTTCTTCGATTTCGCTGTGCACTCGGATAAAGCTGTTTAACATACTCCCAATGAAGATGAGCTGATAGGAAGTGTTCCAGATGAGCGAGACCACCAACACAACATCACCTGTACTAAATGTCCCCACCATCACGCCGCGTGCTAATATGAGCATCATCATTACAATCGCCAAAACCACCAGCACATTATTGAGCACCAACCCAAACTCCTGAGATCTGTCTCGCGCCATATCTTTGTAAGTTCGGTCACCGATATACTGTCCCAGTCTTTTTTGTTCGAACATCCGTCGATCAAACTGACGCACCATAGCCATATTCGTCACTAGGTCCACACCTACTCCGCGCAAAAGTGAGGAAGCGTCCGCGTAGGCAATCACCAACGGCCGGCGGCGGCGTACCAAAAACACATTCAAAACAATGAGTACCAGCGCGAGCGTTATGAAAATAATAGCTAATGAGAGATCGGTGATAAAGAGGAGCACTCCGGTTCCTACAATTTGTAACACCGACGGGTAATGATGCCACGCGATATCCTCCATCAGATTGTCCGCGCCGTCAGAGGCATGCGAAATCTTGTTGGCAATCGCCCCAGCAAAACGGTTGGAAAAATAAGCATGACTGTGAAGAGCGATGTAGTCGTACAGTATCCGAAAAGAATAGGCTTTGCTCCGCCCTAGCCACACTATGCCGAGCAAACCACTGACCCGCCAGTTCAAGAACATAACAATGAGAACAATAAGGTAGAGCGTGCCCCACCTGGTGAGAGCTGCTACCGTCGCTTCGGCATTCGTAGCATGTGTCAGAGCATCAATCAAACGCTTGAGAAAGTAGGGTAGGATGAGAGAAATGCCTTGTGCGAGAGTCACGAACAAGAACGTCCCCAATGCGAACTTCCAAAACGGCCTAGTAATATATATCAAAAAACGAAGCGGGGTATTGGGAATAGAAATGTTATGCAATTTTTTCATAATAATACATACTGGCTCGAAAATGCACCAGCATAAAAAAATTCTGTTGTGCCGAGGGTGGGACTCGAACCCACATGCCTTTTGGGCGCAGCATCTTAAGTGCCGTGCGTCTGCCTTTCCGCCACCCCGGCTTGCATCTTTACTATCCTCTTTTTTTATTTTTCCCTCTATGGGTCAACTTCAGGCTATGACAATTTGGGCAAAGAATGCGCAAGTTTTCCAAACGGTTATCATTTCTAATACCATTGATATGATCCAGCTCAACGGGAACCCTGCCGTCTTCAGAAACTTTTTTCCACCCACATTCCTCACATTTCTTTTGTTTAAGTCCAAGTGAAAAAAGTCTTTGTTTTAACTTGTGGCTTTGATAGAAAGAATTCTGAACAAGAATACTTTCTATCGGAATTACTGAGCGCTCGAAAAACATACCTTTACCCCATCCCTTACCAAGAAAATGCGACGTATCCAAATCCAAATCTTGTATCCTCTTCCTCACTTGCTGGTAATTACCTCCAGCAGGAATCAGACCCAAAGCGCCTATTACCGCTCTTGTACTCTTTAGATTCTTTACCGCTACAACAAGCTGGAAATCGGTCCACTTTCGAGAGCGCATAATGGTATACTATACGAAGGTTCAGTATTATAAGTATACCCTATTAGATGTTAAATTTCAAATTTGTGAGGTCCGAAGCGGAATTGAACCGCTGTAAAAGGTTTTGCAGACCTTTGCCTAACCACTCGGCCATCGGACCACTCTCTTCAAATACCTTCGAAGACTATCAAATCACACCCCGACCGTCAACAAAAAACACCTCTCAGGCGAAAGGTGTTTCTCGGTACATTTTGTTTTACTCAATCACTTCGGCCGTCAGATTTTGGCGACCGAAAGCGAAAGCTTCGGTTTTGGTTTGCACATAGATATCAACGTGGTTGCCTTTGATCGCCCCACCGCGGTCTTCACAGCGATAATTTCCCATCCCTTCAATGGCAATCTTCGTGCCAAAAGGGAAAGAGGGGGGACAAGCCAGAGTCCGTTTCTCAGCCACTTTCAGGCCAGAAGAAGTGATGCCATCAGACTTGCCACACTCGTCAGCAGCAGCCGTATAGGCGGAAGCATTGATGACGAAGGTACCTTGGGGCAAGCTATTCCACATTTGAGCTTGTTTTTCCTTCCAGCGATTGAGAATTTTGTCTTCTGCGCTCATCGAAACAGGAGCAGTCACAGTCGATTTCTCGACATTGAACGTCCAATCCAAAAGAAAGGGGTCATTCTGGAAATCATAGACACGCGCTAGGGTCGTCGGGAGCTCTTGGCCAACCAGGGCAGCCTCTGCGGTATGAGTATTGGTAAAGATCGAGACAAGAGCGATAGTGACGAAAAGTAAACCTTTTCGAGATATCATAGAGTACTGTTATTCTTTAGCTAAGACCCCCGAAGGAGTGTCAGGTCAGCTCTGAAGCTAACTGTCGATGATAGCATATTTTTGACTTTTCGTCAATACCAAGATACTACTATTTCCCTTATATAAAGCAAAAAAGGACTCTTTAGAGAGACCTCTTTTTCATTTTTTGGAGTATTCTCCTAAGTCCCCGGGTCACTTCGCTTCCATTCTTTCAAACGACCGGCTGAACGTTCAATATCGGAAGCTTTACGGAGCAGTTTTTCCGTTCCAGGGGGTACCAATGGATAGTGCGGTGAAATATCAAGGGCTTCGGCGATCTCCCAGAGGTGTTTTTCCGAAGTAATCCATTTATCCCCAAAATGTTTCAGTGAAAAAGGCCGAGAGTAGTAGCGTAGAGTCTTTTCCCCCGTAGCTACCAAGACGTACTCGTGAAAATAGGAGAGTGTGAGTTCGCGCGGCGTACGATAAATAGGATCGCGATAACGGAGCACGGGGTGGTTACTCTTACTTATCGCCCCCCAGCACCCGCCATGTTTATACAGTGCCACCACGTGGTCAAAGTCCGGTGATTCTGCTTTGAGATCAAGTAACAGCGGGGGCTTGCCATGAAACCACAGAGCGGTAGCGGCAATAAGGGCGCCTTCGATACAGTGCGCCCGACCTTTGCGGAGCGCCATCCGGGGTGAAGAACAGGATTCACTATATTGTGAAAGATTGCTCGGAAAATCGTCCAAAAAATCCTGGATTTTCCCGGGGGTAGAGAGGCCTTGAAACAAAGAGTTTTCTTCAGATGAAAGTCCAAACATACGCATAGTGACTATGAAACGTTCTCGGAAGAAATCTACACTTCTTTACTTTCTTTACAAATGGGCGATCTCATTTCTCACATTCACAGCATCAACACGTTCCTGAGAAAGAGAGTCGTCGCGTTTCGTCATCAGGCTCCCTTGTGCATCATCCGCAAAAAAAAGTTTACGCTGTTCGAGTGCGCGGTCGATAAGAAATAGCTGATCCCTCCTGATAGGTGGCAAGTCCGAGAGGGAGCAAAATCGTGCTTCGATTACCTCTGCCGAAGGAGTAAAGGTGCCTCCAATATATGTGCCGATGTAGGAAATATCCAGGCGAGCGGTTTCCCGATCTGTGCGCACCTTCATCCGCCAGTCGATGCTCACC
The DNA here is from genome assembly GCA_043743535.1 of Candidatus Moraniibacteriota bacterium. Lineage (GTDB taxonomy): Bacteria > Patescibacteriota > Minisyncoccia > Moranbacterales > UBA1568 > UBA1568. Next base: position 95,109 of record JAYTWI010000020.1, on the reverse strand, counting down.
GAGAGGCTTGATTCTTCCAATATCTCCCTTTCCAGTGCCTCCTTAGGATGTTCCTTGCCATTCATATAGCCACCCGGCAAACTCCAAGCGGTCTTGCGATAGGTGTGCTTGAACAAGAGCACCTTGTTTTCGGCATTAAAGATGAGCCCTGTCACCCCGACCAGAAATTGATCCTGAAACATCCGAATAATCCGGAGCTGGATATTCTTGGAAAAGCCGAGCATTTTCCACAGTTTGAGGAGGAATGCCATCATAATGACCTATCGTCCATATCTTCCGGCTCACCAAAGCGAATTTTGAGCTTCCTGTTCTCTATCTCCAGCACATGGGCTCGCTTGGTCATCGCAACAATCTGCTTCTGAGTCTCCTCGACAGTATCTTCCAAATTGCGAATTACGAGCTCGGTCTTGTTTATCACTCTCAGATGAAACAAAGCAAAGAGAAGGAGCGCAATCCCCACTGGGACGATAACCGCGAGAGACAGCGGCACCAGAGCTGAGAACGAAGCGATCTGAATAGGAATGGTCATCGTGTTGAAAGCAGCAAAAAACGTCAGGAGGAGAACTAAAAGTACAGCACCGACAAAAGATTTCATAGCGACTATCTTATGAGTTTAATTATTACTAGTATACTACCATAATAACCCTAAGTAGATACTTTATATTTTCCTACCAAAAAAACTCCTATTAGAGGAGCTTTTCAATTCTTTTGAGCCGGTGTGTCAATGATGTTCGAGCTTCTTTTGCATGAAAATAAAAACCGCCGTTACTCATTAAAGTTCCGACGGAGTGAGGATTCGACTCGCTCAAACATAACTCATGCGACGGCCAAACGCGTACAACGGTCCAAAGAGCGTTCCGAACGAAAAAGCCCAGATGAGTTCTGTAATAGGGATTCCGACAAAACGGATGTCGAGGCTTGTTCCATCGAGCTTCCAGTACAATTTAGATAGCTCTTCAATATTAGCCACTAGGCCATAGAACACCCCGAGGCATCCGAAATAGCCCAGTCCGACAAGGATGCCGCTCGCAATCGCTGGCTTCAGCAAATCTGGTCGTCTTGAGACCATCCATATTGTTCCGACCAAAAAACCAATCGAAGTTGCGTAGATGGAATTGATACCAAACCAAACCAGAAGGAGCGAGGCAACTGCTACGCTTGCGCAAGCAAGACGCATTCCGCCACCCAAAGCTGGATTAGATTTGAGTTCTTTCCTTGCAAACAGCTGATAGAGTGTAGCCACAATACCAGAAAAGGCGAAGGCAAAGAGTAGATCCTCAACAACTGTGTGAACTGGACCGATCTTTATCGGGAAGGCACTTATGGGATGCCAGTAGTCCCGAAGATAGAGGATTTCACTCAGGGGGCCACCAGGAACAGAGATGAGGCTCATCTGGAGTTGTTCATGGCGAGTCGTGGGCGAGTACGTGTAGATAATCATCCACACAAGGAGAAACCCGGCACAGAAGACCAGGTAAACATACTGTGGATTAAGAACGAACATACAGCCTCCTTGGCATGGGGTTGGTTTGTGGATTGTGAAGGTACGAAAGCATACAATACCACCTTTCAAAAACTTTGTCCATACAAAAAGAGACCTATTAAAGCCTCTTTTTTGAAAACTGAGCTGGCTGGTACATAGCGTTAGAACTGGGTTCTCCAATACAACATTGACAAAAAGTTAGAGTTCCTTTAGAGTAAGAGGAGGAGAGCGTAAGCTTTCCCTATGCACCTTGTCATTCGACCCAGTGAGGGTCAATAAGATCGCAAGCATCCACAGCAGGATGTCTCATCCTTTTTGAATAGAGGCTCTCTCTCGAGCTTCTAACGTCGAAAGACGGTATCACCGGCCACCAGATAGGAAAAACCTTGTATTTTCCCTTTATTGAGCTTTTATTTCTTAATGATGAAGAGGTAAAGGTTTAACAAAGATGATAAAGTCATTTTGACTTCACGGAAAAAGATAGATATATAAGGGACTTTTACAGAATTTCCGTATTGATTCACGGTACTAGCGCTTTGAGTTACGTAACGCGCAGGCCGTCGAATGTTTTAGGTGCGAGTGGATAAGACGGCTTGCGCGTTCGTTTCTCATAGTTGTTTAGTGCCGAAGACCCGATTTTCTGAGCTCCCGTTTACGAAAGTTCGCAGAATCTCGATTTATTCCTCATTAAAACCAACTATATGGAACTAAACGATCAACGTGTTCTTGTGGCAGTCCACAAAAAGCTTGCTTCAGCTTTGATGAAGCGACCCTCGCCCTCTTGCAAGAACTGTAAAGTTCTTAGCGAGATGCTGGCCGACGTTACAGTCTTGTATTCCAACATTCTTGATGGAGTCATCAAGAAGGAAATCCGACGGAGCTTCGCCCGTCGCCTTCTTGGTCTCATCGTTGATGTGGTAAAGGCTTATACGAAGGGCAGCTAGTACGTCTTTAAACCGCTGCTCGGCAACGGATTCCTAAGTCAGTTGGACTTCCATTATGAGTACAAGTGACACAATAAAAAAAATAAGAGATCAAAAGGATCTATCTCAAGAAGAGATGGCGACCTCTCTTAATGTTACGGCAAATTATATCTCACTCATAGAAAACGATAGGAAAAATCCGGGCATGCCTTTTTTAAAAAAAGTTTCGACCACTTATAAGATTCCTCTTTTGCTATTAACCCGAGACCTCGCAGTCCCCAAAGCTACTACCAAGCGTGAAAAAGAGATATTGGACAGAGTGATGGATCTTATGGATGATCTCGAGGATTTAGTTTTCAACCATGAAAAAACCTCCAAGAAAGTTATCAACTATAAATATAAAGAGGCCTAAGGAGCTATCGCTTAGGCTATCTGTCCCATTGGACGTACTTGTTTCTATTTCAGAAAACATGCAACTGCATTGCTGGTCATTTGAAAAAAAGATCGGAAAGAAAGTAAGAACACTTCATAATGTAAGCCCCGAACTTAAAGGGATACATGAAAAAATTGATAAAGAAATACTGGATAGATTCGATTATCCTAATAACTTCCAAGGAGGGATAAAAGAAGGCTCATTAAGGTCTAATGCTCTTCCGCATTCTGGAAAGCGAAATGTAGGAAATTTTGATCTTAAAAACTTCTTCCCTTCTGTAAAACCATCCCACATTTACAAGGCTCTTATTTCTCTTGGAAGTAGTCCAAATATTGCCCGTCTTATTACGCGGTTAGTAACAGCAAACGGGTGTCTTCCGCAAGGCTTTCTTACTAGTCCAAAGATTGCGGGACTTGTTCTGCTAAAAATGAATGAGAGGTTAGAGAAACTGTTCGCCAGTCATGGTGCCAGGCACACTTTTTGGATAGATGATTTAACGGTTTCTGCTTCTTTCCCTATTGAAAAGCTAAAGCCAATTATTAAGAGAATTGCCGAACAAGAAGGCTTTATTGTTCATAAAGATGAAGACTCTCCTACTTACAATAATAAAAGACAACTGGTCACTGGTGCCGTAGTGAACACAATACCTAGTGTTCCAAAAGAAAAATTAGAAGCTGTCAAAAAAACCATCTACCTATGTGAAAAAAGTGGTGTAAGAACTTATTGGAGAGAATACATCAAACCAAATCTCAGCTTACAAAAGTTTGTAGATAGTACCCGAGGGAAGGTTAGTAGTATGATTGCAATCGATGAAAAACACCGTTCCTTGAGCAAAAGATGGGAAAGTTTAGTAGAAATTCATGGCTTCAAATAAAAGCTTTTTTTCTACTTCTTTCCTAAATGATGTTTGAAAGCTCTTCTGAATCCAGCATCCTCCGCTTCTTTTACTGTTGCACAATAGAATTCACCTTTCTTTGGTTCAATACGTGTTTTATCGTACTGCTGGTCAAAGGGGAGGTGGTAAATCTTTGATCCATCAACCTGAGAGATATTACATTTGATACAAGGATACTTCTTGTCCATCGCTGCTTCTTCTTGTAGCTCTATTCCGAGAGCTAAGGAAAAGCGCCTCGCTAGATCCGAAAGCTTAGTAGAGGTCACAAAGATTGCTCTAACACTCTTTCCAGGATTCTCGTCCTTGTATTGAAAAACAGTCCCGAAGAACTGAAAAATATGTTTCTCGTGTATGGTTCGAAACTTTGCCCAGTTCTTACACTGAATAACAACAATCTCATCTCCTTTCGTGGCAATAATATCTCTTCCTAAGTCTTCCAATCCCTTCATAAGACCATGGTAGTTCACTTCATAACCCTCTATTTCATAAAGATAACCAACATACCTTTCATACATAGCTCCAATCTGCCACTTAGTTTTTGGTCTAGTCCAATACCTATCTAGAGCTTTTTGATTCCTCGCCTCTGAAGGGAGCTTGCGGTATTCCTCTTTTGAAATAAAGCTTGTGACAACATCCAATCTTTCTTCTTCCGTATATTCCTTCACGAAAGCTCGCTCCTCTTCAGTTACGTCTGCCACTTCCTCTCTCAGGTCTACGAGAAACGGGCAAATGGATTCGTAGTACTCCACGAGATGCTGGAAGATTTTCTTTTCCTTTTCAGACTTGCGGCGCAGAAGGGAATACGAAGATACCATTTCACTCGCCGAAAGAGCTGGCGTCTTCTTGTAATGAAGAAAATCAATGATCTCCCGGTCTTGAAGTTCAAAGTATTCATCATATGCATCAGCAAGCCATGGAAAACCTATCTGCCTCTCTTTCGCCATTTGTTTGATACCCTCCTCCATTTTCTCTAGTCGCTTCTCTTCCTCAAGACGACGAAGTTCCAAAGCATCAAAAGCCTCTTTGCTGTTGAGTAATCTTTCAGCAACTACCTTCAACTCTTTTTTAAAATCATCGTAATGGCTCATATATCATACTGCCTCAAGAGCTTCAAGAAGTCTTCAGTGAATGCTTCCTTGGCGTTCTTATTAAATCTCTTCTTTACAGAGGAAACGATCTTGCTTTCGTTTTTCGTGTAATTACAACTCGGATAGTTTGAGCATCCGAAGAATCTTCCATAACGACCCTTCCTTGACCGAAGAAATCCAGCATGGCATTTTGGACAAGCCTTTGAATCCTCCAATTCTACCCTTTGAATAATAGTCTCGGAAAGTCTCTCCTCCGAAACATCTCCCTTTGGAGTTATTTTCTTATAAAAGGAATCAAGCTTTTTTCTATACTTCTCTAGAAGAGCCAGGGTCTCTTCCCTCTGGGGCCATTCCTCGTAAACTCGCTCTTTCTCTTTCGCTTCGTGTGCATCAATGAGATCAGAAATCCAGCTCCATAAAAAGAAGGATCCGATCACAATAGGAATCCACATCCAACCTTCCATAGAGCCTTTAATAAAAATACATCTCCATTCTATCATTTAATGCCCATCGAATCACTCTGGCATGCCCTCGGGCTCACGGAACAGACGTTTAAGTTCGCTGTTTATGCTAGACATGAATTCATGACTGGCGACTATGAGAAAAAAACCAACATCCTCAAGGCGCTCGGTAAGAACTTTATCCTAAAGGACGGAAAAGTAACTGTTCAATTGAAAAAACAGTACCAACTCATTGAAAACGGCCGAAAAAGGATCACTTCAGAAAACCCTAGGTTAGAACTGGACAGTTTTGCTTTAGGTAAAACAAAAACGACCCAATTTAAAGCCGTTTCTGCAACTATGAGCGGGTAAGGGGAGTCGAACCCCTATCTCAACCTTGGCAAGGTCGTGTAATAGCCACTATACGATACCCGCATTCTTCACTTGTGTGGGACTGGCTGGGATCGGACCAGCGACCAAGCGGTTATGAGCCGCGCGCTCTACCACTGAGCTACAGTCCCGCTGCTTCAACATGGCCATTTTCTGCCTTATCCACAGCTTATACAAACTTTCTCACTTTTCACAGACGCACTGTGCCGAGGGGCAGGATTGAACTGCCGACACAAGGATTTTCAGTCCTCTGCTCTACCACTGAGCTACCTCGGCCTATTTATCGCTAAATGGCACTCTTTCACTGTATACCTGGTGGATAAACCAAATTTTCCCTTGTGCACGCTCAAGGATTCGAACCTTGGACCCCCTCGGTGTAAACGAGGTGCTCTAACCAACTGAGCTAAGCGTGCCAATTGTTCACCCTGGCAGAAGCCAAGTAGCTGGCTTCTTTCTCGAGCCCGGCGCTCATTTCATTCACTCTGTGCCCAAGAGAGGACTCGAACCTCCAATCCCTTGCGGGAACTAGCACCTCAAGCTAGCGCGTATACCAAATTCCGCCACCTGGGCATATACATAAACAAATTCCGACTGTCTATCTGGGCACCTACACACGAAACAAATTCCGACTGTCTATCTGGGCACCTTTACAACATCTTCAAAAACTCCGCACCCATACACTGTATCAATTCTTTTCTGCTTCTGCAATACATAAAGGAAAGAGGCCTCCTTTAGGCCTCGAGTGTTTCTGATTTTTCCGCTATTACTGGTGCCGTGGTCGCTTCTTTAACTTTTGGCTTCATACTAGCCTTGACCTTTACTTCCTTGAGCTTCTTACTCAACACCTTGGCTGATTTGTCACGGACGAAGTACAATTTGGCTCGGCGAGCGCTCGTGCGCTTCACAAACTCAATCTTCTCAATCTGCGTAGAGGAAAGGGGAAGGATCAGCTCTACCCCAATACCATCGGAAACTTTCCGAACAGTAATGGTTTTGGAAGCGCTCTGGCCACCCTTGATAGCGATAATAGTGCCCTGAAACATCTGCGTACGTTCTTTGGCGCCTTCCTTGATCTTACGAAAGATTTTGACTACATCACCGGCGCGCAATTCAGGCGTCCCTTCAGTCAACGGTTTTCTTTGGGCTAAGTTAAAGGCAATAAGTTTCTGATGCATACAAATAGCGTTAAAACTGATGTTCTCTTGTGATAAAAAAATACCTTCAAATAAAGCTTTTCAAAGCCCCGTCATCATAGCTCGGCTTGCCAGTTTCGTCAACCCCGCCACCTTGTCAGAACCGTTCTCGTATAACAGAGATGCTTATTCTTAAGAAGCTTTCGGTAAAGCCATTTCAAGAGCCGCGAGTGTTGCTTCATACGTCACCGGATCAAGAGCATAGAGAACACCTCGAAAATCCTCGGGCAGTGGCGTTGTAAACGTATATTTCTTATCGTCAAGCGACAAAGAAAGGCTGGCTGCGTGCAACATCTGCCGCGCCGGAAAAACCTTTTCGCCACGCCGCGCTGGCTTGAAAGCATATAATTTATCTCCCACTACTGGATATCCGATAGAGGCGAGGTGGACACGAATCTGGTGAGTCCGCCCCGTCTTAGGAGAAACCACGAGAACATCGCAGTCGCCGGCATGAGCCACTACTTGATACTCTGTCAACGCCGATCGAAGCGTCCCTGGCAATTTCACCATTTCTTTCGTCACGTCGACCGCTTTCCGTTTCAACTCGCCCGAAAGACGCATGAGAGGGGCGTCGATCATCCCCGTAGCGCTCGGCATGTGACCATATACTATAGCGACATAACGCTTCTCCACCAGTCGTTCCTGGAAAGCGTTTTTCAAAACCTGAAACATCTCATTGTTTTTGGCAATAAAAAGAACGCCGGAAGTCTCTCGATCCAAGCGATGAACAATGCCAGGACGAGTAGCATCTTCGCCAACCGCTGCTAAAGCCGGATGTGTCGCTAAAATCCATGCTACTACTGTTCCATTATGGGAAGCTACACTGCCATGGACAGCCACTCCAGCTGGTTTATTAATAACTAAAAAATCCGCATTTTCAAAAAGAATCTCGATGTCGGGAACCTCGGAAGCGGAACTAAGAAGTTCTTTCGCCAAAAATGCCCCGCTCGCCACCGTTATCCGGTCTTGAAAAAGCACTTTGGCCCGCGGTAACACCTCTTTGCCATTAAGGATGGCTTGGCCATTCTCAATAAGCCGGGCGGCAAAACCACGTGAAATAGCTTTTTTTTCAGGGTATTTTGCTTGAAGCAAGAGAAAAAGAGCACGGTCAAAACGCTTGTCTTTCAACTGACGGGGTATTTCTAAGGTAATTTCTTCGGTAGAATGTTCGGTCATAGAATATGCCTTTGGCCTTCCCTATTCCTCTAGAGCGTGTTCCGCTATACTGCTTTCATCCATTCGAGGGTCGATGTGGCAGTGTTGGCCAAGCTCCCGTCGCTTGGCACGCCTTCGCTCTCATCTTGGCACTTTCCCGCAATATCCACAAGCCATACACCCGCGGATTAATGAGAATATCACTCAGATGAAGCGGGAAGTCTCCTGATACATACCTCTCGTGAATGCCACTTGTTTTATTACCATCTTCTGAGAGATTCCCCATTACAACACAAATGACCATCTAGTGCCAAAATTTCTCTTTCATACACTACAGGTAGTTGAAAAATTAGTTTTTCTAAAATAAATGGGAGTTTTTTTCGCTCAGCAAGCGCCTAGTTGACAGGCACTTTTTCTCTCTCTATTATAAGAAGGCACTCTACATTTGTTTTTAACTTTTTATACTAAAACTATGAACGAAGAATCATGCTGTGGTGGTGGTTGTGCAGAATACAATTTCACCCCGCAAATTGGCCAAACAGTGCCAGATTTCGAAGTAGATATCTATCATAACGAAGTTTTTCGCAAAGCGCATCTGTCTGATTATAAGGGAAAATGGGTAGTATTTTTCTTTTATCCAGCTGATTTCACCTTTATTTGTCCGACCGAACTCGAAGAAATGCAGAAGAATTATGCCAAATTCCAAGAATTAAACGCTGAGGTACTTTCAGTCAGTACTGACACCAAATTCACCCACAAGGCCTGGCATGATCATTCACCAGCTATCAAAAATATTGCCTATCCAATGGTAGCTGATCCGTCCGGAGAGCTTTCACGCAGTTTTGGTGTCTATATCGAAGAAGGGGAGGACCGCGGACTGGCGCTCCGTGGCAGCTTTATCATCGACCCAGATGGGGTACTCCAGGCCTACGAAGTCCACGCAGGCAACGTCGGCCGTAGCGCTGATGAACTCCTACGCAAGCTTGAGGCAGCTGTCTTTGTCCGCACACACGGTGGTGAAGTTTGCCCCGCTAACTGGAAGAAGGGTGGCAAAACCCTCAAGCCTGGCATCGACCTCGTAGGGAAGATTTAATCTTTCAAAAACACAAAAATATGGCTGATATCTACACGGCCAAGGATTTTAAATCGCTTCTTGGTCTGGCAGGATTCTCTGATACCCTCCTCACCAATCACTTTGTTCTCTACGAAGGCTACGTCAAAAATACCAATATGCTCGTTAGCCTTTTAGAAGGCACTGAACCAGGCACGCCAGCTTTGAGTGAACTGCAGCGTCGTTTCGGCTGGGAATGGAATGGGATGCGCCTGCACGAGCTGTACTTCGGCAATATGACCAAAGAGACTACCGAGCTAACTGCTGGAGCATTGCGCGAGAAAATTGAAAAAATATACGGCAGTGTTGAAAAATGGCAGAAGGATTTTCTGACAGTCGGTGCTATGCGTGGTATCGGTTGGGTAGTTCTCTACCACGATCGTGAAAAAGACAAACTGCTCACTACCTGGATCAACGAACATGATGGCGGCCATTTGGCTGGGGCAACACCCCTTTTGGTGATGGATGTTTTTGAGCACGCTTACATCACTGACTACGGTATCAAACGCACGGATTACCTCGATGCCTTTATACAAGCCATTGATTGGTCGGTGGTAGAAAAAAGATTTGCCGCTTAGAGCCTCATTGTTTGATTTTGTCCGCCCATTTATCTCTGCCTTCACCATTTAAATAGCACCACGCACAATACAAAAATATGGCTATAGAGAAAATCCGCCGTCGTGATGGAGAAATCATTCCTTTCGATCGCACCCGTATTGAACAGGCTATTGAACTTGCTTGCGATGCTATCGGGATCACAGATAAGGCCTTTATCCCGGCAGTGACTGACGAAGCAATCAAAGACATAGAACGGGTATTTTCCGAGATTTTTGTCAATCGTCTCCCAACCGTCGAAGATGTCCAAGACATTGTCGAGCGGGCGTTGGTCAAAGCCAACCAATTCGAGCTTGCCAAAGCCTATATCCTCTACCGTCAAGAACGAAAAAATGAGCGTGAAGAACGACATGAACGGCTCGTACGCGAATTTGAAGAAAAAACTCTTAAAGTAACCAAAGCAGATGGCTCAAAAGAACCCTTTGACATGCAGAAATTGCGCTCGGTTTTTAATCGTGCTTCTAAAGGGTACGAAGAAGAGTGCCAGTTCGAAGATCTAATGGATTCCTTCAAAAAGAATCTCGTGGAAGACATCAAAACTTCTGATATCGAGTCTCTTTTAGTCAAAACCTGCGTTGACCTGGTCACGGTGGAGAATATTGCCTGGCAAAATATCGCTGCCCGCATCCTCTTGGGTGGCCTCTACAAAAAAGCTATCAAAAACCGTGGTTTGGCTCAAAAAGATATCTATTCAGCAACAGCCTTCAAAGCTCACTTTGATGACTATATCGAAAAAGGATTGTATTTCAAGGATTTCTATCAGCACTACTCATCTGAAGATATTCTGGAAGCTGGAAAACATTTGTCCAAAGAGACTGATGAGAGTTACGAGTACACCACTATTGTCTCTTTTATCAAGCGCTATCTCCTCAACCCCAATAAAGTGGTTCGAGAATTGCCACAGGAAATGTATATGGCCATCGGCCTCTTTTTGGCTATTCCAGAAGAAAAAGAGAAGCGCCTATCGCTAGCACTCAAGATCTATCAGCATTGTTCTCTACAACGTATCTCTCTTCCCACGCCGACCCTTCTCAACGCCCGGACCAATTACCATCAACTTTCCAGTTGTTTCAAAATCAACGTTGATGATGACCTACGAAGTATTTACCATGCGGTAGAGAATATGGCTCAAATTTCCAAGTTCGGAGGGGGAGTTGGAGTCTATCTGGGAAACATCCGTTCTCGTGGCAGCTCTATCCGTGGTGCCAAGGGCATGTCCGGCGGGGTTAACCCTTGGATCAAGGTTATCAATGACACGGCTGTGGCCGTCAATCAGCTGGGGGCACGCCTGGGAGCTATTTCAGTCACCCTTGACTTCTGGCATCTTGATATCTATGATTTTCTCGATCTCCAGACTGAAACGGGTGACATCCGTTCCAAAGCCTTCGATATTTTCCCGGCCGTCTCTATTCCTGATATTTTTATGCGCCGTTTACGTGATGGAGCGGATTGGACTCTTTTCGACCCCCACGAAGTGAAAAAGCACTATGGCAAAGCTCTCCAAGATCATTTTGGGACAGAATTCGACCAATTCTATGAAGAGCTGGAACGCGATGAACGACTGGAAATGAAAAAAACCATCAACACTAAGGAATTATTCAAAAAATTCCTTAAAGCCACTGTAGAAACCGGCATGCCTTATGTCTTTTTCCGTGACACGGTCAATCGCTTGAACCCCAATAAACATGCTGGTAACATCTATTCCACCCAGCTATGCACCGAAATCTGTCAAAATACCTCGGCCTCAAAATTTATCGAAGAAACCATCGAAGATGGAAATATCGTTCTCCGCTATGACCCCGGCGATCTCGTCGTTTGTAACCTCGCTTCCATCAATATTGCTACTGTCCACGATCCTGCTGTTATTGCCGATACTTTCCCAGTTCTGATGCGTATTTTAGACAACGTCATCACCCTCAACTACTACCCCATCAAGGAAGCAGAGCGTACCGCCAAGCGCTATCGCTCAGTTGGAGTCGGCTATCTTGGGTTAGCCGAATACCTCGCTACCCGTAAAATAGCTTACGACAGTGAAGAAGCCAGAACAGAGGTCGATCGCCTCTTCGAACGCTATGCCTTCCATACCTACCGCGCATCGGTTGATCTCGCCAAAGAACGTGGCGCCTATGAACTCTATCCCGGAAGCGAGTATTCCAAAGGAGTGCTTTTGGGACGCGAACTTGCCTGGTACGAACAAAACACTCCGTTTGGGGACGATTGGCACCTGCTCTTCGCTAATATGAAAGAAAGCGGCGTGCGATTCGCCTACCATACTGCTCCCGCACCGAACACATCGACGGCTGGCGTGGTCGGCACTACGGCTGCACTTTTGCCCATCTACAAGCGCTATTTCGTAGAAACCAACCTTTCCGCTCCCACCATCCGCGTCGCCCCGAAACTCTCCAAGGACAACTTCTGGTTCTACAAGGAATATATCCATATGGATATGGCCGATGTCATCAGTCTCATTGCCGTAGTGTACAAATGGGTGGATCAGTCTATCAGTTTCGAATGGATGATTGACCCATCTCGGGTCAGCCCCGCCCAGTTGTATAGTTACTACTTGATGGCTTGGGAAAAGGAAATCAAAACTGTCTACTATGTGCGTAGCCTCTCCGGCGAAGTCAAAGATGACTGCGTGAGTTGTAGCGGCTAACAGCACAGAAATAAGCAATAGAAAACACTTATTTTAGCCCTCCCTGCTAACCAAAAAACTATGCCCGAAGAAATGAAGCGTAATTTAATGTTCAATCCCAAAGGCGACGATACAGCTGAGCACCGCACCATCATCAAAGGTGCTACTACCGGGTTGTTCAACCTCAATGTCGTCAAATACCCTTGGGCCAAATCGCTCTACCAGGTGATGATTGGTAATTTTTGGGTACCAGAGAAAGTCTCCGGCCTGAAGGATGATGCCCGCGTGTTTCACAGTGATCTCTCCGCCGAAGAACAGCGTGCCTACAAAGGTATTCTTTCTTTCCTTATTTTTCTTGATTCCATCCAAACCGTCAATCTGCCTCATCTTTCCGACTACATCACCTCGCCCGAAGTCAACCTCATCCTCTCTATCCATGCCTTCCAAGAAGCCATCCATTCCCAATCGTACGCTACCATCCTCGAAACCGTAGTCGATAGTAAAGAACGTGATGAAATTTACTATTTCTGGCGCACTGATACGCTCCTGCTTGAACGCAACAAGTACATAGGACAAATCTATCAGAATTTTCTCGCCGCCCCCTCTGATGAGAACTTTTTCCAGGCTATCGTAGCTAATTTTCTTCTAGAGGGACTCTACTTCTACAATGGCTTCGCCTTCTTCGATACGATGGTCGACCAAATGAAAATGCTCGCCACCGGCCGGATGATTGCCTATATCCGTCGCGATGAACTGACTCACGTCACCATTTTTGCCAATCTCATCCGCGAAATCAAAAAAGAGTTTCCAGACATCTACAATGAAAAACTAGTCAACGAGATGATGGCCATCGCCGTCACCCAGGAGATTGAGTGGTCCAATCATATCCTAAGCGCCAAAATCCCTGGTATCAACGGTAAAACCACCGAGGGGTACACCAAATGGCTCGCTAACAAGCGTTTAGCTATGCTCAATATCTCTCCGCTCTATCCAGAAGCCATCGAGAACCCCTACAAGCATCTCGACCGTCTGCAGGACGTGAATAGCGATAAAGGAAACTTCTTTGAAACGACAGTCGTCAACTACACGCAGTCAACCAGTATGAACGGCAGCTGGGACTTCTAACAGTTGGTCAGCGGCATCAAAAAACAGACCTTCTCTTTCAGGAGAAGGTTTTTGGTATACCAAAGAAAATTTTCTGTGGTATAATCTGTATCAGATATCATTTTTTTACATATGGTGAAAAATAAAAACTCTCTTTTCCTTCTCATCGCTGTTTTTTTTCTTGGCCTAGTATTGCTCACTCCGGTCACACACGCCCAAGTACTCAACTATCAACTCTTGGAGAAAATTCCCGGATCGAGCGGCGTTTCCGGAAATGATTTGAAGACATACATCGAGTCTATTTACAACGTCGCCCTCATCTTAGTCACGCTTTCCGCGGTTCTGATGCTGTCCATCGGTGGATTTTGGTACCTGACCAGTGCCGGAAACACTTCTCGTATGGGCACAGCCAAGGAAATCATCGTTGACTCACTCATCGGGCTGGTCATCGCCCTTACCGCCTGGCTCATCCTCAATGTTATCAACCCTGATCTAGTCAAGACTACCATCAGTTCTTTGCCGGGCGGTTCTATCGCAGAGTCAGGTGCGGGCGGGGCAGGAACGGGCGGGAGTAGTCCGGCTACAAATGGCGATTGCTCTACCCCCAATACTACCCGAGCCTGTTGTCCTGCTGGCCTCCTATGTCAGAGCTGTTCAGACTGTGTTCCAGTGTCCGGAGTGGGGAACAAAGGCTGTGGTCTAAGCACGTGCTTCCTGAATCCAGTTCTCCTGAGAAAAATTCAATCTGTCTCGGGGGTATCAGGATGGCGCATCACTGAGTCCTGGCCGCCCACCGCCAATCACAAAAGTACCTGCCACCAAACGGGGCAGTGTGCCGATCTCAACAACAGCGGCGGTGCCACTGATCCAACCACCATCAAAAAATATTATGATGCATTCAAGGCCGCTGGTCTCAATGTTCTGTATGAAAGTAAGGACTGTACTCCGTATCTCGCCGTGGGGGTTGATAAATGTGGTACCTATTCCTCTATGACCAACGGGTCTTCATTTCATGTCACGCCATAGGGGTTGATAAATGTGGTACCTATTCATCATTGACCCACAGGTCTTCATTTCAAATAGCCGCGAGTGAGTTATGGCCAAAAAAATATTCTACGCATCTTTAAGTCTGTTGGTTTTGGTACTCATTTTTCTTGGGGCCTACAATTTTGCTTTCAAAATCAATGTCAATGACCCAGTAGCTGACCCCATCAAAAAAGCTGACGTTCAAAAAGCAAACGAAGCCGCCATTACGCCGCCAGGCAGCATCGAAAGCCCGCTCAATGAGAGTGTTATGGGCGCAATCGCTGATAAGGAAAACTCACTCTACTACTTTTCCCTCGATGATGGCTCGCTCAAGAAGGCTACGCTGGAAGGTAAAAGCAAAACCGTTCTCTTAAGCAATCTGCCTGGCACCCCCGGACGTATCATCTGGTCACCCAAGCGCGACCAAGTACTCCTTTCTCTCAAACAGCCCAGTGGCCCCACACTTTGGTATTTCTCCGATATCAACCGCAAAACCCTTATACCGCTCAAAGGAGAAATATCCCGTCCCACTTGGAATAATCTTGGTGATAAAATTGTATATCTCTTCACTGATCCTAAAACCAAAAATCGTACGTTGAACATCGCCAACCCCGATGGCAGCTCCTGGAAGAAACTGACCGATCTCGGCCCCAAAGATTTTTTTCTTGCTTCAGTTCCACAAAGTAGCCAAGTATCATTTTGGAATCGTCCTGATGGAAGCGAAGCTTCTTCACTTCAGACTGTCAGTATCTTGGGGGAGAATCGCCACACCCTTGTTTCAGGCACCTTCGGGGGTGATTATCTCTGGTCTCCCAATGGGGAGTATGCTCTAGAGAGTGGCAGTGACAAACAGAACGGACATATTCTCACCCTTTCTCTTTTGAACGCAGCCACCGGCGCCGTAAAAAATCTTTCTATTCCTACTCTTGTTTCGAAAACTACTTGGTCTGGTGATGGCAAAACGATCTATTATGCGTTACCCGGCGCCTTGCCGGCCGATGCTGTCCTCCCAAACGACTACTACGGGAAACCGCTTTTCACCAAAGATACTTTTTGGAAGATGGATCGCGAAACTGGAAAATCGACTCGACTGGTCGAGCTGAAAGAAATCACGGCCGGGTTAGACAGTACAGATTTTTTCCTTTCTCCTAAGGAAGATTTTCTCTATTTCACTGATCGCGTCACCAAGCGACTCTTTCGTCTGGAGCTATAGAGATTGAGGTTCAATCTCACCACTACATCCCTCCTCAGGAGGGTTTTTGATATCGGACAATACTCCCACCCAGGGCGAGAAGCAACCAAAACAGAAAAGCGCTGTCAGTATGAAAATAGGGGGTGTCGGTCAACCCCAACAAAAGATATAGCCCTAGCAAAGAAAATGTCAGCAAAGTAAGATTTTTTTGTCCTGTATCAACAGAGTGAAGAAAATTTCTCGCCAATAGCCAAACAGAACGTCCTACCACAAGCAAAAATCCCAGCAAACCGAGAGCTCCCGTTTCGAGCCACAGCGCGAGCAAGAGATTGTGTGGCTGTGGCACTGCCCATTCCAAATAGGGCGGAAAATCCTGCTGGTACCGAAGATATGTTTCCTGAAAACGTCCTACCCCGATACCCAAAAAGGGGGCATCAACGGCCATAGCCAAACCCGCACGCCAAATAATCATCCGCGAAGCAAACGATGATCGTTCGCTATGGGAAATGAGAGCTTGCCACTTATCTCCGTTTTGTTCCAAAAGAAAAAAGCTCGAAAGAAAGAGTACGAGCACTGCCCCTATCAAAAGCGTACGCCGCAGTGAAAAATCATGGTGGTATTTCCCAAAAAGAAATAGTGTGGCTGAGCAGAATACCGCTAACCATGCACCATATGAATGAGTGAGAAAAAGGGCGATAAGGAGAATCCCCAAGGAAGCGAAAAGCCCCGCGCGTTCCCAAAACCACCAAGTATTTTTCTGCCGAAAAGTTACTAAAAAAGAGAGTGCAATGAGAATACTTGGAGCCAGATAAAATGCTAAAAAATTTGGCGAAGTGTACGGTAGTGCCAGTCGGCCATCATAGGTAACACCCCTATGAAAAAAAAACAACAGACCCGTCAAGGCTACACCCAGCCCAGAAAAAAACCAAGAAAAAAAGAGGGAGCGAACGTCTAACAATGTTCGCGCGACGACGAAAACCAAAAGAGCGGCGAATGCCGGGAAATAAAACCAGGTCTTGAGAAGACCAAGTCCCGATAGCGAAAATGGATTACCGAGAAAAGAGAGTGTTACACCCCCCAAAAACAAGGCGCTACCCCACAGGATAACCCTATCACCGCTTCGCCCGAAGGAACGCCTCGCGCGCCAGAAGCGTGGAACCAAAGCCAAAAGAGCCAAAAGAGTAATAATTTCTGGTGGGTATAAAGGTAAACCAAAAAGAACCATTTTCTTTTCTGCCCAGGGGAGAGTAAAAAAAAGCGTGGCGAGCAAAAAACGAGCCGTTGTAGAAGAAAAGAAAGTCATACTCTTATCATACACCCGCTGCTACCACCAAGAGAAAGGCAGGAAGAACGTGAACGGAAAAAAGCGGCGTTTCAAAAAGGGCATGGGTGGAAAAAATAGCGAGAGCCAGCACCAGAGAAAGATAAAAAACATTGTCGGTCTTACGCCACGATCCTAGAGCACTCAAGAATCCGGAGACGAGGAAACCTAGGAAAAGAGAAAGCCCAATGAGGCCAGTCTCAACAGTAATGTCGAGAAAAAGATTATGCACATAAATCGGTTCGCGATAGCTAGCACTCGGCTTGACCAAGAGCGAGTAATTTCCGAGTCCCGTGCCAAAGAGTGGGCGCTCGGCAATGTGCGAGATGGCTTCCTGCCACAAGCGCAAACGTTCACTCGTGGAACCATCGGCCGATGAAAAACTCGAAAGAAGGCGACTACCAAAAGGACTGAGCATGAGCAGTACCAAAGCCAAACAACAAACGAATAGGAAGAGCAGTATTTTTTTGCTCTGCCAAAGACGCTGTGGGCGGAAAAGCACCGCAAGCACTATGAGCCCAGCCATAAGCCCCATATAACCCCCACGAGAAAAGCTTAATAAGTCGGCCAAAAAAATAGTCCCAAAAACAAAAAGCCAGAGCGTTCTCATGCGACCGGAACTCCTCATAAAAAAAGCGAAGGAGAGAGGCAGTGTCAGCCCCATATACAAAGAAAAAATGTGGGGATCAGGGAAGAAAGCTGAAGCACGCATCAGGGTCACCCCCCCAATATTGACCAACAGACTCGGGTAAGTCGCCACGGTTTGGCCGAAATTCTGGCCTAAGAAAAAGGGCAAGAGCACACCAGTCCACCAAGCGAACAATGGCCCCACACCAACCAGAAACTGGAGACAAAATTGTCCTATCCCCACACAGGCGATAGCAAACGCCCCACCGACCAAAAAACGTGCGCTACGCTCACGCAGTTTAGGGGATTGCTTGAAGGCCATCACTAAGACAAAAAAGAATGGGAGTAACGACCACAAAAAGATGATTTTCCGCAAAGAAAAATTTCTTTCCCCAGCCCAAAACCAAGAAAGAGTAGCGAGAAATAGAAAAGCGGAAAGAAAGAATGTGCCTCCAGTCAGAGGGATGATAAATCGTTTTTTCAAAAGACCTAGCGCTAGCCAGCCAAGTATGAGTGCTAGTGTCGCTACTCGGATGAACGCCAAATCCACTCCGGCTACCGGCGAAAGAGCCCACTGAAATGGGATGATGAAGGCATACAAGAGAATAAGAATGGTAAACACATTCATAGACTGAGGGATAGTGATCGGGCGACACCCAAAAGTAACTGCTCAATCCGCGGACGATGTTTGCGGAAATATATGGCTTGTGCCAGCGCAAAATAACTTTTTTGCATTGCTCCGTTCTCGTAACTCTTCCCGCCGAAATGAACTAACTCGAAGCGTGGGTCTTTTTTGACCGTGTATCCAAGTGCCTGGGCTCGCAGACACAAATCAACATCTTCAAAATAGAGGAAAAAATCTTGATCAAATCCATACAAAGACCGAAAAAGACTGTTTGGTATAAAGAAGCCAGCTCCACTCACCCAATCGATCCTCCCTTCTGACCCTGATGGCTGCGCCGAGAATGCCGGGAAAAGATTATTTGCCATCACCTGAAGCAGGGTTAGGAACTTTCCGCCGCTCCATGCCTCTGACACTCCGTGCTCATCCACCAAATGAAGTCCTACTATCCCCAAAAATGGATCTGTCCGAAAAAGGCTCATCATACCTGCGAGTATTTCTACCGTCCAGGCAGTGTCTGGGTTGATAAAACCAAGTATTTCACCAGTAGCCACCTCTGCCCCGTGATTGCAGGCACTGCCAAAGCCACTATTTTCTCCACTCTCTAAAAGAGTAAATCCAAGAAGAGATTGCAATCGTTTTAGGGCAAGCGTTTCACGTGCGTCATTATTGACCACGATTACCTCATAGCGTGCGCGATCCTTTTCTATCAAAAAAAGCTTACTTAGGGCAAAAGAAAGCTGCCAAACGCTGTGGTAGTTAACAAAAATAAGAGAAATGGGGAGTTTAGCAATCATGGGAGTAATGGTCGTATGCCTGGCGTACACTAGTAGCGCCGTCTCTTCCGCAAACAAGATCGAGTCGGTTTTTCAGCCTTCGTATTGTAACATATAAGGCCAAATAGGCTTTTTGCCATCCTTGGTAGTGCTTGGCAAAAAAGAGGAGTCCAGAAAGAACCAAAAAATAGATCTTTCGGTTATTTTCTTGGCTGTTTTCTTGATGACAGACTATGGCTTGTGGCACCACCAATAAAGTAAAGCCTTTGTTTCGTGATCGCGCGCACAAATCAGCATCCTCATAGTAAAGAAAAAAACGCTCATCTAAGAACCCGACCCGGGAGAGAACTTCCTTTTTGATGAGCAAAGCGCAACCCGTGAGAAAAGGACTTTCATAAGCGGGGCAAAGCAGATTTTCTGCGGTAGCCGGGCTATGAAGCACGCGCATCCGCCAAAAATCAATCCACCCTTTTTCAAACCATACTTTTACTTTTCCTGGTGTAAAGATTCGCGGACTGAGTAGCCCTACCCGAGGATGTGTCAGCGCCTCCGTCATCAGCCGGTCTAATGTATTTGCTTCTGTCGTGGCATCATTATTGAATAGCCACACCCACTCTGCCCCACGGGCAAGTACTTCTTTGATGCCAACATTCATCCCCGCAGAAAAACCAAGGTTTTCTTCATTACGAATACAAATGAGGTCAGGATACATCGCTAAAGCTTGCTCAAGTGAACCATCCTGTGAAGCATTATCCACTACCACAATGCACTTCTCTTTATACTGCAGGGCATAAAGCGATCGAAGACAGGCCAAGAGACAGTTGTGACCATTAAAATTCAAGACAACAATACCCGTAAGTGGGCGGGAGGCGGCCATAATCCTAAATGTTACGGAGGTGTTTACGGCGTCTTGATCAATGTTTCAATACTTTCAGTCTCAGCCATGGCATTTTTTTCATCCTTTTGAAAAAGACTGGTTATTTCTTGCGCGCTAATGGATTTGGTCAGCCACAAAAAGCCCAGGTATGATGCCATCCCGCCAATTCCCGCCACCAAGAAAGAATAAGGTTCCAAAAAATAGAGTACTCCGCTCATCACTAGCCCTGAAAAAAGAATTTTCGGGATATGTTCGAAGGAGGGTACGTAGCGAATGTGACGATACACTAAAAATCCTGTTAAGAGTACGACCGCTAGTTCCGTGGCCACGGCAGTAAAAGCGGCACCGGTATAAGAATAACGGGGAATGAGAAAGCTATTAAGTGAAACATTGAAAAGCGCCACAAAAATGAGGGCTTGCATCAACTTTTTCTGAGCATTCCCGACAATCAAAAGCATATTGAAATAGTTACCGAAGAAAATACAGCCCAAAGAGAAAATGAGAATGCGCAGTACCGCTGCTGAGGCCTCAAAACCACTCCCGCTCACTATCCTAACGATATCCGGAGCCAAGAACCAGGTGCCCGCCACAATCGGCACCACGATAATAAAAAAAACCTTAAAGGTTTTGTCAGCAATTTCTTCAAAATGCCCACGTTCAGTAAAAATAAAACGTGAAAGGATGGGGAGAATCAACCCTGAAAGCATAGCTGGGAAGAAAATGAGGTTCTCCATGATTTTGTAGGCTACGTTGTATATGCCGACATGGGCATTTGACTGCATGACCGAAAGCAAGATGGTATCCATCTTGAAATAGGAAAAAGTAATAAGAGCCGTTACGCCCATTGGTAAAGAAAGACGTAAAAACCGCCGCCAATAAGAAACGTCAAAACGCAGTCTAAAGGTGATATAGCGCCGACTCAAAAACAGAGCACAAATGGAATTAAAAGCGAGAGCGGCGATAAGTGTAGAAGCAATGGCCAAAAATCCAAGGTTTTCCCTGACAATAACGATGATTAACCCCACCTGGAAGAGTTTGCCTAGAAATTCCACCATCGCTACTTTGTCCATGGCCAGATTTTTCTGGAAAATACCGTTCAAAACACTCGACAAGGTAGAAAAAACCATCGCCACAGCGGCAATCATAATCCCAATCTCAATATCCCGAGCATATGGAGAGAAAAGCGCCACCAAAGGAGAAAGAAGCAGGAGCGTCAAAGAAGAAATAAGCCGTAAAGCTAGTACGTTGCCGAGGATTTCTCCTTCGTCGGCGCCGGGACGTGATATTTCGCGAGCCGTGACTGAACCTAGGCCCAAGTCAGCAAAAGCCGTGAAGAAAGAAAAGAAGGCTAGAACAGTGGCATACTTCCCAAAACCCTCTTGGCCGAGATACCCTGTCATCAATCTGATAGAAAGAAGCGACAAAATAACCGTCGAAAAAACTTTGAGGAAGGAATTCAGTACGACATTGTAAGCAATTTTTCTGGCAATAACCATAACTAGAAAACAATTGCTGTTTAGTCCGTCGTTCGGAAGGCTTATTACTCTTCCGTTTTTGGATGTGGCCGGATCATCACTTTCCGTGATTCTCCCTGACCGACGCTTTCGGTGGTAACACTCGGCTTGGTGGAGAGAAAAGCGTGGATAATCTTTCGTTCATAGGGGAGCATCGGTCGGAGGGCAACTGAAATATTGTTCTGCAATGCTTCTTCCATAGCCTTTTCAGCCTCTCTTTCCAAAAGGGATTTCTTTTCCGCAAAATAATCGTTGATATCTACCACAATCTCCATCGTTTCGCCGGTCTGCCTACGTGCCAGGACTCTCACTATATGCTGAAGAGCAGCTAGATTGACCCCATATTGGCCAATAAGCAGGTTCTGGCCTTCTTCCACCCTGACGGAACAATAGAAGCTCATCGGGGTGACTTCTTTGCTTGTCACTTTGACTGTTGCTATAAATCCCATTTTAGTGAGAATCTCAGTCACAATCATTTCGAAGGTTGTTTCAAGTTTGTTTGCCATAGCGCTTCTCTTAGACGTTACTTACCTTGAGTCAGCAGAGTGACAACTTGTTTCTTTTTGGCGATAAGTAACTGTTGTCCAATCATAAAGATAGTAGAGAAGAGCCAATAAAGAGCCAATGCAGCCGGGAATGTCACACCGATGAAAAAAGTAATGCCGGGGCCTAAATAAAGCATCTGCTTATTCATTATAGTGGCAAAATCTGGTTCTTCGGAAGTCTCTTTGTCCACCACTTTCTTTTCCTGGTTTTGAAAAAGCATTTTTGTCTGGAAATACTGTGCTAGAGCCGAAAGAAAGGCCAGCACATAGTTTGGCTTGGTCAAATCAACAAAATTCAGAAACAAATGATGTACTTCCCCAGGATTGCTCATAAAAGCATAGAGATCACTTGCTTCCACGGTAAATCCGGCTTGCGAAATAGTAATAATAACTCGGTAGATGGCAATCAAGACCACTAATTGGACAAGTAAAGGAAGACAGCCGGCGAGCGGATTTGCCTTATTTTCCTTGTAAAAAGCCATGACTGCCTTGGTTTGCTGTTCCTTATTGTCTTTGTACTTCTTCTGGATTGCCTTCAGCTGTGGCTGTAGTTCCTGCATCTTTTTCTGAGATTCAATCTGCTTCTTGGAAAGGGGGATAAAAAGCGTCTTGATAAGCAGCGTTGTGAGGATGATAGCCACCCCAAAGTCATGTCCCGGAATAACGTTATTGAAAAATATGAGGATGTTGTAGACTGGCTGAAAGATGAGGGAGTGAAAAAGTGCAGTCATAAATATCTGTTTGTTTATTTTATTGAATGGACAAGATGTTCAATAACACTTTCCGCCAGTGGTTTCATAGCGGAAAAACCGATGTTTTTTGGCTTTTTAACGGTAAAAAAGACGATATCCATACTGGCTTCTGCTGGCTGCTTTGGGGAGAGGGTAAAAACCTCGGAAAGTATCCGTCGCAAAGTGTTCCTCTCTGTTGCCAAAGCCAGATGCTTCTTGCTAAAAGAAAATCCAAGACGCAAATGAGACAGTTTGTTCGGCAAGACTTTACAGCCTATTTCTCCAAAAAAAAGGGGTTTCCCTCTGCGAAACACCTGGTCAAAATCCTCTTTTTTCCTTAGACGAAAGCCTTTTTTCAGCATACAGGAAGGCAATTAGGCGACAGAGAGTTTTTTGCGACCCTGGCGACGACGGCGCGTAATGATTGCCTGGCCTCCTTTGGTATTCATGCGCTTCAAAAAACCATGGCGACGGGAACGTTTGCGACTTTTCGGCTGGTATGTTTTCTTTGACATACAGGGAGAGAGAGTAAATTATCGAATGTTTATGAAGTGTATCAGAAATGATAAAAAAGTCAATTATAGAGCCTTTATCAGACTTATCCACCATCTATCCACCAATTCACCCTTTCGTGTCTCTCGCTTGTTCTTAGTGCCCATGATATAATTTACTTCACTTGTTTTAATTTCTGCCTCTATGACGAATGAAGAGCTATGGCGGGCAGTTTTGGGGCAGATTGAACTCTCCATATCCAAAGCCAACTTCATTACCTGGTTTAAAAATACCCGCATTCTCAAAAACCAGGAAGGCGTCGTCACTATCGGGGTGCCAAATGGTTTTGCCAAAGAATGGCTGGAGAATAAATATAACCATTATATCTTAAAGGCCCTATATAGTTTCGACCCCAATATTACTGAAATACGTTGTTCTTTAGCTCTTGATAAAACATTCACGACTTCTCCAGCACTTGATTCGATCAAAAAAGTCGATGCCGTAAAAAGTCCGGAAAATGCAGGATTCTTTCGAAAAAAGCTCATTGAGAAACCTTCTTTCAGCGATGAACAATCTACGCCCCCAGTTTTTCACGAAGCCAACTTAAACAGCCGATACACTTTTGAAAATTTTATTGTAGCGGAAAATAACGATCTGGCCCGCGCAGCTTGTTTTGCGGTTTCTCAAAACCTCGGGATGGCCTACAACCCACTTTTCATTTATGGTGGGGTAGGATTAGGGAAAACACACCTCCTCCAGTCTATCGGCAATGAAGTTGTCAAAAACTCCCCAGAAAAGCGCATTAAATACATCACTTCTGAACGCTTTACTACTGAACTGGTGGATTCAATCAAAAATCAGAAGATTGATACATTCAAAGAATACTACCAGCAAATGGATCTCCTCATTATTGATGATGTGCAGTTCCTTTCCGGCCGAGAAAAAACTCAGAATGAATTTTTCCACATATTTAATGCTCTCTACCAGATAAATAAACAGATCGTCATCTCAAGCGATCGCCCCCCGAAGGCCATTCCTACGCTCGAAGACCGCCTGCGCTCACGTTTCGAGGGCGGCATGATCACTGATATTAGCCGTCCTACCCTCGAGACACGGATTGCTATCTTAGAGTCAAAATTAGCCGAAAAAGGCTTTATTATAGACACTCCAGCCATCCGATTCATCGCTGAAAATATTTCCCAAAATATCCGTGAACTCGAAGGGGCGCTCAACCGAGTCGTCGCCTACTGCGAATTTCACAAAATACCCCCTACTATTGAAAATACGGAAAAGATTCTCTCGCAACTGATTGAAAATAACAAAAAAAACTTACAGGTAGATGATGTTTTTCGTATCATTGGTGAATTCTACAACATTACCAAAGATGATCTGATAAAAAAAGGCCGAAAAAAAGAAATTTCTCATCCAAGGCAGGTGATGATGTATCTCTTGCGTCAAGAACTCCAAACCGCTTTTTCCACCATCGGCCAACTCTTGGGCGGACGTGACCATACCACCGTCCTACACGCTTACGAAAAGATTAATAAGAATAAAGAACAGAGCCTCCGTCTCAAAGAAGAGCTCGCCACCCTCCGTGAACGTCTCTATTACAGTTAAACATCTGTATAAACCTGTATAACCACCGAAAAATAGCGTATAGCTCCTGTGTAACTATCGTCCCGCAGTGAATAAATATCCACTCCATCTCACTTCTCCTTACTTGTCCGCAAAATTATGAAAGTTATCCTAAAGTATTTTACTCACCCATCCGATAAAAGTTCGCTATTAGAAAGAAAACACTCAGTTATCCAGTTATCCACATTCCTAATTATAATAATATCCCCTTTCTCTTTCATTAAATAATTAACCAAAACAATCTATGAAAATTATCTGTACTCAAGAAAATCTTGCCAAAGCCCTTTCTTATCTTGAACGAGTAGTTGGGAAACAAACTACCCTACCAATTTTAAGTAACTTTCTTTTGGAAACAGAAAAGGGGAGATTAAAGCTTTCTGCTACCAATCTGGAAATTGGTGTTATCGTGGTTATTGGAGCAAAGATTGAAAAGGAAGGGAAAATAACTGTTCCCGCAAAAATTCTCAGTAACTTTATTCATAATTTACCTAGTGGTGATGTTTTAGAGTTGGAAAGTGATAGTCAGAATCTCCGAGTAATAAGTACTACGTACCAAATGAAAATCAAGGGGATGGATGGAAAGGATTTTCCTATTATTCCGCAGTATAAAAAGGAATATTTTTTTTCCTTCCCTGCTCAGGAGTTAAAAAACGCCCTTTCTCGGCTTTTATTCTGTGTGAGTACGAATGAGGCACGACTAGAGTTAACAGGGGTGCATATATCATTTTTTCCTCAGGCTCTACATATTGCCGCCACAGACAGTTTTCGCTTGGCGGAAGAGATTATCCCTTTTACAGGGGCTGGGTCACAGTATCAGGAATTTCTCAAAAATAATCAGTCTTTAATACTACCAGGGAATGTTTTAAGTGAAATTATGCGAGTGGTAACTCCGGAGAGTATAGCGGTGCAGATGGCGCTTGAGGAAAATCAGCTTTTTTTTGAGGTAGATGGGGTAGAGATTGTTTCTCGCATCATTAATGGAAAATACCCAGACTATAAGCAGATCATCCCACAGTCATTTACCACACAAGTTATCTTTGAAAGAGAATCCCTCCAAAGGGCCATCAAGATTGGGGGAGCCTTTTCTTCCTATAGTGCGGGTGAAATAGTGCTCCATTTCAGTAAGGAACAGAATAACTGTACTTTTGTTTCGCAATCTCAAGAAGTGGGGGAAAATAAGACCGTTTTACCAGTGGATTTTGTTTCGGGTGAGGGTGATTTGGTGATAATTTTCAATCCGCGCTACGTTTTGGAGGGGATAAATGCTTTGGGTGGCGAAAAAGTTCTTTTTATGGCCAATACCAGTAGTACGCCGGCTGGACTACGGATGCTTGATGAAAAAAATCATCCTAAAGAAGAATACCTCTATATTATGATGCCTATTCGTAAATAAGAGCTCTATAGTGATTTGAATCAGTATGATCGAGGTTTAGAAATCAGGAGAAGTATGAGGACTTTGAAAGAATTGTTGCCAAAAAAAAGAACTCTCGCTGAGGGGGGGAGTGTTTTGCTCGACGAAAAGACCTTGTTTTATATCTGCAAGAAAGTTTTAGTGGAAGAATACGGTGTGCGTGGTGGAGAAAATATCATACCAGTTTTTTATAAAGAAAAACAACTTTTTCTGGCGCCAAAAAGCTCTCTGTGGGGAAATGAGGTGTGGTTACAGCGTGAAAGTTTGAAAAGGAAAATCAATACCCTAGCAGGGACGGAGGCAATTGTTGAGATAAAAATAGCACAAGAGCGCTAGCGAACTAGAAGGCGACACTTATCGAACGCGAGTCATTCGCTGTATTGCCATTCTGGTCACGCAGTTCCGCTTCAATTTTTAGGGTGGAATTGTTTTTCCCTGTTGGAATAGTGTAGGAAAGCGAATATGGGCTACTATTTGCCGTCCCAACTTCTGTGCCATCAACAGAATAAGTGACTTTATCGACACCATACGGAGCATCAGCGTTGACGCTTAAGGTGATGGAGGCAGAGCTTGTGCTACTTGGCGTAGTGAGACTGACGTTTGGGTTATAACCTTTGAAATCATTGGCTTGGCAGTCCTTGGTTGGTGCCTGATCAGATATGACGCCTTTTTGTTTACTATACCAATCCGCCACAGCCTTCTCCCAGTTTTTAAATTGAGAATCATTTTCTGGTTTATCCGGGACAGGCCCACGAGGGTCATCACGATTAATGTAGTAGAGAATATCGTGAGAACTGACAAAATCCTTTTTGGTGACATCTTTGTCGCGGCAATACTTGTTCGCGAGGCAGTAGCTCCCTTTATCCTTGGGAATCTCGCATACCTTGAGGTTATTACTCGATTCCAGTTTACCAGCTAGCATTGGTTTGTTCGTTTTGCCATCACCATCACCGATTTCATCATCTGGATTGTATTTGGGGAAATTTTCGATGGGGTAGTTCGTTAGGGTCTTGTCTAAGAAAGAACGCCAAATCGGGGCGGCAACGTTCACACCATCAGCCCCGGTGACCATGGGCGAGTTGTCGTTATTGCCGGCCCACACACCCACTGCAAGCGAGGGAGTAAAGCCAATAGTCCAACCATCACGGAATTCGTTGGTGGTTCCTGTTTTGGCGGCTACGGGGCGATTGTCAAAGCGTAGAGGGTTGTTTTCCCCGAATACCCAGGAACGGTTTGCATTATTAGACATAACAGAATCAAGCATAGCGACGTATTTTTCATCCACCACCCGTTCACCGGGGTTCGGTTTGTATTCCTCAAGCACTTGCCCTTTGGGGTCTTCAATGCGCAAGATAGCGGTTTTTTCGTGTTTGATGCCGCCCGTAGCGAGCGATCCGTAGGCTGCCACATGCTCGAGGAGTTTGACTTCTCCGCCGCCCAAAACCAGAGACAATCCCAGGCGCGAAGGGTCATTGAGACCACTAATACCCAGGCTTTTGGCAAGTTGGATGGCATTTTTCACCCCTACGAGGTAGAGCGTTTTGACGGCTGGAACGTTTAAGGATCCACCGAGAGTTTTCATCATCGGGAGCGGTCCGTGGAATTTGCCATCATAATTCTGTGGCGCATAGCTTTTGCCCTCAGCTGTCTCAAACTGAGTATCGACGTCGTAGAGCATCGTTTCTGGAAGATAGCCTTTGGTAAAGGCGGTCAGATAGACGTATGGCTTGAAAGATGATCCTGGTTGACGATTGGCGGTGGCGACGTTAAAATTTGCCTCAAAGGTACATGTTTTCCCTGAAACGCAGCCGGCAGGTTCCGCTGCGCCGAAATAATCTTTTGAGCCTACCATAGAAAGAATTTGCCCCGTTTTTGGATCTATGGCCACCAAAGCAGCGTTATTGGCTTTCCATTTCTTGTTGTTACCCGCGCCATCACGGACAGCGGTCTCAGCTAGCTGCTGCTTGTCATAATCAAGGGTGGTGATAACCTTCATACCGCCCTGTTCTACTGCCTGGTCACCGTATTTCTGTTGGAGATAATCTTTGATATACATGACGAAGTGTGGCGCAGCAATAATGTCCTTTTGGGGAAGCATTTTTCCTATCGTGTCGGCATTAATAGCTTCATCTGCTTGGTCGCCAGTAATATAACCAAGTCTGGCCATCGTTTTTAAGGCAAAGTCTTTGCGGCCTATCAAAGCGTCACGGTGTGAACCGTAGGGGGAATAGTAGGCGGTAGCCTGGGGGAGCGAAGCGATAAGAGCAGCCTCATCTAATGAAAGCTTCTTGGCTGGTTTACCGAAAAACGTCTGAGCGGCCGCTTCGACTCCGTAGGCGTTTGAGCCATAGGGGATTTCATTGAGGTACATGGCCAAAATCTCATCCTTAGAGAACTTTGTTTCCACTTCCAACGACAAGATAACCTCTTTAATCTTGCGAGTGAGGGTCTTTTCGTTGCTCAAAAGGGAGTTTTTGACGAATTGCTGGGTGATAGTAGACCCGCCCTGGGCTTTACCGAGCTGGGCGACGTCTTTGAAGATCGAACGAGCGATGGAAGTCAGTTTAATTCCATGGTGGTTATAGAAATCCTGGTCTTCGAGGCTAATGGTGGCATATTTGATGACTTCGGGCATATCCTGAAAGCGGATAACGGTGCGCTTTTCTTCCCCATGTACTTCATAGAGGAGGTGAGTGCCAGTGCGATCGTAGATCTTGGTCGATTCGGCCAAAACACGGTTGTTAACGGTATTGGGGTTGGGGAGATCCTTGGCGATATAGGCAAAGGATCCGATCGTGATTACGAGAAAGAACGCCAAAAAAGAAAAAGAAACTTTCCAAAAAATGCCCCACAGGTGACTTTTTGGCTTTATTTCAGCAGAAATGTGGCGCTTGCGAGGGAAAAATTTCATACAGTAATAACAGGAGTATCTCTATTGTATAGCACGAAATGGGGGAAAAGAGAAGCCGAAACCTCCTTTTTATTGTGCTACTGAATGAATTTAGGCCTTTAGATTTGGGAAAATACTTTTGAGAATGATGCTTGAGACATCGACACCTTTTCCCTCAACAAGTGGTTTCTCGTGCATATTGTAGAAAGGATTGGGATTAATTTCGAGCACGATGTATTTACTTTTGGGCGAGGTGATGTCGTCCGCGAAAAAATCAATTCCGCCGTACGTCAGCCCGACGGCATCGGTGGCACGTACCACCACATCTTTGAAATAGGGGTGCATTTTTTGGGTACAGTCGATGGCTCGCCCCCCGTCAGACATATTGAGATTATTCCGCAGTTTGAAGAAGCGTCCTTTGGGTAGTATGGTTTCGAGAGTGAGGAGGTGCCTTTTGAGTGTTTCTTTGGCGACCTTGTCGAGGCGGATTTCAAAACCGGGGGTGCGTTTTTTGTTGAAGGTTTCAATCAGCTCTTGGATGGTTGAGTGTCCATCGCCAGCAATCCCGGCTGAAATTTTTTGCACACATGAAAGCACCTTTCCGTTGAAAACCAATACTCGGTATTCATCTGCCACAAACATTTCTTCGATGAGAAATTGGGAGCGAGGTCGTTTTCCGTAGGCGTTCTTGGCGTGTGCCACCGCTGCTCGGAGTTCTTGGGGGGAGGCAATATCCCAAGTGACACCTTTGGCCAGTGAGCCATCTACTGGTTTACAGATAAGGGGATATTTCAGAGCCGCTTCCTTCGTTAGTCGTAGACCTTCAACAAGTGAGGTAGCAATGACTCCGCGTGGGGTGGCGATGCCGAAAGCGGTGAGGACTGTTTTAGTTACTTGTTTGTTTTTTGTTAGGTTGCCCATTCTTCGATACACAGGCAGGTTTCCTTTATAACAGAAAATGATTTTTTTGCTGTGTTCCAGTTTGAGTAGGGTATTTTTACCGTGAATCACTTCTACCGGGATTTTTAACTCGACAACTTTTTTTACAAAGGATTTGAAGCCGCCATGTTTGATTCGTTGAATGTATTCTTGGATTTCCATAAAAGGATGAGATAAAAAATAAAAAAGGGCACGGCTATTTGTTGACGTCGATGAGAAATTTTCGTAGATGCTTCCGCCCGACAATCACTGGATATTCGAGGTGTGAACGATCAATAACGGAAACTTTAGCGGGAATGAGAAAGGTATCGATAACAAGATCAATCAGGATGACTGGGCGGTAGGAATAACCGTGCGAGGATTTAACTGCTCGAGTGTCAGTGAGTCCAGGAATATCGGTAAATAAAACTTCGCGTTCTTCTTTGGTCATTTCTTTCATTACGTCTCGTCCAGCCACTTTTTCTTCGAAGAGGCGAAGTGTCTCCATAAAACCGAGTTCTTTGGCTAGCTCGCTATCGATGGCGGTGGAGTCGGCGCCGGTGTCGATTTTGGCCTCCACTTCAATTTCTTTTCCCTCTTTGCCGATGAGCTTGATTTTTTCGATGCTGCCAATGACGCGCTTGCCGGAGAGTTCCTCGATCTCTTCCTCGATCTCGCCTCCGAAAAGATTCATTCCCACTCGCATCCCGCGTTCGGTTGTTTTGATTTTTAATCCCGACACGCGGCGCAGACGTTCTTTCAGACCGGCTAGGTTAGCCAGTTGGATGGAGAGGCCCGGGCGAGCGTTGAGTTCTAGGATGACCGGTCCACGTTCGCGATCGATACAGATGTCGGCTCCGAGGAAGCCAAGGCCTGAGAGTCGCTGTGCCTCGACAGACATCCGCAAAATTTCTTTCCAATAAGGAATCTTGATACCCGAGAGCACGAGGCGGGTGCCGGGGGCGTATTCGATGAGGTGACCCTTGCCTAAAATGGCCGTCGTGGTGGTGCCAGTAGCGAGATCGATACCGACCCCGACCGCGCCTTGCTGCAGGTTGGCTTTGCCATCGGAAGCACGAGTAGGGAGGCGAAGCATGGCCATGACGGGTACTTGATTGAAAACGATGACCCGGATGTCGGGAATGCCTTTGTAGGAATAGGGTTTAAAGAGTTTCAAAAGTCTCAGTCGTTCTTCGAAGAAAGCGATATCTGGAGTGTTAGCTAGGGAATATGAGCCATCGAGAATGTTGCGGATGTGTGTTTTTAAATCATCAATAGTGATGGTTGAACCATCGGCTTTGATCCACGTCGGTTCGCCATTTTTCTTCCGTCCATAGACGACAAGGATTCCTTCACCGCCAAATCCACGATTCGGCTTGAGAGCAAAGCTGTTGGGTAACAGAGTCCAATCAAAACTATCCAACTCCGCGTGCGTTTTAATTTTTGCAATCAGGTCTGGCACACCCAGGTTGTTTTTCTTGAGGGCGCGTTTGCACAGCAGTTTGTTGTCGGCCAATTCCATCCCGCGCTTGCGGTTATGGGGGCGGATATAGTCAAGATTGCGGGCATTCATTCCCAAAATTCGGCTGCTTTTCTGGAAGAAATCGAACATACGATGAAACATCAGAAGACGAAAGGTAAAAAATACATTAGAAAAAGGGAAGGTGATTATTGAAGGTGGCTAATAATTTTGCGGAAGCGTAGGTATTCGGTGATACGCAAGCCCGTCCATTTCCCCAGCGAGAAATTGATGAGAAAGGTAAAAAGAATAAGCCAAGGAAATTGCAGGACGAGTGTCGTGAGGAAATGCCAGCTGACTAAAAAATAACCGACGACGGAAATGATGAGTGTTTCCGCGGCGAGAATAAAAGCCACGCGGTTGCCTTTTTCGATTTGGGCAGCTACGAATTTTTCCGCGAGCGTAATCATAATGAGGAGAGGAAAAATGGAGACTGCCGCCAATCCCGTGCGTTGGAACATCCCGCCGACTACCAGAACCAACAAGATGGAGAGCGAGATGATGGAGACGGTCATGGCGACACGCGGCAGATAGAGCAAACGGAATTGCTTCATAATGAGGCGCGAAATCATTCCCACCACGATGACACTGACAAAAATGGCGATGCCGTACTTGAGGCCATTGGGGTCAAAGGCCAAGAGAGCAAAGGTGATGATGGAGGGGGTGTAGATGCCGAAGGCCTTAATACCGACAATTTGGCGAAAAAAAGCAACCAGAGTGACGACAATAGGAAGCATTAAAAGGAGCGTGACCGTCTGGAGTGGCACGCCTTGTTCAACAATGAAGTTGATGAGGGGATGGTAGTGCATAGTGATGAATTATGAAGTATGGATTAGGAACAAGAGAAAGTATCAGGATGTTCTGTTCTTCACGGCCTCCATCTTCCGGCGGCTCGCATGACACAGTGCTACTGCTAAGGCATCAGCTGTATCATCGGGTTTGGGTATGCTCGGGAGCTTGAGGAGAGCCTTGACCATCAGTTGTACCTGGGACTTGTCTGCTCGCCCATAATTGGTCAGAGCTTGCTTCACTTCAAGGGGAGTGTAGCCAGCAATACTAACACGTAAAGACTCTAAAGTCAAGAGAATAACGCCCCTTGCCTGGGCGACGGAAATGATGGTTTTTTGGTTCTTGAAGAAGAAGAGTTCCTCCACGGCCGCCTCTTCGGGCTGGTATTTCTGGATGATGTTCCTGAGGTCGGTGGCAATTTCGGTCAAACGTTTTTCCATTGCCAGATCCTTGGAGGTGCTGATATGTCCGAAAGCCATGGAAGTGGTTTTTCCTTTAATAATTTCGATGATGCCCCAGCCCACTGTCGCCGTGCCCGGGTCAATACCAAGGATTTTCATAGGACGGATTGTTTAGTGGTTTCACTTTCCGGAGCCAGTTGCCATAGCCCACGAAAAAGTTCGCGCTGGTTACGCGCCAAGACGGCATCGTGAATTTCCACTAAGTAGTGTGGTCGAACCCGTGTTTGAGCCATAATGAGATAATCCCCAGCGACCCAGAAATTTGAATCAAAGGCAATATTTTCTGGAAGCAAACGTATTTTTCGTGAGGGATGCTTCTCGAAAAGTTTTTTCTCAATTTCTGCCCGGTTGAAGAATATCTCAGTCCGAATGTTTTCTTTCGAGAATTGCCAAGTCCAATTAATCCATTTTTCATAGTGGCTGGTAAATGAATCATCCTGGAAACCTCTCCAGACATTATCGTTCGCGGCTACATTCTCTGCCCAGCGCGGGTAGGCTTCATACAGATACTCTTCAATCTGTGCCTCTTCAATAAAGCGGATACGGGGGACGGAATAGTGTTTTTCGCTCGTGAGGCTTGAAAGCTCTTTGGCTAGCTCTTTGGCTACATTTTTCTTTTCAGTGAGTTTCTTTTCTTCACGTTCGAAGACAGTTACCAGTTTTTCTGGAGAAGTAGCGACGAGGTAATTCACTTTTTGCCCTAGATCTTGTACGACCAAGCCCATTTTTACCAGTTTTTTGGCCACAGAGTAGACAGTGGTGCGATTGATGCTGGTTATTTTGGCAACCTGATAAGGAGCGATTTTCCCCGCTTTTAAAACTGCGAGATAGACCTCGCGTTCGTTATCATTCAATCCCAGTTTTCGGAACAGTTCCTCCATAACATGGCTTTTCTTCCCTTATTTTAACATGTTGTTGGTATAGAGTCAACAAATAATGAAAATATATCAATAAAACATTTTAAATAAAGCCATAAAACAGTTGACAAATATACAACAATAGAGTATACTGTAAAGTTCTTTAAAAAAAATGAGCAAGCACGCTCACCGTTTCCGGCGGCATCCGGGTTGGAGTTTGTGATGAAAGAGAAGCAAGTGATCGAGATTGACGCACTCGACCCAGCCTGGGCCAAGCAAGCTACTGATCGCGAAGTGTTTGCACTTCTCCCCGCTCCGGGCGGAGATGCTCGAGCGGATAACCACCAAATCCTCTACAAAGGAGATCTCATTCTGGTGACGCGTGTCCTGTTAGTCTACCTCCGTACGAGCCAGATATGGGAACTTTACCTCATCTCAGGCAAGACGCCGAAAGTAAAGCGCCTGTCGGCTGCTCAGGGGCACATCAGCATTTTTCGACGGTTTGAAGTCAGATGCGAAATGAGCTCACAAGGGAGCTTGCTTGAGCGAGAAGCAACCGTGACCATCTCCCCTCATTGTGAGGCATTTGAGCAGCCTGACCCTTTCCATATCCGCATCAAGGAGTGAAAGGAAAGGAGTGAAGAATTAAAAAGCGTCGTGGGAAATCCTACGACGCTTCTTCTTTTTCTACTAATAATAGATATCCACCTGATTTTACCAGCACTCGCTCGGAAACAAAAGTGCCCTTTTGTTTCACTCGCTTTGTTTGGTAATAAGCTATTCCCTATTATCCCACACCCGCTGCACGTCTGGGTGATCATCCAGAGTCTCCAGCAATTTTTCCAAAGAAGGGATATCTTTTTCTGCCGGGCGAGCGGTTTGGGTGGGGATGTAACCGAGAGCGGCATTTTCACAGAGGAGATTTTTCTGGCGGAAATATTCTTCTACCGACTGGAGTTTATCAATAGCGGTGATGACGACGAATACTTCGGGGGTGACAAAAAAATCATCCGCCCCGGATTCGAGCGTTTCCATCTCCAGAGTTCCGCTTGCATATTTTTCCAGGGAAAAGGTAATGAGCCCGATTCGGCGGAACATAAAACTCACGGAGCCAGTGGGAACAAATTTGCCGTTGCCTTTGGTGAGGATACTTTTTATCTCACTCACTGTGCGATTCTTGCTGTCGGTAGCGGTTTCGATGATGAGCGCTACTTGGCCTGGGCCATAGGCTTCGTAGGTGAGTTCTTCAATCTGGTTACCTTCCTTTAGTTCACCAGTGCCACGCTTGATGGCTCGGTCGATGTTGTCTTTGGGCATATTGACCGTACGAGCGGCATCGATAGCAATCTTCAAAGAGTAGTTGATATCAGGATTGCCTCCGTGAGCGGCGGCAGCAATGATGATGTTGCGGCCATACTTGGTAAAAACCGCGGCGCGTTTAGCATCGTTTAATCCTTTATGATGTTTGATGCCGGCCCAGTGAGAGTGCCCTGACATAGGATGAAAATCAAAAGATAATACCTGACGTTTAGAAATATGCGTCAAAAGATATTCTAGCGGAAAGACAGAAAAAAGGAAACACGCTTCCTTCTAAGCAGTTTTTTCGGTTGCGGCCGCTTTGTTGCGGAGCGTATTGCCGATGAGACCCATATCGTCGCGGATAGTGTCGCGCGATAATTGCATAATGGCGTCTTTGACGGCGAAGGGATCAGGCACCTGACGGAAAACGAAACGTTCTTGTTCGGCGGCGGTTTGCACGGAGACATCACCGAAGTTAAGCATCGTCGGGATGAGTCCGCTCACGGAAGCAGTAACATCTTGGATGCTTTCAAATTGTAGCTCGCTAATATCACGAGTAAAGAGCCCCCTCTGTTCGATATTGACGATACGTTCGTTGGTGATGACCCAAACATCAAAAAAGTAGTCGATCCATACGAGGAATCCATAGAGCCAAAGGAAGATGAAGAGCGTGGTTTCGATGAAGGCAAA
The DNA here is from genome assembly GCA_043743535.1 of Candidatus Moraniibacteriota bacterium. GTDB lineage: Bacteria > Patescibacteriota > Minisyncoccia > Moranbacterales > UBA1568 > UBA1568. The sequence continues at coordinate 59,452 of JAYTWI010000020.1, read as the reverse complement.
GAAAGCAGGGTTGTGTGCCCCGAGCATATCGGGGAAGTAGGCCGGGATAGTAGTTAGACTGCCGATCAAAATGAAGGTGAGTAAAAGCACGGTCACGAAATGGGCGAGGATATTGAACCAATGGCGGTGAATGACCTTTTGCACTTGCTCGTTTTCGTGTTGACCTTGGAAATGAAAACGGTTGAAGATGGGGAGAGTGGGCATAAAATTATAATGAAAGGTGAATGGGGAAAATCGTGTCTAAAGGCAAAGAGAAAAAAATCATGGCGTTGGTGAAGAGCAGAAAGGCAAAAACGAAAAGAAAAAAGAGTGTGCTAAAGATAGCCATTTTACGATTGAGTGAGTAGCGTAAGAGATGGAAGACAATAAAAAGAGCCGTAGTGACGTAACTGAAAAAAAGAAAGGTATAGAACAAACCAATGAATGGATACATAAATATTTTTTGGTATTTTCGTTTCTTTATTTTACCACTCTCCGGGGTGATTCCCAAGCGGTTTCGCTAATCAATGAAGTGAAGACCACTGGTGTTCGAAGATGCTTTTGAGCGTGCGGAAGATGCGGTCACTTTCGATGATGAGGCTGGTTTGCTCGGAAAAAGACATGATGCCGATTTTATTCCGGCCATACAGGTTAATTTCAACAAGCAGAGGAAAGTCTTCTGGGTCGATGAGTTTGGTCCGGCGAAGTGACGCGACATCTTCCCCCTGGTACTGCTCCATGTAAGGAAGCTTGGGGGCGATGGCACGCACCCATATTTTTTTTTCAATTCGGCGAGGGAGATAATAGCTACTCAAGAATTCAAGATCAAAAGCTGAAACGGCCTCTTCGGACACCCAAGCCAAGAGTTCTTGGTCTTTGTGCTTGAGGGTGTCTTTGTAGACTTCCTTGATACCCTCTTTGCCTTCGTAAAATCTGATTTTTGGCTTGTTATCGAGGAAGTTGGCAATGGAAAGGAGTTCTGGGAGCATTTTTTGGAGAGATTCCCGCTTTTCTTCGAGTTTTCCTTCAAGGGTGCGGGGATCTTCGGCGAAGTAGAGGGACTTCTTGCCTTTTTTCACACTGCCCACCAAACCAGACTTTTTCAGGTTTTCGACCACATCGTAGAGGGTAGTGCGCTTGATAGCGGATTTTTTGGCGATAGCGCCGATGGTAGCCTCACCAAGCTCTAGGAGAGCCAGGTAAACGCGAGATTCTTTTTCGGTGAGGCCAAAGGCTTCAAGGTTTCTGGATTCCATGCTATTTATAATTATGTCGGTAAAAAGGTCGACAAATAAATTATAGTAAATAGAGACAAAAAAGTCAATTAATAAAGCAAAAAATGTACATACTACGGTATAAATACTGAGTAATATGACCCTATTATTTACAGTTCATGAAAAATGGGCTATACTGTGTTGTTACCTTAAAAGAGGATAACAAGTTCTTTAACCAAGGAGATATAGCGATGAATAAGATTGACGACGATCAACTGGGTAAACTTTATCGCAGGATGCAATCGTTGGCAGGGCAAGTGGGGACGTCTTTGTCATATAGCCATGTCATGGAAACTCTGCACCGCCTCAGTGATAGAACCCTTCGAACAGGAGTCAATACAACCGAAGATATTCAGCAGCTGTTTCAGCGGTCAGCTGGAACAGAGGACATTCTTGCGCATTTCAGGGATGTGAGAATCCCTTCTTTCTCGGCAAAAACTTTGAGTAGTTGTTTTGCGAATAAGAAGCGTTATCCAAACGTCTTCGAAGTAGCGATAAAGGATGAACGGTATATCTCATGGCCCGACATCCTTCCTGGCCAGCCAAACGGAAAAATTCGCGTGTTCAAGATGAAAGGTATGGCTAGCCATTCACAGTTGGCGTCGGAGTTACTGGGGGTATCTGACGAAACACCTGATTCTTGGCTGCAGCAATTGCTGGTCAGACGCGGCTATACCCTGACACTTCCTGCCATTGAGGGAATTATCGATCTAGCAACGTCAGGGTCTGACATGGCCCTTGCCTCATTCCCTGGCAATAATCCTTGTTTTCATCCGTGCAACCTTGCTTTTGTCGAGGTTATACAGGGTGAAGCCAAAACTGTCGATGTGGTTTACTTCAGTCGGCAAACAAAAAAGCAATGGGACGTGAGTCGATATGCATTTACAAGAAATGCGGAGAGTTGTATGAAAGATCGGCGGTTAGTTACCCGCATTGGTCTCAAGAACTGAACTATTCCTGCTGCTGGATCTCCCTGAGTCTGTATCTTAAAAAATATCCCACATGGAATGTCATGTGGGATTTTCTTTTTTGTAGTGAATTTTTACAATAATTTATCTTGATGATCAGCGGGCATTTTGAGACCGAGGTGCGTGAAACCCGCTTCGGTCACCACTCGGCCGCGGGGGGTGCGGGCGAGAAATCCGAGCTGGATGAGGTATGGTTCGTAGACGTCTTCGATAGTCTGAATTTCTTCACCAGTGACGGCGGCGAGGGCTTGGATGCCGGCTGGTCCGCCCCTGAATTTGTGGATGAGGGTGGCGAGTATGTGTCGGTCAGTTGGTTCTAGGCCGAGGTGATCGATTTCGTAGAGGGTGAGAGCTTCTTTGGCGAGGTCTTCACTAATAGTGGTGGCGTCTTTGATCGAGGCATAGTCACGCACACGTTTGAGGATACGGTTGGCTACGCGTGGTGTTTGGCGGCTGGAAGTGGCAATGGCCTTGGCTCCAGCTCTGTCGAGACCGATGTCGAGGATATTGGCCGAACGTTTAACGATCTTTTCGATATCTTCTGGGGCATAAAATTCTAGCCGATGGGTTGAACCGAAGCGATTGCGGAGCGGATTGGAAAGAGCCCCTAAGCGTGTGGTAGCACCGATCAAGGTGAAACGCGGCAGATCGAGCTGGATAGTACGAGCAGCCGGACCTTTGCCGATGATGATATCGAGTTTGTAGTCTTCCATTGCTGGATATAATACTTCTTCAATCAGTTTGTTCAAACGGTGAATTTCATCGATGAACAAGACATCACCATCTTCCAGGTTGGTGAGAATGGAGCCTAGGTCACCCACTTTTTCAATGGCTGGGCCAGAGGTGACCTTGATGTTGACGCCCATTTCTTTGGCGATGATATGAGCCAGAGTGGTCTTTCCTAAACCAGCTGGACCATAGAGCAAAACGTGGTCGATATTTTCGTTTCGTTTTTTGGCCGCTTGAATAAAAATATCAAGATGACGTTTGATTTTTTCTTGGCCGATATAGTCAGTGAAATTTTGTGGCCGGAGTGTCGTATCGAGGCTTTGTTCCTCCGGGACTTCGGTAGTGGCATTAATCATTTTTGGTGTAGAAATTGGCTTTAAAAAGGCAAGAAATCAGTACTCTTTTTTCTATTCTAACACCTCTTGACAAATAAATAAAGCTATGCTATCATCATATTTCGCTTAAAAAACGAAAAAACAGACCTGCAGGGACTGCTTCACCTGTAGACAGTTGGGGATCTCTATCTTTTGTCCTCAATCACGGGAACCGTTGCCAAGATCCGGGTAGGGTGGTCACAAGCTGCGCTATACCTCGACACTTTTCCTTTCCTTTCGCTCCTATGCCAAAGGATTTGTCTACAGATGAATCAGTTTCTGGAGTAAAAAATCACACCTGATGGGTGTGATTTTTTTTGTGGAGTGAATAAAAAAATTTAAAGTTTAAAGATTGGTGACACGCTTCACTTCGTCGAGAGTAGTCTGGCCTTCCAATACACAGAGAATACCATCTTGTATGAGGGTAATCATGCCGTTCTCGACCGCTTGAGTCTCAATCTCACTCACCAGGGCGCTCCGCGCAATGAGTGATTGAATTTCATTATCCATAGGCATGGTTTCGGAGAGAATAATTTGTCCAGCGTATCCGGTGCCACTACATTTTTCACAGCCCGCGCTATGCCAAATGGTGTCAGTTTTGGTTATGACGATGCCAGACTTGGGTGAAAGCGTGGCGAGTGCATTTTTGATTATCAATTCTTCTTCGACGGAAGGAGTCCCCTTGACCTTACAGACTTGGCAGATTTTGCGTACCAGACGTTGTGAAAAAATGAGGTTGGTGGCATTGGCGAGGTCATCGCCTGAGACGCCCATTTTGAGTAAGCGTGAAACGGTGCCAGCGGCAGAATTGGCATGGAGGGTGGAGAGAACAAGGTGACCAGTGCTCCCTGCCTGGACGGCAATCTGAGCGGTTTCATCGTCACGAATTTCTCCAATCATCATGATGTCAGGATTCTGACGAAGGAGTGAGCGGAGCGCGGTAGCAAAAGTGTAGCCTTCTTTTTCATTGACCTGGGTCTGAAGTAAGCCTGGCATCTGATATTCAATCGGATCTTCAACAGTGATAATTTTAACGGCCGAGGTATTGAGACGAGCAAGAATACCATAGAGAGTTGTTGTCTTGCCAGAGCCGGTCGGTCCAGTGTTGAGGATGAGACCGTTTGGTTTTTCGGTGGCAGTAATGATTTTGGCTAAATTTTGAGCTCGCAGGCCGAGAGTGGCGAGATCTAGCTTAGTGGCAGATTGATTGAGTAATCGCAAAACGACCGTTTCACCGAAACCGCCTAAAATGATGGAGAGACGGATATCGATTTTGTTGCTGCCTGCGGTTAGGGGCTTCTCGAGCGTGATAGAAAAGCGACCATCGGTGATGCCGGCGCGTTCGCTGGTTTTCAAACCGCCTAAAACTTTGATTTCTCCCAAGAAGCTAGGGTATTCATTGAGGGGAAAGGCAGCTACGGTCTGAAGAATACCATCGATGCGGAAACGGATGGTAAAATTTTCTCCCTGTGGCTCAATATGGATGTCGCCGGCATGCAGAGCAACAGCCGCTGCGAAGACGGTTGGAAGGCGTAGTTGGGGATTGATGGAGAGGAGATAGGGGCCGAAAGCGGAGACGATATCGATATGACTGCGTGTTTCGTTGTAGAGGGTTTCGGAAATGAAGGAAGCTCGAGAGAGTTCATTGGACATGAGTTGGCTATAAATACTTTTTAGAATGTCTGTTTGGTCGGCCACACGCCATACCTCGTCGAGGGTGGTTATACCGTCTATGGCTTTCAAGATACCGTCTTGGGTCATCGTCACCATACCATTCTCGAGTGCGGCTTTGAAAATCTCTTCCTCAGTCGCCATATTGTTGATGAGTTCGGTAATTTCTGGGGTCAGCGTTAAGACTTCGAAAATACCGATTCGCCCGCGGAAGCCAGTGAAATGGCACGCAACGCATCCGGGTGCTTGCCATAGGGCGGTGACGTTGGTTGGGAGTTTGACCTTAGCTTTGGGCGAAATAATAGTAATGAGTTTGATGATCGAATCAGCAGTCTCGTTGGCTAAGTCATAGGGCACTTTGCATTTGTCACAGATCTTGCGCACCAGGCGTTGGCCGATCAAGACATTGAGAGCAGAACCGATAAGCGATGGCTTGACCCCAAGCTCAATGAGACGAGGGATTGAGGCGGGGGCGCTATTGGTATGAAGGGTAGAAAAAACGAGGTGGCCGGTCAGGGCGGCATTGACGGCAATGTCGGCGGTCTCCTCATCACGAATTTCTCCGATCAAGACGACATCAGGATCTTGTCTTACGATAGCCCGTAGCGCGGTGGCAAAGGTGTAGGTTTCATCTTTGGATACTTCAGTCTGGACGATGCCGGGGAGAGAATATTCAATCGGATCCTCCACGGTGATGATTTTAACGCCCGGCTTGTTGATGCGATTTAAGAGTGTGTAGAGGGTCGTTGTTTTACCGGAACCGGTCGGGCCGGTGTTCAAGATCATACCGCTTGATTTTTCAATTTGACGCAAAACTTCTTCGTAGGCTAGACCACGAAGACCGATGTTATCAACTTCGCCGATGACGTCGCTACTGGAGAGAAGACGCATATTAATACTCTCTCCGAATTTTCCAGGAATACTTGAGACACGCACATCGATCCTTTTGCCGTCGAGTTCAATGAAAAAATGGCCGTCTTGAGCTTTGTTTCGGATATTGATGCGCATCTTGCCGATCATCTTGATGCGTGAAGTGAGGAGCTGGTACATCTCCTTGGGGAGAAAGCCGATATCCTGGAGTACGCCGTCGATACGGTAACGTAACCGTACTCGCTCTTCTTCCGCTTCGATGTGGATGTCGCTCGTGCGCAACTTTTCTGCGCCGGCCAGAATGATTTCCATCGCCCGTGAGGTAGAGACACTGTGGTTTTCTTTGAGGGCAATCAGTTCGCCAAAGTCCTTTTCGAAGCGCTCGACGTCCTGTTCTCCCAAAGAAACACGCACCAAGTCGAGATTATCGATGAGAGTGCGTTTTTTGTAGTTGTGCCATGCGTATTCCAGGGAGGGGAGGGAAGTGACATAGATTTCAATATGCCAGCCCTCGTCAGTGGCTTTTTTCGTGATGTATTCGTTGGCCTGGGAATTCTTCGGGTCGAGCAGCGCAAAACGGACAGCCACATCCTTTTTGTAAAATAAAGTTAATCCGTTGGCACGTGCCTCATTCTCTTGGATGAGCATCACGTTTTCTGGATCGAGTGGGAAAAGATGAAGATCAATATAAGGGAGGCCACTCCCAGCCGCCAGTCGCGAAGCCGCTTGCTCAATCGACTCCCCCTCCATTTTTTCAAGCGCTTTTTTTGTTTGTTCGCCCTTGATGAGGTTTTCTGTATTGGCCACATCTTTGTGAATCACCTGCACCATACGAAAATGTTTTTTAGTTTATATTTCCCTTTCATTGTACCTCAAAAAGCACCTCACAAGCAAAGGAAGCGCTTCTTTGTTATGACATTTTTTTCCAAAGATCCCTAGGGAGCGACGAACGTTTTTTGCATCTTGCCGATGATGATATTCTCGGCTTCATCGAGGCTATTGGCCGGGAGGGAAAATTCAAAGGTATCGTCATGAAGTGCCCCCTCCATCCTGGCTGCGAAGAGGGCGAGATTCTCAGCAGAGGCTGCTTTGACCAGACCACGCACCACCATATTGTTTTCTGGATAGAGAATCATATAGAAGTGGCCGGAAGAATAATTGTGGCGGATTTTCTCCAAGACGTGTGGCAGATCGTCTGCATGAGCCCGCGCCTGGACCAGGTCTTCGATACTGACCAGCGTCCAGATCAGCTTCAGACTCTCGTTCCATTTCACTTGAGCCATCACCCGGCCCCACAGTTTCAGAAGATGCAGTGGTTGGGTCTTATAGAGCGAGCGGATGATTTTTTGTTGATCGGCACCACCATCCATCAGGCGGGAGGCGATTTGCAAGGCCTTGGGAGTGGTGTTTTTTTTCTGAAAACTTTCGGTAGCGGCGATGATGCCAGTAAGTAGGCTCTCGCTCGTTTTTTCATCCAGTTTACCGAGGGCACTTTTTTGCAACATTTCTGCTAACATTTCAGCATTAGAAGAGGCGGTCATATCGACCAGGTTCACCTGCCCATACAACTCGTTGTCGGAGTGGTTATCAATATTGACGATCGGGAGTTCATAAAAAATATCTGGATTGTCTTCATAAATTTTCCCTAAATGTTCTTTGTCAGAGGCACCGACAATAATTGCCAGATCATATTTGAACTTGGCGGGGATAAAAGAAAAATCACGTGGATCGATGGCGCCGTTCTCCGGTGTGAGGTAGATACGGAGTTCCCCTGCTATATTTTCGGTTCGCACATTGGTGATTTTGTTGCGCTCGGTATTGAAAGAAAGGACGAAATCACGGGCCCCAGTAATGGTAGGCAAGAGGTGCTCTGGCTCGCCCAGAAAAGCGAGGGACTCTTTATCTTTGAGAATGTTCTCGCCTGCAACAAATGCCTCTTTACCAATGCTTTTGAGGAAAAAGGCTAGCGCAAAGGCGGTGGCCAAGGAGTCACGGCTAGGGTAAGAGGGGAGAATAATGAGCGGAGCGACGGTCTTTTTGAGCAGTTCTTCGAGTTGCTGGTAGGGAGAAAGAGACATAGGGGGATAGGTTCTTAGCCCGAGGCCGATCCGTTTAGGGCGGAAAATTTAAAATCAAATATCAAATATTCTATCGAGCAAGTAGTGAAAGATATCAGGGAAAGACCCCAGTGTCAAATCAGAGGCTCTGGCTCGCCAGAAAAAGCGTTTTACGCTAGGATGGACGTATTATGGAACAGATAATAACTACCTATTCAGCAGAAGAGACCAAGGCTTTCGGCCAGCAGATGGCAGAAACAATGCCTCCTGGGGTGCTTCTTTGTCTCACTGGTGATTTGGGGGCGGGCAAAACGACTTTTACACAGGGGTTGCTCGCCGGTTTCGGTGCCACGCGGCCGTATATCAGTCCGACGTTTGTCATTATGAAGCAGTATGAATTGTCTATGCCGAGTGCTACTGGGATCAAGCGCGTTTATCATGCCGATGCCTACCGAGTAGAGGAAAAGGATTTTCGCGAACTTGGGTTTGCCGAATGGTGCGCCGACCCGGAGGGGGTGGTCATTGTGGAATGGCCAGAACGAATTGTAAATATTTTGCCCGAAAAAAGAGTAGAGGTCACGATCGAAAGTCTTTCTGAAATGAAGCGAGAAATAAGAGTAGAACAAAAAGAAGGGTAAGCGTATACTACTGCTATGGAAAAGCATCCAAAAACTCCGGTACTTTTTGATGGTAATGTGTTGTCATTTATTAAATACGTTGAAAATAATCAGAGTTGTATGTAAATCAATTGCTGATAATAATCTAGCCGTGTTAATCTAGTATTCATATACCACTTTCAGAGACAAATTAACCAGGAGATACTGAGGAAATATGCGACTAAAAAATTTTGAGAGTGTAGCCTCTCCGGATATAAAAAAATTACATGAGGAAAGTCCACAAGCCGAGCTTGTGGCGCAAGTATACGATGACCCAGAATACACCACTCTTTTTGCGCAAATCGATCGTGTTGAAAAGGGAATGTTTTCTGATGTAGAAGATGAGGAAACATTTGATAGTAGCAATTTCAAACTCGTTTTTCATAAGTTGTCTACTCTGGGCATTCAGGATGGAATAAGGATAGTAGAGGAAATAAATCCAGAGGCGCATCAATATATTGAGAAGCGACTAGACTTCTATAGGCAGTTACTGAGCGGAAGAATTACCAAAATAGAGCCAGATCATACTACCTACTATGGTCATAGTGGTGATGATAAAACAAAACCTCAGATCATTTATGCTTCTCCTTATGAGGTACGATTAGGCCTCGAACGAGACTTGAGGCGAGTGCTTATGAAGGGAACACCGGAATATGCTATTGCTCGGATTGCATATAAAGCACTTGAAAAAGATAAATCCAAAGGACAGGAGCAGAAGACTTTCAATAACCGATTCAATGATCAGAATTATGATGATTATATCGTTCTCCAAGATTTATATCAGAAAATAAGAAAGGATTTCGAGGCAAAAAACGGATCTCAAGGTGAAATAGAGCATAAGGTCATCCTTCGGGCGGCGGATATTGTAGCTGAGGCGGCCAAGTTTAATCCTAGTAGAGGACCAAGCTCTCCTTATATTGGGAGTTTTGCGGAGTCAATTGCTTGGGCACAGTTGGGAGAGGGAGTAAAAGCGCAGTTGCGTGGGATGCGCCAGAAAATAAACGGGGTTGACCTTCACAACATTGGAAGATTTGAGGGAAAATCAGGAGTGTCAAAATACGCTGAGAGAGCTTATGTATTGAAGAAGCAGATTACCTTTCTCACGGAAGGTGCTGATGATGAACAAATGGGGGAATTTATTGATTCAGAACTGGAAAGCCGTAGCAAAAAATTCCGCGAAGATACTCAGAGAGAAATAGATAGACTGGATGCTAAAAAACAGCGGGAAGTTTCCCGTGTAGAGAAAAGGAATTTACCCGATGAAGAGCGTGAGGCCCAGCTTTCATCCATACAATGTGAATACACTCAAGCACTGAAACAGCTGGAAACGACCTTTAAACAGTATGAACATGCTCGTATTCAAAGCGCAAATCTCAAAAAGTTTCTCGGTAGTTTATTGCGAGCTGAATTGTCGGAACAAGAACAAAAGAACGAACGTCATAAGAGCTTAGCGCAAATGGCACTTGACTTGCACTGGCATTTCTCAGGAGACAGAACAGATGTTACTCGGGAATTTAGGGTTGATTTTATTAATGATGTGCCTTTTGGTGATCTCAAACGGGCACACAAGCTTATGACCGCAGGGGCATCGTCGATTGATATTTTAGCAGTAACGAAAACACAAAAGTTTTTAAGTCAACCGGAAATCAATGGAGATTATAGCCGGGCTTTTGAGGAGTCAAAAAAGGAAGTCAGTTCGCGTAATCAGAAAGCAATTTACCAGTGGGCTGGTTTAGTGGGTCGGTGGGATGGTGAGGGTAGTGCTGTCAAAGAGGCACAAATGTTGATGATGGAAAAAGAGCACACAGGGATTGATCTGGTGAGTGATTTCATTGTCAACATAAAAAATATTGATGAAGTATTTGAGGACGACTCCTCACTGAGAAGTATTCTCCCGGGTACTATCCCTCTCTCCCAGGAATCAGCAAAGCACATTCAAAATACTTCTCTTTCGTTTCGCGCACTTGTTCATATTTTGCAATATACCGACAAGAGTTTTTTGGATATCGACAAGTTGAGTACGGAGTGTATTATGAGGCAAATGATGGCTGTTCGTAACGGGGCGCTTACTGAATTTTTATTTCAGATTAAAGATTTGCAGAAATTGGGCGCTTTTAAATCTTCAGACACATCCCCACTTCGATCTCTGGCAAGCCAGGCTATGCTTGAGAAACTGAATGCGGGTGAATGGTGGTCAGCAATGGCGTTTGTTGAAACTTTTTCACTTTCGGGCAGGCAGATTCAATCAAATAATGTGCAAACCATAGCTAGGGCGGGACTTGTTGATATTTTAAGCAAAGGCCAAAGTTATGGGGATGAGGCTGATTTTGTTCCTCGATTTATCGAGACCTTCAAGCTTCCTGAAGCACTCATTTATCAAGCTGCCAGTGAAGGACTGGCCACACAGCTCAAGTTTACAGACAATAATTCTATTGCAAGAGCTCTTAAAATTATAGACGTATTCGCTCTCCCAAAAACTTTTATCGGATTACCAGAAATTCAACAAGCTGCAAAAGAGAACATGGTGGCACAACTCAGAAATGGCAATATAGGCACTGTCCCCACAACTATTAAGACTTTTTCTCTCCCAAAAACAGCCATGGGATTACCAGAAATTCAACAAGCTGCAAGAGAAGGAGTGGCTGCACAACTCAGAAATGGCAATATCTGCATTGCCAGAAGAATTGCCACTACGTGCCATATTTTTTCTGAAGCCGTCGTCCGCAAACTCGCAAGAGAGGCTATGATGACATATCTCCAGACTGGCAATGCAGATAGTGCCATTTCTATTATTTATGAGTTCTCTCCGCCCCAGGCGGTCCTCAAATTACCAGAAATTCAACAAGCAGCAAAAGAGAACATGGTGGCACAACTCAGTTCTGATGATATCAATGTTAGTCAGGCTCTCAACATCGCCAAAACCTTTCATTTCTCTGAAGCTGTCATTTTCGAAGTCGCAGGAGAGAGTATAGCAGTTCAACTCAGGAAAGGTAGTAGTAATAATTTTACCCCGAGAGTCCGTGCAATCATTAAAGCAATCTCTCTTCCAGAAACAGTCCTGAAATCGCCAGAGATCCAGAAAGCCGCCAGAGAAGGTATGCTTGCACGAATCAAATCTCATGATTTCTATGATGCCCTCGAAATTATTCAAGTATTCTCTCTTCCAGAAACAGTCCTGAAATCGCCAGAGATCCGAGAGGCTGTTGTAGAAGGCACGGTAGCTCTGTGTAAGTTCGGGGATAAAGATCTTATCAATAAAATTACTAGTGTCAGTAGAAATTTTTTATTAAGTAAAGAAGAAAAAGTAGTGATTGGTAAAGCTATATTTCCTTTTGCTACCCGGATTGATGATTTAGAGGTTCTATCTAAGGAAGGCTTCATCGCAGAAACAGAAGAAGTTGAAATCCCCCAGATTCGGTTTAAAGCGACAGGTAAAGAGCTTGTGAATAAATTTTTACAATTATTACGCAAGGAGCGAGTGGACTGGGGGAATGATGTAATTGACAAGGAACGAGTATTTGCTCATCCGATTCTGTTAGACTATTTTAAGAAGTATGTTCGCTTTGATGAAGCTGGCTTTGGTGAAAAGACCATAGGGGAACTTAAAAGAGTATTGGCCATAGAACCGATGAAGCCGGACGCCGCATTTGTGGCCAAGAGAGTAGATATCCAGACTTTGGATGCCAAGGCAGTGACAGAGCATCAGTGGACAGAAGACGTTGTTAGTAAATACATAGCATTATTGCGAAGCCTTGGAGAAGCTCAAAAAAGTTTAGAAGGTAGCAAGGTTTTTTCTCAGTATGCAGAGAAGTTGCGAGTTATAACTACTCAGACCATTGATACTTATCGAGCAAAACTCCCATTACTTACCAATGAAAAAGCTAGACAGAATTTGGAAGAGAAAGTTGCTGGGCTAGAAACAGTGAACATACGCTCAGTGCAGGATCTCCAGACAAATATGGATATACTCCTCGATATCAAAGGATGTCGGCCTATTATTCAGGAAGCTGTTTTTTCCTTAGCGTTGCGCAAGAATCCTTCCTGGATGGAATTTGATGTGCAGGACGCGGAAGCAAATATTTCGGTGGCCAATGTTTCTAAGGTGATTGAGTTTGTTGATCATATTACTAACCAGGAGACTCTTAGGACATATTTTTCCACTACCAGTGTTGCCAAGAAGTTTGATGATCTCTTAGACACGGCGACACTTGCTAAAGCCGTGCGGGATGCTACTAATGTTGAGACAAAGGGGAAAACACCATTTGAAATCCTACCGAGTCGAGGTACGCTCATGGAGCTCTCTGGCCATATTGCGGATGCTTGTTGGGCATCCAAGTATGGTTCAATCGCCGAGAAATTTCCCAATTTTACAGCGCTTGTCTTCAAGCAAAATCCTGGCAAAGAAAAAGAAGAGCGATTGGCAGGGGCTTGCGTCGTTATTGAGGCCACCACAGCCAGTGGTCAAAAACTCATGGTTATTCGTGGTTTAAATCCAATTGAAAACACCATCAATCAACTCAAGGTTTCTGACTTTGTACGAAAAATAGTACAGTATGTGAGGGAGGTCGCTGATAAGAAAGACGCCCAGGTCGCTATCGTTATTGATGACCACCGTGGGGGGGGTGCCTCCAATAGAAACGCCGTCTTTAATTTCCTGGCTACTTTGAAAAGGAATCCTGAATTTGCTACGAAAAATAGAGTTACTGGTCTGCCCCAGAGGGAGACTGACTTTAATGGGTATAGTATCACTCAAAACTGCTTCTTTATCTCGCCAGAGGATGTCGGTGTATTGAAGTGAAGTAGGCAAAAGAGAAGTAATTATTCTATCGTGTCATGATTGTACCGACCTTATTCAAAAATGTTGTATAAACTAACTATACTTTATGCGCACTTTAGAGCAGCCACATTTTGCAGGCTATAGTCGCATTCCTGATCCGCGAAAAACAGAGGGACTGGAGCGCGGAGGAAGAACTATTGCTGGCGTTAATCCGCACCCAGTACTGCTTGAAACCTTGAAACCCGAGGACTATCAGATCGTTTTTAAAAATCAGAAAATTCAGGCTGATGGCAATGCACAAGCCGAAGATTTTTTATACATGATTGATAATAGTGACGGAACGAAGAATGTTGTCTTAGGAAGGCCACCACACTGGCGTTCAGTGGACACGCCTGGGCACACCTCATACCCTGACGAATCTGGTATAGAGCATCATTACTTTGATATTTCTACCAAGGGTATCGGAATGGTAAAGGGTGAAGTTATGAAGGACAACAGCCCCTCCTCCCTTAAAACGCGTAATGAATATGGAAGTACTATAAATTTGGGGCATGCAACGAGGGAGGATTTTGAATGGATGTATGATCTGGTCGAATTAACAAAAAGACTGACTGCTATTGGCATTCGATCAGAACTCTACTGGGTTATTGCTCAGGTAAATAAGGTAAGTTTTAATGGGGAACTGCTTAATTTGGATCAAGCACGAGAACGGGGCATCGTAGACGCTAGTGAACAAAATAGGCCATACATGGGCGTGAGGCTTCTGAGAAGTAATCGAAGGATAGAAGAATATGTAGAAAGTGAAAATGGAAAAGATAAAAAAGATATGCTTTTAGCCGTATATGGGGCTTTCAACGAGGAAGCAAAACTTGAAAAAAGAGATACGCCCCAGCTACAGATTGATAATCCAGAGCACCAAAGAATGTACTTTGACACGATGTTCAAGCAACATATTAAGAACCTGGCGCTTCTTATCTCTCACGGACTAACTTACTATCACATGCACTCTTCCAACTTGACGTTGATGGGAGAGATTGTTGATACTGCTGCGGTGAAAAGTATTAATATTAATAAGTTGCCTGGTTTTGAGAATGATGACATCAGTGCCAGAACGAATATGTACAGAGATGTGAGAGTAGGATATATGAAAGATATGCGTGATTGTGTTCTCTCACTCAGGAAATATTGGAGAGCCCTGGGCAAGGACGGCTATACTACCCCGACTCGAGAGGAAATGATGACCATGGCTCTAGAGACATTCCAATCAAACTATAACCCACAAAAATTTGCTACATATGATCCTACAGTCGATGCGGAAAAAATATGTGCTGTTTTTGAGGAAATAGTAAGGAGGCAGTTCGTTGGTCGGGAGACGTTATCACCTCTAAAAAGCAACTCGATAGAATCCTGGGATTTGCGAAGTATCTAAGTCATTCCAATGAAACTGAGTTTGTGGCAGTAGCAGCGATGCTGGTTCACTAAAATTCCACAGCGACTCTTCCTCTAGCTTTTTTTGCGAGATTAGAGCGGGGGGACGTATACTGAAAACATGGAAAACGTCTGAAAGTTTTGGTGTTGCTCGACCCGCCTATTTATAGGCATTCTGGCAAGATGGGAATGCCATTATCCATCGGGTCTATTACGCACTGTCACCACTGATTACTGTGTTATAAAATGTAAATATATGGTATTGAAAACCATATATTTGACAATATTTATGGTTTGGTGTACCATAAATATATGAAATTCCTTCGGAAACAGGATATAGAGAGTGTAGTGGCACCAAAACGCGCTCTGGTTATCTATGGACCACGAAGAGTAGGGAAGACGACCCTCCTTAATGCTTATCTCGCAAAACAGGGGAAGAGAGCAATTTTTTCTGTCACCGGAGACGATTTTCGGATACGGGAGCTTTTTGGGAAAGAAATGCGAGACGACCTTTTGGATTTTGCGAGACCGTATGACATCATTGCCATCGACGAAGCACAACAGGTGCCGAGTATTGGTCTGGGAACAAAAATGATTATCGATGCTTTCCCTGAAAAAGAACTGATTCTCACCGGATCCTCCTCATTTGACCTGTCATCAAAAATCGGTGAGCCATTGACGGGGCGACATTTTACCTTGACGCTTCTACCACTCGCTCAATCAGAAATGAGCGGGAGTCGATTTGAACTGCAAAATACTTTGGACGATTTTCTTATTTACGGCTCGTATCCAGAAGTGTTGGTTACCAAGGATCGTTTTGATAAAGAGCGGATATTGAACGAACTCGTTTCCTCCTATCTGTATAAAGATATTTTGGTTTTGGATAAGATCAAGTCGCCTGATTTGTTGCGTGATATTACGAAATGTCTGGCGTTTCAAATCGGCAACGAGGTCTCGCAGAATGAGATCGCCAATACAGTGAAAACCGATGTGAAGACGGTGGGGCGCTATCTCGATGTATTGGAGAAGATGTTTGTTATCAAGAAAGTGCGTGGTTTTAATCGTAATCTGCGCAATGAAATTTCCAAGAAATCGAAATATTATTTTCTTGATTTAGGGGTGCGTAATGCCGTCATCGGACAGTTCAATAGCCTGACCAATCGGAACGATATGGGGAGTCTCTGGGAAAATTTTGTTTTTATGGAATTATACAAACAAAGCATTTTGCAGAGGAAAAATGACCAGTACTACTTTTGGCGCACACATACTGGCAAAGAAGTGGATATCATTCGTGAGAGTAGTGGAATGTTGACGGCCATCGAATGCAAATGGCAGGCCGATGCAAAAGAGCCAAAGCTTTGGCGAGCCAGCTACCCCGAGAGTGTGTTTTTGGTGATCAATCGAGAAAATTATCTCAACAATTTTTTGGAGGAAAACGGAAAGTAGGAGTATGCAAAAACATCCCAAAATTTTGGTTCTGCTTGATGGTAACGCGCTCATTCATCGGGCGTACCATGCTTTGCCGCCACTCACGAGCAAAGACGGTCAAGTGGTCAATGCGGTTTATGGTTTCTCGATGACTTTGCTCGCGGTTTTGGAAAAATTTCATCCGGAATATATCGCGGCTTCTTTCGATTTACCGGGCAAAACGTTTCGTGATGAGATGTATGTCGACTACAAAGCGACGCGTACCAAGACGCCAGATGATTTGGTGGCGCAATTTCCGCTGGTCAAAGAAGTGGTGCGCGCCTTCAATATTCCTATTTATGAACAGGCTGGTTTCGAGGCAGACGACTGTGTGGGGACGCTGGCTCGGCAGGCGGAGAAAGAAGGAGTCGACGTGATCATCGTGACCGGAGACAACGATATTCTGCAATTGGTCACGGCACATGTCAAAGTATTTTCTATTCGTAAGGGAATCAAGGATCTGGTACTCTTTGATGAAAAGGGAGTGTTTGCCAAATATGGATTTACGCCAGAGCAGCTGCCCGACTATAAGGGTTTGCGTGGTGACCCATCGGATAATATTCCGGGTGTGAAAGGTATTGGCGAAAAAACTGCCACGGAATTGTTGCAAAAATATACTAATCTCGAGGGAGTGTATGCGGCACTGGCAGAATTGAAACCGGCGGTGCAGATGAAATTGGCCGCTGATAAAGAGAAGGCCTTTTTATCGCGTGATTTGGGACGGATACATACGGCGGTACCGGTGCATCTCGATTTGACTGCCGCTTTAGCCACAGATTTTGAGCGGAGCACCATCACCAAGATGTTTCAGCACTTGGGGTTTTTCAGCTTGATAAAGCGTTTAGCAGGCAGTGCTGGGGGAGGAGATATGAAGCAAGAGGCAGGAAAAAAAGAGAAGAAAACGAAGGAACAGGCACTGAAAACAAAAAAAGAAATTGAGGAGTTTTTTCAAAAGTCGCGGGGGAAGAAAATAGCTTTGTGGGTGGAGCAAGAAACCCAGTCACTTTTTGGGGCGGCCATACAATCAGTTCATTTGTCGGCACATGGAGAAGAAAGTTTTGTGGTTACATGGAACGAAGAAAATAAAAAAGTTCTCAAGCCATTTTTGCAAGACGAAAAAATGGCGAAAGTTCTTTACGATGCCAAGGCGCTTATGCATGTGTTCGATGGGGAGGGAATTATTTTACGGGGAGTTATTTTCGATGTTTTGCTTGCAGCCTATCTTTTGGATTCTGGGGGCAATGTCGATCTGGAATACTTGGTGCTTGTCGAATACAGTGAGGAGACTCCGTTTTTTGCGGCACCCTATCTACTGAAATTGGAGGAGCGCTATCGGGAAAAATTGCATGAAGTGAGTAAGACACAAACGAAAAGTAAGACGCTCTCTACTGTTTTTGAAAACATTGAAATGCCACTTCTCTGCACGCTCTTTGTTATGGAGAAAAATGGCATTATTTTGAATGGCAAGAAATTGCAAGAATTGTCAGCGGAACTGGCGGTGGAAATTACCAAGCTTGAAAAAAGCATCTACACTTTTGCTGACAAAGAGTTCAATATCAATTCGCCCAAACAGCTGGCAGTGGTTCTTTTCGAGGATCTCGGTATTCCCACGAGCAACATTAAGAAAACCAAGACGGGTATTTCCACTGCCTCTCCTGAATTGCAAAAATTGAAAGCCTATCCCATCATCGAGAAAATTGAGCATTACCGTGAGCTAACAAAATTGAAAAATACCTACCTCGATGTTCTGCCGGGATTGGTACAATCTGATGGCCGCATCCATACCACCTACCATCAGGCAGTGGCGTCAACTGGACGACTCTCTTCCATGGATCCGAATTTGCAAAATATTCCTGCAAGGAGCGTGTGGAGCGAACGCATCCGTGGAGCCTTTGAAGCGGACAAGGGCTATGTTTTGGTGGGGGCGGACTATTCTCAGATTGAACTGCGAATGATGGCTCATTTGAGCCAGGATAAAGCGTTAGTGGCGGCCTTCCGCCATCAGGAAGATGTCCACAAAACCACCGCTTCGGTAGTCTACAAAGTGACCCCGGAAGAAGTGACCCCGGAAATGCGTCGTCAGGCCAAGGTTTTCAATTTCGGTATTATGTACGGTATGGGAGCGTACGGATTATCCCAGGCAGCCGAGATTGATCAAAAGGAAGCGGCGCAGTTCATTCAAGCGTATTTTGAAAAATTTTCTGGCGTGGCGAAATATATCGAAGAGATGAAAGAGGGAGCCAGAAAAAATCATTATGTGGAAACGGAATTGGGGCGGCGGCGCTATACCAAAGAGATTGAAAGTGGCAATGTGCAAATTGCCCGGGCGGCCGAACGGATGGCGATCAATATGCCCATCCAAGGCTTGGCAGCGGATATTATGAAGCTTGCCATGCTCGCCTGTGAAAAAGTAGTGGCGAAATATGGCGCTGATGCTCGGATGCTGCTACAGGTGCACGATGAATTGATTTTTGAGGTCAAAGAAGAAAAAGCGGAGATCTTT
This sequence comes from Candidatus Moraniibacteriota bacterium, assembly GCA_043743535.1. Classification (GTDB taxonomy): domain Bacteria; phylum Patescibacteriota; class Minisyncoccia; order Moranbacterales; family UBA1568; genus UBA1568. The sequence goes on along the minus strand of JAYTWI010000020.1, from coordinate 40,699 downwards.
GTTCGAGAAATTAAAAAAGCGATGGAGAGTGTTTATCCCCTTCGTGTGCCGCTTATCGCCGAGACACTTGTTGGGAAAAACTGGGGAGAAATTTAGGAAGAGCTTTACAGTCCTATGAGTCGATGAGCTTGTTAGGGAAGAAAGACAAGAAAAAACCGGCTGCGAAGCCGGTATTAAGTTTCAGTGCTTGGTATTTCGTAGAGCCTCTTTTGCTCTTCGCTTTACTTCGATTTCTTCGGCTACGGCTCTGACAAGTGCAGGATGATAGCCTTCAAACCCAGGATTTCTATTGAGGAAATCGGTACAAATGTCTTCTGTCAGTAGCCCTGGATCCCTGTCATGATCGGAAAGTAAATCATCTACCAGCCTACCAATTTCATATTTTTCAGCGATTTCTTTGGCATTACCAGCTCGTAGCTGCTCCAGCTTCAAGAGAAAGGGCGATTGATCGAATTTTATACTTCTTTCTTGTAACGAACTGCCCTCTCTAGAGAAGCGTTGTACTCCACCGGCATAAAATTTCCCTTCAGTCATAGCTTTGTTTTACCTGATTAAAAATAGAAAGAACGGGGGACACCCGTTCTTTATTACCCCCGTAGTATAGCAGAAAAAAGACTTTGCGTCAATCTCGCTTTGCGCATCAAAAAGAATTACAATGAATTATGCGTCACCGCATGCAACATTTTTAAAAAATTGAGTCATTGGAAATTTCGCAGAATATGCCCGAGCTACCAGAAGTACAAACAGTGGTTACTCAGCTTAGGAAGAAGATCGTGGGGAAAACCATCGCCAGATTTTGGAGTGATTGGCAAAAAAAAATCTTGACGCCTCCGACTACCTTTCGCCGTCTTACCAAGGGAGCGACTATTTCGGGGACGAGGCGCTTGGGCAAGCACGTGATCATTGATCTTTCCAATGACTATTCCATCGTGGCTCATTTGAAGATGACGGGGCATTTTTTGATCAAAAATGAAGGTAATCGTCAGTCGCGGGCCTTTACGGCAGATCGGGTCAATGGTTACATCCACCATATATTTACGTTCACCGATGGCACAACACTGGAGTTCTCTGATATGCGAAAATTCGGCTGGCTTAAACTTATGAAAACGGGGGAAGTGGAAACATTGCCGAGCATCGCGAGCCTAGGGGTTGACGCCCTCTCACCTACACTCAATCAAAAAATGTTTGGTGAACTACTGTTACTACGAGCCAATCGCCCCATCGGGGAGATGTTACTGGAACAGCATCACATTGCTGGTATCGGTAATATTTACCGTAGTGAAGCACTATTTCTCGCAGGGGTGCTCCCTATGCGGCGCATCAGCACCCTCTCATTCGATGAAGAGAAAAAGATACTGCCAGCCATCAAACGAGTGCTCAGGCTCGCGGTAAGGCTGCGCGGCACGAGCGACGGGGATTTTCGTGATACAGATGGCTTAGAAGGGCGCTTTCAGAAGACGCTCTCTGTCTATGGGCGAACCAAGAAGCCATGCAAGAAATGTGGTACAATAATAGAACGAAAAGTATTAGGCAGTCGAAGTGTTTTCTTCTGCCCCCACTGTCAAAAGTAATTATCAAACATATATGAGTGCGAAACAGAAGTTGGTTGTTCTCTTGGTAGTGCTTACATTAGGAGGGCTCGTCTATTATTTTACTTTCAGTAACAAGCAGGCGCGCAAGCCAATCGAGCTAAACAATAAGAATCAATCTCCGTCGGTGGCGTCGACTGGTCCAGCCAACACGGGTCCAGTAGGAGCGCTTTCTGGTGTCTCTTGTGCTGACTGGAACCGTCGTCCGGTAGCAATTATGCAGCCAGTAGACTCGCAGGCGCGGCCAGTGGCTGGTCTCTCTCAGGCCGATATGGTTTTTGAAATGCCCAATCCAGCGACGGGGATTTTCGTCACTCGGATGATGGGAGTGTACCAGTGCGGTAACCCGGAAGAAGTAGGCTCGATCAGAAGCGCTCGGCATGATTATATCAATGTGGCCAAGGGTTTGGACGCTATCTTTGTCGGCTGGGGCGGCTCGGCCTTTGCTATCAAGAAATTGAATGACGGCGTAATCGATAACCTTGACTGCAATGGTCAGGGTGGGCATAAGGCATCCGAGTATTGTTTCCGCAAAGAGCGCACTGGTCCGATGCGTATCGAAGATACTGGTTACGTGAAGTTTGCCAAAGTACTCGAGGGGGCGAAGAATTTTGGCTACCGCCTGGAGAGCAAGTTTGCGGGCTATCCGCACCAAGAAGAGGCAAATATGGATGCTAGGCCCAAGGGTGGTCATCTCCACATCGGTTATCCTGGTATCATGGCGGCGGACTATGACTACGCCCCACAGGCCAACAATTATCCACGTACCTGGGGTGGCGTGCCGGACACTGATCGTAACAACAAAGAACGCATCGCTCCTAAGAATATCGTCGTCGTCGTAGCAGAGAACGAACAGATTTTGGCCACGGTTGATTACAAAGGACGCGGAGTACAGGATCCATGGGATGGTTTACCAGCCGAAGAAAAAACTGGTCCGACCAATATTTCCGGTCGCTACAATAATCTACAGTTAGGTGACCCATGGTTTGATACTATCGACAGTGGCAGCGCCTTCTATTATATGAATGGTCAGACATACCGTGGTACGTGGCGCAAAGACAAATCCAGTGCTGAGAACAAACTGACGTTTTATGATGAAAGTAGCAATGAGGTCAAATTTGTTCCCGGCCAGATCTGGGTAGAGGTGATGGTGCCTGGACAGGCTTTCAACTGGACCCCGGCTGAATAACTCTTTCGTCGCTTTTTAGGCAGAAAACAGACCGCGCGTCTGTTTTTTGTTATACTAGAGAAATATTGAAAGAAAACAGTCCTATGATCACATTGCTTCACGGGGAAGATGATTTCTTGGTCGGGCGCCGCAAACGGGCGATTGTCAAAGCATTTCAAAAAAAATATCCCAAAGGAGAAGTTTTTGTTTTTGATTTTGAAGGGAAGGAGGATGTAGAGGGAATAGGGCAGGCGCTTGCGGCCTCTGCCAGCGGATTATTTTCAGCGGAAAAAATGGTTGTTTTTTTTCACCCGTTCACGCTTGAGGAAACAGCAGAAAAAATGCTTGTGACGTTTCTCTCCGAACAGAGGAAAGGGACGGATGAGAAGTTACTCCTGCTTTTTGTAGAGAGTGGCAAGATCAAAAAAACGTCGCTCCTGGCAAAAACACTTTTTCCGATTATGGATAAAGAAGAGGAGGTCAGCTCTACGAAAGACCAGGGACTCTCTTTGGTAAAGAAAGAGCTTGCCCTTTTGGAGCAAGAACTGTCCTTTGATCCCCAGGCTTTGAAGCTTTTCCTGGCCGCTACGGGCAATAATGCGGCGCGTATTGTTTCAGAATTGGAGAAACTGACGACTTTCAAAGAAACGGGGCAGATTACGGTTTCGGACGTTGAGCTCTTATTAGAGCGCCCGCAGGAGCAAATGATCTTTCAAGCACTGAATGCTTTGGGGCGGGGTGAGAAAAAACGCGCCTTACTCTTGTTCCATGAAGAGGGGAAGAAACCGGCCGGAGTCTTTCCGTTACTTTCGCTTTGCGCATGGCAGGTGCGACAGATGATCATCGTGCGAGAGGTCTTCGATCGTGGTATCAGGCGCTCTTCTGACGTAGTTTCGGCGACATCACTTTCGCCTTATGTGGTACAGAAGGTGCTCTCGGTTATCGAATATTTTCCCCTGGCGCGCCTCAAACAGGGACTCTCCCTTCTCTCGGATATCGACAGTGCTTTGAAACAAGGCAAAGCCGACCCGCTCGTTTCATTGGATTTGTTCGTGTGGAAATTCTAAGAAAAAACTCCCCACCGGGGAGTTTTTGCTATCACGACAGACTATTTTTTGACGGCTCCTTTGACCAAAGTATTGAGACGGGACTTTTTGCGAGCAGCGGTGTTTTTCTTGATCACTTTTTTTTGAGCAGCTTTGTCGAGAGACTTGCTTGCTTTTTTGAGCCACTCCTTGGCCTCGTCGATGTTACCGGCAGTGACTGCTTCGCGAGTTTTTTTGATGGCGCTTTTCACCACACCTTTGACGATTTTGTTTCGCTCGGTGTTGGTGGCCGTGACGCGCATGTACTTCTTGGCAGATTTCTTGATCGGCATGATAGTAGAATCAAAATTTAAAAATCCAAAAAAATGAATGGCCAAAAACACAGGAAATGAGACCCTTCATTTTTAGCACGTCCCTCGATTTTTGGCAAGAAAAAGGCATAAATGGTAGAATAGTGGAACAATGGCAACGTGTGAAGAATACTGTTTTTTGGTTTGAATTTTCATTTTTATATGCCTATGATTGCTCAGTTGGAAGGGAAAATTGCCGGTCTGCGGGGGAATGCTGTTATCCTCATGGTTTGTGGTGTCGGCTATTTGGTATCGGTTTCGGCCTATACTCTGGGGAAATTGGCCGGGCAGGGCGAAGTTTTGCTTCATATTTATACCCATGTGCGCGAGGACACACTCGCTTTATATGGCTTTCTCAATGAGGAAGAACTCCATATGTTTCAGCTCCTCATTTCTGTTTCGGGCATCGGCCCCAAGGCTGGACTGTCTATTCTCTCCATCGCTGACGTCAAAACCATCCGTATGGCTATCGTTAACAGGGATGCGAGTATCCTGACCCGTGTTTCGGGGGTAGGCAAGAAAACAGCAGAAAAAGTCATCATTGAGCTACAAAACAAAGTGGAAGCCGTAGCCGGAGATGACCAGGGTGATGCCGCCGCCGGACAGGATGCGCTCGAAGCACTGACTTCTTTGGGGTATAGTGTTTCGCAGGCTCGTGAAGCCCTGAAGCTCGTGCCTATGGATATCAAAGATGTGGGCAAACGTATTCGTGAGGCCTTGAAAAATCTGGGCAAGAAGTGATAGTGACTATTTCTATGGATGGAGAAGAAATTTTGTTCGGCAGCAAAGATGGTGGCATGCTCCAATCAGAAGCGTGGCGCCATTTTCAGGAATCCATGGCGCGCACAACGGTACATGTGGCAGGAGAGGGTTTTTGGGGCAGTGGCATCGTCCATACGCTGCCACTCATCGGGAAGTATCTGTATTTTCCGAGAGGACCAATTGTAGGAAATATACATGATGAAACAGGAATCAAGAATAACATCCAAGAACTCATTCGGAGAGCGCGCGAGAGAAGTTGCCGGTGGATACGGATCGAGCCAGAGACAGAAGAAATTTTGGAAGTTATCAGAAAGAGTGTACCATATAGAGTAGCGAAGGCATCGCGTGATATACAGCCACGAGAAATATTTGTTATCGATATTACGGCCGATGAGGATACCTTACTTGCAGAGATGAAGGGAAAAACGCGCTACAATGTCCGACTGGCAGAAAAGCGGGGTGTCAAAGTTTTTATTTCGCGAGAAAAAAAATATCAAGATGCTTTTTTTGCATTGGTGGGGGCGACTACGGGGCGAAAAAATATTGCCGCTCATCCACGCGCGTACTATGAACATTTTTTTTCTCACTTGCCGGAGGAAATGTGTCAGCTCTTTGTGGCGGAGTATGATGGAAATGTCATCGCTGCCAACCTCCTCATCATCTATGGGAAGACAGCGACGTACCTGCACGGTGGATCAGGTGATGAACACCGAGACGTGATGGCGCCGTACCTTCTCCAATGGGAAGAGATCAAATACGCTAAGGATCGCGGCGCTACGCGTTATGATTTCGGCGGTGTCCGGACGGACTCCGTAAGTAACTCTTGGCGCGGCATCACTACATTCAAATTGGGATTTTCGCCCCAAACAGCCACCACGTTTTTTCCAGGTACCTATGATATCGTGCTCTCGTACATGACGTACACACTGTATCGTTTCCTCAGTGCGGTAGGCCAGATGCGCAAAAAAATACTTAGGTAGGAACACTATGTCGTTTGCGAATATATTTCATCTTGAGGGAAAGCGCCAGATTTATCGGGTATTCATTTCGCATACCATCCGCGGTATTGCTCTGTCATTTGTCAGTGTCTACGTGCCGATTTATTTTTTTACGGAGGGGCATTCTCTTACAGAGGTAATCGGTTACTTTGTCATACTCCATCTCTCGGGGCTTTTCCTCTCCCTGACGTTTATCCCGCTCTTTATTCAACACTTTGGGCTCATCAGGGTCTTCAAATTTAATTATCCTCTTGAGATGCTCTATTTTCTCCTCCTCTTTCTGTTGCCCTCATTTGCCATTCCTATTCAGATTATTGCCGTGGTCGGCGGGGCAGCCAGCTTCTTTTACTGGATCCCGCTTAACATTCTCTTGATCAAGAATGCTGATTTCGATAAGATGGGGAGCGATCTCGCTCGTTTTTTTGCTCTGCCGAAATTTTTCTCCATTGTTGGTCCGCTTTGCGGGGCGGCATTGGTATATGCAGTTGGCTTCTGGCCAACGTTTCTTATCGCTATGGTCGGAGTGGCTGTTTCTTATTTACCTCTGGCGGGTATCAGCGTGAGCGAAGCAAGCGTTTTCTTTGATTTTCGACAGACCTGGCAAAAAATCAAGCGCCGCAAACTGCTCTTTTTCCTCGAGGGACTGGACAATATCATCGAAGAGTCAGAATGGTATTGGGGCATTTATATTTTTCTCATCATCGGCTCTTTGGCTGTACCAGGTATTGTCGGCAGTCTGGCAACTATCGGCGCGGTCATCTTCACGCTCTTGATCGGGAAACAAGTTGATCGTTCTGATCATCGACTGGTACTGTGGTCGGCTTTCGGCCTCATCCTGCTCTCGATCGCGAGAATTTTTGTGGCCGATCAGTGGTCTGCCTATCTGATTAGTCTGGTAGCCTCTTTCACGATGACAGCATTCTTGGTTTCGTATTCCAGTGTTATTTATAAGGCGGTCAAAGGGGATGACGAGGAAGGATTTGTTATTGTGCGGGAAATACCAACGGTGCTAGCACGGTTGGTAGTGTTTGGTGGTATCCTGCTCTCGCTCGCTCATCCCCAGTATTATTTTTTCCTGCCGATTGTTGCTACCCTGATACTCGTCGTCACCTTTGTCGCTAAAATGGCAGCACCACCTGTGGCAGCGTAATATTCCCTGCAGCGGTCCCCACAAATCCTCAAACAAGTTTTTATTCCCTGAAAAAACCGCTTATCTTAAGTAAAAGTCTGACACTGCGCTTGACCCTCTTCTTTTTAGGTGTATAATATACAGTTCGTTAAAATACACGTTTTTGCCAGAGCCCCATGTTTTTTTGTATATATAAATTTTATCACGACCGTGACACGATTTGTATGATGATATAAAAAAGATAGGGGGCTATGGCAAACTCGAATCCTCGAGAGCTGTAGCAGCTACCCGTAAGGAGTAGCGCTCAATGGAGAATACCATGAGTGATGGATCGTTTAAGCAAGCCACCCACCTGCTTGCATTTGTTGGGCAGAAGGATCCGCAATTGGAACAGCTCCAGTTGCTTTACACCTCCGGTCTGTTGTCTGATCTCTTCGATGGCAACATCAAAGAAGTGGATCGGGATGAATTCCGCGGGATACTCGGTCTCTGTCCGCTCGACAAGAAAATCGTCGAAGTTGCTCGCGAGACCATGCATCAGACCTTCCGTGTCAACTACGCCATCAAGGGGATATACCCAGAATGGCTGAAGAAGCGTCTGCATCAGGAGTTTGACCGTACGGACACGGTTGAATACCGCTTCGATCGGGTGAAGCCCTGGCTTCACCCTACGCAAGAGAACGGCGGCGTCATTGGTGGCAAGGCGCTGTACCAGTACATCAGGGAGAGTGATATTCTCCCGACGTGTCTCGCACTGCGCGATCTGGAGGAGATCCAGAAGCTCGGCATCGAAGTCTTCCGTCAACACTTCCGTGGCAAGGCAGTCTTTGCCTGGAAAGATGTTGTGCAGAACCGCGATGGCCGCCTCTACGTTCCGTATCTCGTCGAGCGCGGCGGCAAGGTGGTGATCTACTGGTACTGGCTCGGCTTTGACTGGGACGGCCTCAACCCGGCTCTGCGCGTCGCAAGTTAGTACTTCGGACTTTGTACTTTGGGTCTTTTAGACCCTTGATTCTTAGTCCTTCGACCCCGCATTTTACCGAACGGTAGTGCGGGGTTTTCATTTTTTCACCCTTTGATATACTGACAGTGGTAGTAGGCGCATCTTGCAGATGGTTACGACTGTCTGCGGCCGAATCCAGTATCCATACATTGAGAATACCTTCGATTACGGTTTCGGGTAGAGTGGTGTATGTAGACACTTCACTAAAAATGAAGATACTTGGTATACAGTGCTATGGTATTTAAGATACCGAATACGATACAACCCCAAGAGTACTCGAGGGGTGGTGGTATGGAAGGCGCTGTGTATATTTGTGCAGAACCGCGATGGCAACCTCTACGTTCCGTATCTCGTCGAGAACGGCGACAAGGTGGTGATCAACTGGAACTGGCTCGACAATGACTGGAACGACAACAACCCGGCTCTGCGCGTCGCTACTCTCTTCTTTTCTCCTCTCATGCATGTGAGGAGTTTTGTTTTTTCAAGACTTGTCCCTGCCAACCACCAAGCATCCTGCCTATTTCATCGAGCTTTACTGACAGAGCGAGATACTTTTTGTTATCCAGCGACTTCAATTCCCACAAAATCGTCAAGAGAAGTTTGAGAGTATCCATTTTTTTGATGGAGTGTCGTATGTAGGGAAGTTTGTCCGTACCCGAAGAAAAGCTGGCCGCTGCAACTGCCTCTATGGTTTCTACAAAAAGGCTATCAATTTTCTGACCAAGGGAATGTCGATGAATTTTTGGCACAGTAAAGATATAACTATACCACAATGTGTATCCTTCCTTTAGCTTCTGTAAAAGGGGCAAGAGCTTCGGGGGGGGGGAATTTGATGAAGCATACAGAGAAAAAAAGAAGTTAGAACTTTCTTATCATCATACCATCTCTCCCGAAAATCTCCTCGAAGCCTGGAAAGAATTCGTGAGAGGAAAGACCAAGAAGCAAGATGTACAAGAGTTTGAACTGCACCTGATGGATAATATTTTTGCTTTGCATGGTGACCTGACAAATAAAACCTACACGCACAGTTCTTACCACGCTTTTCGCATCTCCGACCCCAAGCCCCGCCATATTCACAAGGCCTCGGTCAGGGATCGTCTCTTGCACCATGCTATTTACCGTATTCTGTATCCTTTTTTTGACGATACCTTTATTGCGGATTCATATTCTTGTCGGAAAAAGAAGGGTGTGTATAAAGCCCTGAGTCGCTTCGAGGTCCTTGGCAGGCGGACTTCCAAAAATCATACCAAGACTGTTTGGATACTCAAAGGTGATATTCGAAAATGCTTTGCCTCTGTCAACCAGACAGTGCTCATGAGTATTTTGAAGCGACGTATCTTTGACGTGGACGTCTTGTGGCTTCTCGAGAAGGTTATTGGTAGCTTTGACCCTAGCATGACAGGTATTGGTTTACCTCTGGGTAATCTGACTTCGCAACTCCTCATCAATATTTATCTCAATGAATTCGACCAGTTCATGAAGCACCAGGTGAAAGCTAAATACTATATCCGCTATGCCGATGATTTTGTTATATTTTCACAGGACAAAGAAGCATTGAAGAAGATACTTACATTGGTAGACGCGTTTTTACAACTCAATCTGAGACTGAAGCTTCATCCGGACAAGGTCTCGATCAAGACGCTGTCCTCAGGAGTGGATTTCCTGGGGTGGGTGCATTTCTCCAGACACCAAGTCTTACGGACGGTCACCAAGAAACGTATGCTACGGAGATTGGTAGAAACAAAGGGCAAGAAAGAGGTGCTAGCGTCGTATGTGGGCTTGCTTTCACATGGGAATGGGTATAGTTTAATGAGTGAGATTGTTCAAAAATGGGATGTTGAAAATCCTACTATGAAAACACTATGAAACGTTTCCTCTCACAACTGACACCACGCTTGGTGAAGAATTACTATCATCTGGCGAACGCTGTTTTAGCCAGTATTTGGTATGGTTCCCCCGCTCGTCGTTTGCAAGTAATCGGAGTGACGGGCACCAATGGCAAGACCACTACCACACAATTTATCACCCGTATTTTGGAACGGGCCGGAAAAAAGGTGGCTATGGCCTCAACTATTAATTTTCAAATCGGCGAAAAGCATTGGGTCAATGCCTCCAAATTCACCACGCCATCGCCCTGGCGGTTGCAACAATTTTTGCGAGAGGCTGTGGCCTCTGGATGTCAATACGCCGTGCTCGAAACTTCATCGCACGCCCTCGACCAGAACCGAGTGTGGGGGATACCCTACGCTATCGCCGTTATGACCAATGTGACGCGCGAGCATTTGGACTATCACGAGACGATGGCCCGGTATCGCGAGGCCAAGTGCAAACTTTTCCGACGTGCCAAACAGACGGTGGTCAATTTGGACATGGAAGACCCAGAATTTTTCTGTGCCCCGGCCGAGAAGCCATCACTTCTCTATAGTGTCAAAGATCATGCCGCTCATCTTTTTGCTTCTGATATTTCTCTCGATTTCAAAGGGACGGAGTTTATCGTTGATGGCACGCATTTTTATCTCAGGTTGCCCGGGTTGTTTAATATCGAAAACGCTTTGGCTTCCTTAGGCGTAGCACGTTTGCTCGATATTGATTTTGCCGTGGCTAAGGAGGCATTGGAAAGCGTGACGGGTGTGCCCGGACGGATGGAGCTGGTACCAAATCACATCGATGCCGATATCATCATCGATTACGCAGTGACGCCGGATGCCTTCGAAAAGCTCTATGCCTCGATCCTGCCTCTGAAGATTCCTGGATCGAAAATTATTCACCTCTTCGGAGCCTGTGGTGAACGTGATCGTGGTAAGCGCCCACAAATGGGCGAGATCGCCTCTAGTTACGCCGATATCATTATCCTCACCAATGAAGATCCGTACTACGAAGACCCTGAACAGATCATCGATGATATCGAACAAGGAGTGGGTAAGAAAAAAGACAAAACATATTTTCGCATCTTTGACCGGCGGACGGCTATCGCCAAAGCTCTAGCGCTCGCAGAAATTGGTGATATCGTGCTCATCACCGGCAAGGGAGCGGAGGAGACGATAGCTTTCCGCGACCGCATGATTCCTTGGCATGAGCGGGAAGTTATAGAGGAAGAACTGAAAAAGTTGGCGGCGTAGCATGCAAAAAATCTCCCCATACGGGGAGATTTTCTCAGGTGTTTTTCCTACGACGAGGAGAAGGCTAGGAGAAGAGACGGATGAAAATGATAGAGAGAAACAGGCCGAAGAAAGCGCCGCCGATTACTTCGCTCACGCGGTGGCCAACACGCTCCTTCAAACGGGGGAATTTATCTTTTTCGATACCGAGCGTTTCGACTAGCATGTTGAGGTAACGGCCCTGGTCGCCTAAATACATACGGATGCGGGCAGCGTCATCGACGACGATGAAGGCGAGGACGGCTGCGAGGGCGAATGTGCCAGAGTGCACGCCCTCGTAGTAGGCAACGCTGACCAGGAGAGAAACGACGAGTGAAGTATGGGCACTCGGCATATGGCCGTGGGTAAAAGCGTATTCGATATTGAAACCATGCTTGAAAGTATAGATAGCGAATTTGGCCAATTGAGTGAGGATGCCGACGGCGATAGGGATAAGGAAGACCAGATAGGGGTGAATAGCCTCCATAGTGATAGACTTAATGATAAAAATATTACTTTCTTGCTTCGAGTATAGCACAAAAAGAGGCGGCATTGCTTTTTTAGGGGCATTTGGTACTATTAAAAAGAAAGTGAATGGTTCATCCCGTTAGTATCTAGAGAATTAACACAACATCTATGAATGGATTGTTTATCGTATTGGGGATTTTAGCTGTCGTCGTGCTCATGGTAGTGGTGATGTATAATACGCTGGTACGTTTGCGTAACCGGGTGAGCGAAGCGTGGAGCGACATCGATGTGCAGCTCAAGCGGCGCTACGATTTGATTCCTAATCTCGTCAGTACCGTCAAAGGCTATGCCGCTCACGAGAGCGGGGTATTCGAAAAGGTGACGGCGGCGCGGGCAGCTGCTATGCAGTCAAACGGCAGTGCGGCCGACAAAGCCCAGGCCGAAAATATGCTATCCCAAACCTTAAAGAGTCTCTTTGCCGTAGCCGAAGCCTATCCAGATCTCAAAGCCAACCAGAATTTCTTGGAGTTGCAGCGCGAATTGTCGGATACGGAAAACAAAATCCAGGCTTCACGTCGTTTTTATAACGGCAACGTCTTGGAATTAAATAACAAGATCGATATGTTCCCTTCGAACATCATTGCCGGCGCTTTCAATTTCACCAAGCGTGATTTCTTTGAGGCGGGCGAAGTGGAAAAAGAGCCAGTGAAAGTAGCATTCTAGCTACTGTACAGGTGGTGAAAAAATGGCTATACTGGTGGCGCACTCGATAAATAGGGGGCGTCACTTCTTTACCCTCTGACCATTATGGATCGCTATTCCCGCATCACCAACTTTTTGTACGAAATCGGCACCATGCGCAAATTGCCGCGCATGCATCGGCAGATGCTTCTGTCTGATGATACGTCGGACACTATCGCCTCCCATTCTTTCCGTGTCGCCATGATTGCTTGGTTTCTGGCCAAGATTGAAAAAGCAGATCCGTACAAGGTGGTGATGATGGCGCTTCTCCATGATATGGGGGAAGCACGCACGGGCGATCACAACTGGGTGCACAAACGCTACGTAAAAATATTTGAAGACGAAGTGAGTAGGGAACAGCTCGATATGCTACCCTTTGATGATTTGAAAGATTTGAGTGCGGAGTATATGGTTCGAACCTCCAAGGAAGCGATTATTACCAAGAATGCTGATCTGTTGGATCAAATTCTTCTCTTGCGCGAATACGAATGGCAGGGTAACAAGGAGGCGACACTGTGGTTGAAGGGTAAAGACAAACGTGGCAATGCGCCATTGAAAAGATTGACTTTGCCGAGTGCAGTGAAATTGGGCAAACAACTGTACCAAGTTTCGCCTTCAGAATGGTGGGATAATCTCTCCACAAGTCATAACCGCTAAAAATATGGCCACATTATATAATCAGTACGACAAAAATATCCGCCTGACGTGGGCGTACATCAGCGTTTTTTTGGTGTTTTGTATCGGCGTTGGGTACGTCTTTGCCGGCGCTATGCATTCGAGCACCGTCCTCTACATCGCCGTGCTCTTTTCGATTGGGATGAGCGTCGCTTCGTATTGGTTTAGTGACCGCATTGTCCTGTCGATGAGTAACGCCCACGAACTGTCATTTGCCGAGAATAAAGAGGTCTATCGCTTGGTAGAGAATCTCGCCATCACTGCTGGGTTACCGATGCCCAAGATATATATTACCGAGGACAGTGCCTTGAATGCCTTTGCCACGGGGCGTGATCCGGAGCACGGAGTGATCTGTCTCACTACCGGCATCATCGCTTCGTTGGAAAAAACGGAACTAGAAGGGGTAATCGCCCACGAACTATCACATATTGGCAATCGCGACACGCTTCTTTCGACAGTAGTAGTGATTCTGGTGGGCTTCATCGCTCTTCTGGCTGATTGGTTTCGGAACTTCGCTTTTTTTGGCGGGCGTGACCGCGAAGACCGGGGCGGCTCTCAGGGGTTGTTTATGATTCTCGGTATTATTCTCTCCATCTTGGCTCCGCTCGCCGCCTGGCTCATGCAGCTCGCTATTTCACGTAAGCGCGAATCATTAGCCGATGCCTCGGGCGCGCTCCTCACCCGCTACCCCGAAGGGTTGGCACGCGCTTTGGAAAAAATTGCTGCCGATACAGAGCCGCTCGAAGTGGCCAATCGCGCCACCGCCCCGCTCTATATCGCCAATCCCTTCAAAGGAAAAACTATTTCCAAACTGTTTATGACTCATCCGCCCATTGCGGAGCGCATCGCGGCCTTGCGGGGGATGGAGATGAAATAGTATGCCGTCGCCTTACCAGGAATTTGTGCGCAAGGCCAAGGCGCGTTTTCAGGCTCGAGAGAAACAAAAGTTGTCTCCGACCGGCGCCTTTCAGTTTACGACCCACGCCCTCTACAAGATGAAACAGTACGGATTAAGCGAGCAAAAAGTGCGTGGCGTGATCCGTCATCCACGGCGTACTGAAGTAGGCATCGCGCCTAAGACCGTGGCGGTGATGCAACCCGTTTCTGCCAAGACCGTAAATGGCAAAGAGACATGGAAACAAGAAATCTGGGTGATGTATGTCACCAAAGGAAAAAATGATCAGGGTACAGTCACTGCAAATGGGCGAGCATTCATATTGTCACCACCAAAAGTTAAGATCATCAGTACTTGGCGCTATCCGGGAGTCAGTCCCAAACGGAGTCCCATCCCACAGGAGATTTTGCAGGAGCTCGCTGAGAGCGGTATACTAGAAGTGTAAGGTGTAAGTTGTAACATAATCATACGTCTATGGAACCAGTGAAAAATTATGGCGCCGTGACAGAGGAGAAATCATCTGAACCGGTAGCAACGCCTATGACCGCTCCTGTAGCGACCGAAGTTTTTTCTCTACAGGATGTGGCAGACAATAAATTGGTGGCTGCCCTTTCCTACATTGGCATTCTTTTTTTGGTGCCACTTTTGGTGAAGAAAGATAGCCCGTTCGCTCAATTTCATGCCAAGCAGGGTTTGGTTCTTTCTGTGGCGTTCTTCATCGGTTCGTTCGTTTTTTGGATCCCGCTTTTCGGGTGGATAGCTGGTTTGGTGCTCTTTGTCGTTGATGTCAGGGCACTGATCAAGACGCTTTCCGGGGAGGCCTGGGCTATTCCTGTGGTCAAAGATGCGGTCAAGAAGCTCAATATCTGAACATAGAGAGTAATTTTTCGAGGAAACAAGAAGTCCCGTAAGTGCGGGATTTTTTGTTGTTTTAGAAATGTAAATAATGCCTTATTTAAGCCAATAATTTTTCTCAAGGTCTTGACAAAAAACCGATTTGGGTGTATTATAAATCGTTACAGAGTAGTAAAGACTCTGAACAAACCCCAGTCCGGGCTCCACGAGTCCATTTTCACCAGGAGAGTTTCATGTTCACCATTACCCGTTTTACCCTGATCGCCCTCTTTGTTAGCCTCACTGGCTGCGTCAGCTACCAGAGCGTGTCGAAGGTGACACGTGATGCCACTGGCAAGGAAGTCGGCCGGGAAGATACGACCGCGGTCGTGATCACACCGGTACAGGTACTGCCGTACCAGTACTACCCTGATCCATACATGATGGGCGGCCGGTGGTACTCTCCGCCGCCGGTGTGGGTGGCGCGCTGCCCCCACAGCTACCGCACGTGTCGTGGCAGGTGAAAGACGAGGGGTAATCCCCCTCAAGAAGAATGGCCCTCTTACATCGTAAGACGGGCCTTTCAAATTTCTAGGGATTTTTTCTGAACAAATTATCAATTTTCAGGTATACTAATAAGGTAAGCGATGGCAGTGGATTAAAAAATATAAAAATGTCTCTCTATGAAACAAACAAAAATCGTGGCTACTATCGGACCTGCTTCCGAGTCCAAAGAAGTATTGCGTCAGATGATAGCGGCCGGGATGAATGTGGTGCGGCTTAATTTTTCTCACGGTGAATACGCTTGGCACAAAGAAGTGATCAACCGGGTGCGTGAAGTGGCCGAAGAATTGCATACCTCGATCGGTATTCTGGCTGATCTACAGGGTCCACGCATCCGTACGGGTGTCAGTGAAACAATCGCTCTCAAACAGGGGACGGTGGTGAGGGTAAGTGATGTGGCCAAAAAAGACATACTGGGAGAAGGGAATGAACCATTGGTACTTTTGGATATGGCGGGGATCATCGACGGGGTGGCGGTCGGCCATGCTATTTTGATCGAGGATGGGTTGATAGAACTAACGGTTACAGCCAAAGAAAAAGATTTTGTTTTGGCCGAAGCCAAGGGTACGGGTACACTCAAGGATCGCAAAGGTGTCATTCTCCCTGATTCGAAATTGAAACTCGATATTCTTTCCGAGAAAGACAAGAAAGATTTGGCCTTTGTACTGAAAGAAGGCGTCAATTTCATCGGGCTGTCATTCGTCGGTTCAGTGGAAGATATCGCTTGTGTGCGGGCGGAAATGAAAAAGGTTTTGGGTGAGGGGGGAGCTTTCCCGAAAATTGTGGCCAAGATCGAACGCAAAGAAGCCATCCATAATTTGAAGAGCCTGGTCAAAGCGACTGATGCGGTGATGGTAGCGCGTGGCGACCTCGGTATCGAGATGCCGGAAAGCGAAGTAGTGCTCTTGCAGAAAACGATTATTGCCGAGAGCCTGAAAGCCGGCAAGCCGGTAATCGTGGCAACACAAATGATGAAGAGTATGACGGACAATTTGCGCCCCACCCGCGCCGAAGTGAGTGACGTCTCGAACGCGGTGATCGATCATGCCG
Organism: Candidatus Moraniibacteriota bacterium; assembly: GCA_043743535.1. Taxonomy (GTDB): domain Bacteria; phylum Patescibacteriota; class Minisyncoccia; order Moranbacterales; family UBA1568; genus UBA1568. Next base: position 24,290 of record JAYTWI010000020.1, on the reverse strand, counting down.
ATGCGCTCATGCTCTCGGAAGAGTCAGCGATGGGCAAGTACCCCGTCGAGACTATTGCGATGATGAGCGAGATTATCGAAAAAACTGAGGAGTCACCTTTCGATGATCTGTACAAGGCGCTCGATCTCAATTTCAAGAATGAGGAGGCGACGATGCTCCGCAGTGTCTACGAATTGGCCAAGAGCTTCCGGGTCAAAGCCATTTTCCTTTTTTCAGATAGCGGTGCCACTGCCCGCCTCCTCTCACATTTCCGACCCGAGAGTCGCCTCTTTGTGGCCACTCATTCTCGGGCTACGTACAACGAACTTTCTTTGGTGTGGGGGATCGATCCCTACCTTTTCGAGAACGATCGCAAACCGGACATATTGATCGAACAAATGATGAAAGAGGTGAAGAAAGAGGGGAAACTGTCGTCTGGCGATCAGGTAGTGGTCTTTCACGGTCGCACCCCGGGTCAGGACGTGCTCAAACTTGTGGGAATCCGCGAGATACGATAGGATAAAACTCTTGTGAAGGAAGGCTTCACAACAGGGAAGGGTGGCCGAGCGGCTTAAGGTACTTGCTTGGAAAGCAAGCGTGCGGGAAACCGTACCGAGGGTTCGAATCCCTCCTCTTCCGCAGTGAACGTAGTGAACGAGGCAAGAGAGAAAGCCAACTGCTTGGCTTTCGAGAGGGATGAGAAGGCCACAGCGATGCCAGACGAGCACGTCTGGCCGCGAGGCGAGGTCGAGAAATTTTTTGGGCGTCGGCACAAAAAATATTCGTGACCGAATCCCTCCTCTTCCGCCAAAATTCGGAATTCAAATTTCCCCGAGCGTTAGGTTTAGATAGGGCATATATCAGTAATGTTGAGAACGGCAAACAAAATCTTACACTGAGCACAATGGAAAAGGTCTCGAAAGTACTTGGGGTGAGCGTAGATCAACTTTTGAAATGATTATGACAACACAAAACCAAACCATTACCAAAATCGCAATTTTTCAAAAGAAGGAAGTGCGCAAGGCTCTTTATAAAAACGAATGGTGGTTTGTTATTGAAGATGTCGTGGCAGTTTTAACAGACTCTGTTCAACCAAAAGGATACATTAAGGACATGCGTAGGCGTGACAAAGAACTCTCTGAAGGGTGGGGGCAAATTGCCACCCCCCTTTCCGTAGATACGGCAGGAGGTCCACAAAAACTAAACTGTGCAAATACAGAAGGAATTTTTCGTATAATACAATCAATTTCTTCTCCTAAAGCCGAACCTTTCAAACGCTGGCTGGCACGAGTTGGTTATGAGCGAATTGAAGAGATAGAAAATCCAGAACTTGCCACAAAGCGCACGCGAGCAATATATAAAGCTAAGGGATATTCTGAAGCATGGATTGAAAAACGAATGCGTGGTATTGAGGTACGCGAGACACTTGCAGGTGAATGGAAAAAACGTGGAGTAAAAGAAGGACAAGAATATGCAATCCTCACCGCCGAAATTTCAAAGGCAACATTTGGGATGACTCCGAGTCAATACCATAAACTCAAAGGATTGAAACGGGAAAATTTGCGTGACCACATGAATGATCTCGAGCTCATTTTCACCATGCTCGGGGAAGCTTCAACGACAGAAATCGCTCGCAACAAAAACGCACAAGGTTTTCTCGAAAATAAATCTGTTGCAAAAGCGGGTGGCGATATCGCGGGAGATGCTCGGAGGCAACTTGAGCTCAAGAGCGGTAAGAAAATATCTTCTCGTGAAAATTATTTACCAGAACCGCGAAAGTCACAAAAGCTAAAGTCAAAAAATACATGAGACTTACTTTTGATGAAAAGCTTGCGGTAAATTACACAAGTGCTTCTCAAAATGTTCTGAAGATTTCGAACTTAAATCAAAGCAAGACAAGTTTGGTAAGAAAATCAGAGCTGAAAAGTCAAAGTTGATGATTTGATACAGAAATGATTATGAAAACTGAGTCTTCAAATTCAAACTTACACCGAGCAGCCAAGGTAAAGAACGACGAGTTCTATACTCAGCTTTCTGATATTGAAAAAGAAGTAAAGCACTACAAAGAGCAGTTTCGTGGAAAAGTAGTGTATTGCAACTGTGATGACCCATTCGAGAGTAATTTCTTCAAATACTTTGCGAGTAACTTCAAAGAACTTGGATTAAAAAGGCTCATCGCTACGAGTTACAAGCGCTCACGGATTGCCAATACAGAGCTTGTATTGCAGCCATCACTTCTTCCTGGCTACGAAGATAAGGTTGTGAGTAAGCCAGCGGAACCAAAGGGTAGACCAAAGGTAACCGCCAACAAATTTATTATCAATGATGTGTCGGATATAGACGGCGATGGTGCATTTGATCTACGTGATATTGCCGAGCAACTCAAGGCGAATAAAAACAATGAATGGATTCCGCTCAAAGACGAGGGAGACTTTCGAAGCGAAGAAAGTATTGAACTACTGCGGCAAGCTGACATTGTGGTAACAAATCCGCCATTCTCGCTCTTTCGTGAATACGTTGCTCAGTTAGTTAAATATAAAAAGAAATTTCTGATTGTCGGAAATGACAATGCAAGAAAGTATCAAGACATTTTTAAATTAGTTCAAGAAAATAAATTATGGCCTGGGTATGGCAGATTGAAAGAATTCATGCAGCCGGATAAAACGATCAGGAAATTTGGTAATATTGGTTGGTTTACAAATCTTGATGTAGCCAAACGACATGAATTATTAACGCTCTATAAAAAATACTCACCTAAAGAATTTCCTCAATATGACAACTATGGAGCGATAGAAGTCTCAAAAGTTTCTGAAATTCCAATGGATTATAAGCGTGTAATGGGCGTTCCAATAACTTTCCTCGATAAATATAACCCAAATCAATTTGAAATTTTGGGAATGTCAGATAATAGAGACCCTAACTATGAGTATCGGACTAAGTTGTACACACAAAAAGATTCACCAGAATATAACGATTTGAATAGAGGTACCGTGATTAAAGTTAATGGAAAACTTAAATCTACGTATACTCGTTTGTTAATCAAAACTAAAAAATAATATGAAAATCGAACTACATAAAATAAAAATCCGTGAGGTGGTCGAAGGCTATAAAGACAGTGCCGAGGAAGGTGTTGTTGCCTACGGCGGGAAACTTAATGTCCGTCCAAAATATCAACGAGAGTTTGTTTATAAAGACAAACAGCGCGACGCGGTTATTGATACCGTCAAGAAAGGATTCCCGCTCAACGTAATGTATTGGATAAAAACTGCTGAAGATAGCTTCGAGGTACTGGACGGGCAGCAAAGAACAATCAGTATTGGGCAATTTGCAAACGGTGATTTTTCGGTGGATTTTAATGGTCGCCTTGCGATGTTCCACAATCTCACCAAAGAGGAACAGGAGCAGATTCTTGATTATGAATTGATGGTCTACTTCTGCGAAGGTACGGACAAGGAGAAACTTGATTGGTTTAAGATTATCAATATCGCTGGTGAAAAATTGACCGATCAAGAACTTCGCAACGCTGTTTATACTGGCTCATGGCTCTCTGACGCAAAACTCAAATTTAGTAAATCAAATTGCGCTGCTTACCTTTTGGCAAATGACGGCGGTGCGTTGCTTACGGGTTCACCAATCCGCCAAGAATACTTGGAAACGGCACTTTCATGGATCAATAGTGGTGAAGTAGCTAATTACATGGCGAAACATCAGCATGATAAAAAAGCTGACGAACTGTGGGAGTATTTCCAAAATGTTGTAGCGTGGGTGCGTAAGGCGTTCTCTAACCATCGCAAAGAAATGGCGAATGTGAATTGGGGTGAATTGTACAATCAATTTAAAGATAAGAAGCAGAATGCTGAAAAGCTAGAAATTGAGGTCGCAAAAATGATGCAGGACGATGACGTAACGAAGAAGTCTGGTATCTATCCCTTTCTTTTCACTAAACAAGAAAGACATCTCTCAATACGCGCTTTCAACGACAAAATGAAGCGCGAATCATACGAAAGACAAAAAGGAATCTGTACGAAATGCGGGGAAAGTTTTGAGTTGAGTGAAATGGAAGCCGACCATATCAATCCATGGCACGAAGGTGGAAAAACCACCGCAGAAAATTGCCAGATGTTGTGCAAGCAGGATAATCGAACGAAGTCCGGGAAATAAAAAATGTTGCGATGTTGTATAATTAAAAAACAAGACACATGAGCAAAAAAGATAAAAAAATTGAAGTCATTGATCTGTTTAGTGGAGTAGGTGGTTTGACATACGGATTAAGAAAATCAGGATTATCAGTCTTGGCTGGTCTTGATAATGATGAGTCGTGCGCTTATGCGTATGAGAAAAACAACGCAGCTAAGTTTATATCAGCAGATATTTCGAAGTTTGATTTTAAAGAGTTAAACAAAATTTACTCAAAAGGTAGTGTGCGGGTGCTTGTCGGCTGTGCTCCCTGCCAACCTTTTTCTTCTCATGCTTTTAAATTACGTAAAGATGCAAAGGATGAGCGCTGGAACTTGCTTGATCACTTTATCCGTGGAATAAAAGTTGTTAAGCCAGACATTGTTTCAATGGAGAACGTTCGTGGGGTTACGACAACAGATGTATTTAAGAACTTCGTAAATAAACTTAAAAAACTTGGATATAAGGTGGATTGGAAAGTTGTATATGCACCAAATTACGGCATACCACAAAATCGTAGCCGTCTAATTTTGCTCGCTTCGAGACTAGGCGAAATTTTAATACCAAAAGAAACGCATACCAAGGATAATTATGTTACCGTGGGTGACGTTATTCGTGAATTGCCGAGAATTGATGCGGGGGAAATATCAAAGAGGGATTATTTACACCAAGCAAAGAAGCTTGAGCCAATAAATAAGAAACGTATTCTTCAATCAAAACCCGGTGGTACTTGGCGTGATTGGGATAAAAATCTATTGCCAGACTGCTACAAAAAAGATAGCGGGCAAACATATACTTCAGTATATGGACGAATGAGATGGGGTGACGTGTCACCAACAATCACAACGCAATTTACAAGTTATGGGTCTGGACGTTTTGGACATCCAGAACAAAACAGGGCACTTTCAATACGTGAGGGTGCATTACTACAGACATTTCCTATTGATTATGATTTCGGGGATTTTCCTAGTGCAAAACTGAGTAGGCATATTGGTAACGCAGTTCCTCCTCAGTTGGGGGTTGTGATTGGCAGACAGATAAAAAAGCACTTAGAAATCTATGGAAAGTGAAAAATATACATTTAATATATCTCTGAGTGTACTAAATCACCTCGGTAGAAATTTATACAGGACTTTTCCTACTGTCATTGGTGAGGCGATTTCCAATGCATGGGATGCGAATGCCAAAAATGTCTGGATCTCAATCGACAAAGAAAATAATAGATTCTGGATTAAAGATGATGGTATCGGAATGGACTCCACCGATTTTAAAGAAAGATTCTTAAAAGTCGGGTATTCAAAGAGAACACAGGGTGGCATGAGCTCTCCAGAACCGTACCTCCGTCCTTATATAGGAAATAAAGGCATTGGGAAGTTGGCTCTTTTGTCCTGTGCGGACAAAATAACTATCATTTCAAGAAAATCATTAGAAGATGATTACGTTGGTGGTGCAATAGATAATTCTGGATTAGATGAAGCCATCAAAGATGATAGATCCTCTCACGATTATTCTCTTGAGTCAGTGGATGATTCATTATTTACAGAGATGAAGGACGGGCATACTAATGGAACTATTATCTGTTTTGAAAACATAAAGGACGGTATTCACAATACGGATGATTTTTTGAAAAAAATTATAGCGCTTCACTTCAGATTTTCACTCGTAGATAAAAATTTCAATATATATCTTGACCGAGAACTCATAACGCTTGCATCACTAAAAAGTATTGCGGAAAAGACAGAGTTTGTTTGGAATATCAACAATTGGACTGGGGACGAATATCTAGAGAAGTATTGCGAAAAGGTATACAAAACTATGCCCGTAAAAATGGCGGACAAGATCACTGGTTTTATTGCATCCGTTGAATTTCCAAAGGATAGGAACATACACTCTACGGGAGAAAAAGTGGGTGTGGATTTATTTGTAAATGGTCGAGTAAGGGAGACGGATATTTTGAAACATATTCCATCTGCTCAGCTTCCTGAAAACTACTTGTATGGTCAAATTCATTTTGATGCCTTGGATAAGGATGGAAAAGATAGATTCATCAGCAGTCGAGAAGGTGTACTCGCTGATGACCCACTCTACAAAGAATTTTTGGGTGAGTTGAAAAAGACAGTGCTTGCAATAATGGATCAATGGGATGATCTCCGTGATGAGCGTGGTAAAGATGGTAATCTTGAAAAAGCTTCAAAATTTAAAAAAGCAAAGTCTCTATACCGCGAAGTAAAAAAAGAATACATGGGAGGTTCTGGCGAGGGGGGTGATGACTTTCTTACAGAACTAACAGATGACGCAGCTTTTAACAGTACAGGTTATATTGAGTGCTTCATTTCCGAAAATCTTCTAAGAAGGCATATTGAAAATTCTGGCAAAATTCCAATTAGTTGTTTAAAGCAAAGTGACGGACATACTTGCACAACCAGACCCAATCAATCAGAAAAAAGCTGGTGCCAATTTTGTAAAGGTGAAAGCAGAAAAAAGGGCTTGCAGGAGGATAAGAAAATTGCAGGAACTTCAATCCAAATCAGAATTGCTGAAGAGAATCTGCTGATGTATTTGGATTACATAGATTTAGCAAAAATAATTAAAGACGATATCTTGGAAGACGAAGATAAACCCTACAAACCACTACGAAACTCTGTAATGCATACATCTCGGTTAACCGAAGAAGCAAAAACAAAGCTAACTTCTGTATTTGATAATGTCATTGCCACAGTCAAAAAGTTAGTTGGTGGAAATGATAAAGAAAAATCATAGGGAGTCTGCTTGTGCGCGCACTGGGAGGGGTGGGGCAAAAGCAAGAGCTATCACGAACACCACCGAAGTCACCGGGCGCACACGAAGTAGGCACCAAGCAAGTATCATGAGCCAATGTGAACGGCCTATGCGGTTTGATGTGAGCGGTACTTGGCATAAGTATCTCAAAAAGTGTATAATTTATTTAGAATAAAATTATTTGATTCTTTCAAAGACATTTTTCATATATGTCAGAGGTCGAAATACAAACAGATGATGTTGTCTCAGTACCGAAAGTATCGAGGAAGCATTTTTGGAAAAAGATTCTTTTTTTCTTCTGGATTATTGGCACACTGTATCTAGGTTATAACTACTGGCAAAGTCACCGATTGCCAGATGGCGAAAGGGAGGCTCGGTCCATACGAGAGAAAATTTCAAAACATGTTTTACTGGGGGATGCCGTACCGGCCGTAGCGACCGTGAGTGACGCCGAGCAATTGCGTTTGACTGATACTTTTTATCAGCATGCAGAAAATGGAGACAAATTGATTGTATGGGAAGAAAAGGCGCTCCTCTACCGACCGAGTGAGGATCGAATTATTGACTTTGGCGTAGTGCTTCGTTCTCCTTCGACTGGTGCAGGAACAAAAATGTCGACAGGGCAGTAGGGGGGAAGTGAGAGATGTTTTTCAAGTACAACATATACATTTTTAACAAAAGAATATGTACAAGAAGATAAGTATTATTGTAGCGGTTTTAGTCGTGGTGGGAGGGGCGGCGTGGGGGTATTGCCGTATGAATAGAGGGTATGACCCTGCTCGGTATAGTGCCGTGTTTTTGACCAATGACCAAGTGTACTTTGGGCATATCCAATCTCTTGGTGAAAAAATGTTAGTTTTGTCTGATGTTTACTATCTAAAAGCCAAGACTGATGTCATTGACCCAAAGGCGCCAAACGCGGAAGCCACTGCCAAGTTGTCTCTCATCAAGCTGGGCGATGAGCTCCATGGGCCAGAGAACCGAATCACTATCAATAGAGAGCATGTGCTGTTCTATGAAACAATGAAAGATGATAGCGTCATCCGAAAGGCTATCGCTGACGATGAAGCGAAGAATCCACAATTAATGAAATAGTATGAAAAAGAAATACGGAGGACTTCTTTTTCTTGGAGCGGTGCTTACTGTTACGTTTTTTAGTAGCACCGCACTTGCGGCGCCGATTCAGCCAGTATTCGACCGTGCACTTATTCAGACCGATACGAGCCCGCTCTTTTCCGGTACGGAGCGGTCTTTGCAAGATGAAACCAGGCTGATTCCAGTGGCAGAGTGGACCATTCCCTTTTCTCAAGTACAAGGAACTTTTTCTTCAGGAACCAAGAGCACTGGCAGCGGCGCGCCTGGTTCTTTATCGACAGTGACGAACGGCGCTGCTAAAGGAAACATCATCACCAAAAAAAGTGTCATCGAGAATAACACGACCGAAGTCACTCAGAATTTCTATACAACACCAACTGATCTTTTGACTCGAGATGTTTCAGGAACGGTAATTAATCTCACAGCTGACGAGCAAACTCGCCTACTCACTCTGCTGCGACAAAATAATCAGATATCCCTGATTGGACAAACGGTATCAAATGCCGAGATCGAGACCGGAGCAGTGAAACTCGGATCACAAACAACGGGTGCCTATGTCAAAAAAACCGTGGGTGGTAGTGGGATTGATATTTCGGGTAATCAGGGAGAGGGTGCTACGGCCGAGGTAAGTCTGGGAAGCCTTTCGAGTGATTGGGTGCAGGGTGGTGGCTACAACATCGTTTTGGATGATGCGAGGAGTAGCCTTAAAATAAAAGACGCTAGTGATACACATTATGCGACGCTTGATATCGGGACGCTCTCTACTGATGCGACTTTTACGTTGTCCGGTAATTCAGGAACGCTGGTGACTAGTAGTAATATTACCAGTTATTTGGGTGGGGGCGGGACAGGGGATTTGGTATCAACCAATAACCTGTCAGATCTGACCAATGCGGCCACAGCACGAACCAATCTCGCTCTTGGAACCTTGGCTGTGCAAAACGCCGGCAGTGTGACTATCACGGGTGGCAGTATCAGCGGCATTAGTGCGCTCCCCGTTGGCAGTGGTGGTACCGGTGTCACTACTATTCCCACCAATGGACAGATGCTTATCGGCAATGGATCGGGTTATGCCCTGTCTGTTCTCAGTGCTGGGACGGGGGTTGGCATTTCTAATGGTTTGGGCACTATCAGTATTACCAATTCTGGCGTGACGGCTCTCAACGGTCAGACCGGCAGCGTGACGGTAGCAGCAGGGGGTATCAATGCGATCGGTGCATCCGGTGGTGTTGTGACAGTGACGGCAACAGAAGCAGACACCCTGAATGCAGTTGCCAATCGTGGTTCAAACACGGCGACCGCTCTCACACTCTCGAATGTGACAAACGCTATCACCGCTGGCACGCTGACTGCTAATGGAGGCACCATTAATGGTATCAATATTGGCGGGACCAGTCCGGCAGCCAGTATCTTTACTTCACTTACTTCTTCGGGCGCTACTATTTTAGCTAGTGGAGCGGGTAATGCGCTCACATTGGGGAATAGTACAGGCGCCCTCCAAGTGGACTCTACCGGACTAGATGTTTCTACGAGCGGTGCCCTGTCCGGCATCACGGGCTATACCCAAGGATCGGGCAATGTGGCTATTGTTGGTAGCGGAACATTCTCTACGGGGACTGGTGCCATCTCACTCAACGGTGATACGACTATTGCAGCGAACAAAGATGTACTGCTGACGAGTGGCGATGGGGTTTTGAGTCAGACATTTTCTGCTAGTACCGGAACCGCCCATACCATCGCTCTCACTAATAGCGGGAGTAGTGGTACGAATGCGGTCAAAGGCATAACACTTGACTTGACGGGGACATCTGGTGGGACGAACACTCTCACTGGGATTTCTTTCGGAACGGTATCAGCCGTTGGTGGCAATACTTTCAATGGCCTGACCTTTGGGACTGGGATGAATAATTTTCTGACCTCTCCCACTCTTAATCTCTCGGCTGCTGGAGCACTCACTGGTGTCACAGGTGTGACGCTTACTTCCGGCAACATAGATCAGTCCGCCTCTTCAGGAACACTAGCGACTGGTACGGGAGCAGTTTCTCTGAATGGGACAACAACGGTTGCATCCGGGAAGACGCTGGCGGTTACAACGGCTGATAGTCTCACGGTCGGTGGGAACAAGATCCCACAGACCCTCTTTATCCAAGTGCCACTTTTGGCTACGGTGTTAACGCAAGCTATCTTTGTGGCGGATAGGAGCTATCAGTTGACGAGCGCCAAGTGTTCGTATTCTGTAGCAGCTGGTTTACTCGGTACCTTCCAGGTGAGTGTGGATACGGCTTCGGATGCCCCTGGGGCTGGTACTAGTCAGCTCAGTTCAGCCATCGATCTTTCTGGATCGCTCAACAGTACCAAAACGGGGACACTGATTGGTTCACCCACCACTATCTCTTCGGGTAACCGCATCAGTACCGTGGTAGGAGGAATACTCACGGGACTGGTGGGCACCTGCACTCTGGGACTGAAGATTCTCTAGATTCTTAAATCGAGAATCAGACCCAACACGTGTTAAAATAGAGACCTCGAGCATAATTATTTATCACAAATGTATGGCGAAAGTCAGTACCTATCTCAATTTTCCGCGGGAGACGGAGGCAGCGTTTAATTTCTATCGATCGGTGTTTGGTGGGGAATTTGTGGATGGTATAAAGCGGATGAGTGATGTGCCCATGATGGAGGGGCAGCCGCCTATCAATGAAGCGGACAAGAATCTGGTGATGCATGTTGAGTTGCCGATTTTAGGTGGGCATGCTCTCTTGGGGACGGATGCACCGGAATCGATGGGCTTCACCGTGACGCCGGGCAATAATGTCTATATTAACCTCGAGCCGGACACACGCACTGAAACCAAGCGGCTTTTCGAAGCTTTGTGCGAAGGTGGCCAGGTTGGGATGGCTCTGACGGATATGTTTTGGGGAGCGTACTTTGGTTCTTGTACTGATAAATATGGTGTGCAGTGGATGTTTAACTGTGTTAGCAAGGAGTAAGGCTATGAAGAAGACAATAACGGTAGAGGTAATGGTCAAAGGTGATCCACAGACGGTGTGGGGCGCCTGGACTGATCCACGAGTGATCGAGGCATGGAATCAGGCCTCGGCCGACTGGCACTGCCCACACGCAGAAAATGATGTGCGGGTGGGTGGAAAATTTCTCTTTACTATGGCAGCCAAGGACGGCTCATCTTCCTTTGATCTTCCTGGTACCTATACAGCAGTCAAAGAAAATGAGCTTTTGGCTTATACGTTGGCAGATGGTCGCCTGGTGACGGTGACTTTCGTCCCGATGATGGTCGGGGTACTGGTCAGTGAGACTTTTGAGATGGAAGATACTCATTCAGAGGAGCAACAGCGCTCTGGCTGGCAGGCTATTTTAGAGAGTTTCAAGGCCTATGTGGAGAAAGAGAATGCTCTATAAGTGAACGTATAACAGATACAAGGGGGGAAGAGCCTATCCGCTTCGGGTGGGCTTTTTTGCTTTTTTGGTGTAGGATGGAAAGCGAATCGTACGAGGGGAAAGGTAAGTAATTAACGAAGGACCTATTATGGAAAATGAACTGCCGAAAAAGGAAGAATCTACAGGAGGGATAGATGAAGTGAACGCGGTGCTTGCATCAGAAAAGACTATCATAGTACCACAGGTACAAAAGACAGTTGAAACACCAGCGCCAGTGGTGCTTGTGGGGAATACGGAAGCAAAAGACCGGCCGATCGTAGAAAGAGAGCGTACTGGTATGAAACCCAGTCTTTTGCCATTGTTGAAGAAAATGAATAACAAGAAGTTTTTTCAAGTGGCGGGAGTGGCTATTGTGGTTTTACTTTTGGCGCTAGCCTATTCGAATAAGGGACTGGTGGTAGTGGCCATGGTCAACGGTAGTCCGATTGGCCGTTTGAGTATAATCCAAGAATTGGAGAAACAGTCTGGCAAGCAGGTGCTCGAAACTATGATTACCAAAAAACTGATTGCCACGGAAATAGAGAAGAACAAAATTGTCGTGAAGAATACCGTGATCGATGCTGAAATCAAAAAAATTGAGACTCAGGTAGCTGGCCAGGGTGGTACCTTGGATCAGGCGCTCGCTCAGCAGGGGATGACAGAATCTGAATTGCGAGAACAGATATTGATCCAGAAGGAATTAGAACTCCTCTTGGCTGATAAGACAACCGTCACCGAAGATGAAGTGACTGCCTATCTCAAGGATAATAAGACGCTGCCACAGAAGGGTATGAGTTCTGATGATCTGCGGAGCCAGGTGCGTGAGCAGTTGAAGGGTCAGAAATTTTCTACCGAGGCCAAGGCCTGGGTAGAAGGGGTGAAGAAAGCAGCCAAGATTGATTACTTCGTTTCGTACGGACTGTAGATCGGTTCGTGAGATAAGAAAAAGACCATCCTTCTGGGTGGTCTTTTTTATTACCAAACGAAGCGAGTGAAACAAAAGTGCACTTTTGTTTCCGAGCGAGTGCTGGTAAAATCAGGTGGATACCTGTTATTTTGCTTTCGATACGAGCATTACATGAGAGGATTTTTGAAAGACTCTTCCTGTGGCGGAATAGGCTCTTGTTCGGAGAAGACGTGGTAGGCGTAGGAGAAGAAGCGCTGAGCCATCGCGAAGATACCGTAGGTGATGAAGAAGGCCGCGAAGACATCGATCGAGTAATGGAGGTGACCCAAGATGACACCAGCTCCCAGAAGGACGGCTCCGCCGAGGCACAGGTAACGCACCCATTTTTCCTGCCAGTAAATGAGGGCGAAGAGATAGGGCATACCAGAATGACCGGAGAAGAAATAGTCTCCGCCGTACGTCAGGGTGCGAAAAATATCGTCGGGGTCAAGGTAAATACGATCCGGAAATGGGGCTAGATGAGTAAAGACGATAAAGCCTGCTCGCACGGTGATGAAGAGGGCTACGCTTTTGAATACAAAAGGGATGCGCCGTGGTTGCCACAGGATAAGAAAGAGCATAAAGAAACCAAAAAGAACCGCCATATCATTGACAATCCAGTCGACGTTCATTACCGGCAGATTGTCGAGCAAGAGGTCGCTTACGGGGTTACTGGCTTGGGCGGTGGCGTAGAGGCTCGCTACGCGATTGATGTAGAGGCTCGTTACGAACATGACCAAGCCCACCAGTGCGGACTGGGAAAATTGTGATTGTCGCCAATAGTGGTGATGACGAGCGAAAAAAGAATTCATATGGAGAGAGTTCGTTTCTATGGTACTGGAACTGACCAGAATGAACAAGGGAGCGAAGTTTGACTCTTTGGCTTATGGGGTGGCGGCTTTGCGGGTGTTTCGCCAGGCGAGCGTCGCTTGGATCACCCCGAAGAGGAGGATTACCGCTAAGAAAGAGAAAGATGAAAGGGTAGCAGTGGAACCGAGAATTTCAAAAAAATGGAGGAATGGGGAGAAGTGAAAGATGAGAAAGAAGAAGGCGAATTCAACGAGTGTAAGAATGACGAGGTCTCTTCTTTGGACAGAGGAAAGAGCGCCGCGGTAGACACGCGGGGTGAAGAGAAAAAAGACGTAGCCAACCAAAACGGAACCGACCACTACCCACAAATTCGACGAAGTTGCTTTCATCGTGGCGGGACTCAAGACAAAGAGCAGGAAGACGGCCAGTGCCTCGAGAATGGCCGAGGCAATCATGAAGGGAGCGACTTTATGGAGAAATCCCGGTGTACTCGGAGCGAGCACTTCTTCGGCTGGCCACAGGGTCCAGTAGGAAACGAGAATACCAGGGAAGCCCACAGTGAAGTAGTTGATGAGAGTGATATTGAGCGGGGTGAGTGGGAAAGGATATCCCACACAACTGACGGCGACAAATAAAAGGCCGGTGAACAGGGCTGATCCTAAAAAGAGGCTGGCGAAAATCTCAGCGTTTTTGATGATACTGTCGGCCAGTGTGACGCCGCCCGGCAGTGCGGTAAAACTGTTATTTGTAAGAACGATGGAGGCGAGCTTTCTGGTGGCGGGGGCGCCTTCGAACATAGCGATGCCCAGGTCGGCTTTTTTGATCGCGAGGGCGTCGTTGGCGCCATCACCTACCATAGCGGTGAAACCGTCTTTTTTCAGGGCGGCGATAATTTTTTCTTTTTGTTCCGGCACGATGCGGGCGAAAATCGTGTATTGTTTGGTGTGTTCGTCGTATTCTTTTTCTGTCCAGTGACTCATCTTGTCCCCGGTAATGACCTGTTCACATGCCCTTACTCCTGCCTGCTTGGCAACGGAGCGCACGGTCTCGGGATGATCGCCGGAAATGATGCGGATATGGACACCTCTGTTTTGGAAAAAATTAAGCGCATTTTCGATACCGGGGCGCAAGCGTCCCGAGAGCGTGAAGAGCGCGACGAGCGAGAGTTTGGCATCACTGAGATCAAGCGGTAGAGTGTCAGACATGAGGCGTGCCATAGAGAGGACACGTTTGCCTTGTCTCGTTTCATTCTCAACAAAGAGTTCGGCTTCACGTCGTTCAGATTCTAGGGCGAGATGGGGGAGGAGTGATTCTGGTGCGCCCAATACGAGAAGAAAAGGGGAATCATCTTTACGTTCGATATGCATCATACCGTAGGGACGCCAGGAAGAAAACGGCCGGGTCAGGGTTACGGCGTCATCCGTGATCGTGTCGCCTATGTAGATGCGCAGAGCTTCCATCGTCTGTGAAGTGTCAGGAGATGTTTTGGTGTAGGTCGCCAAGAGTCGTTCTACCTCAGCTAAAGGAAAGTTCTGCTGCGGCTGCATTTTTTCAATGACGAGGACATTCTCCGTGAGCGTGCCGGTCTTATCCATACAGAGGTTTTTGATACGCCCCAGTTTTTCGGTGGCATTCACTTCTTGGAGGAGGACATGGTGGCGGTAGAGGTGGGCGGCTCCATAGGCGAAGAGAAGGGTCAATGAGAAGACCAATCCCTGGGGGACGAGAGCGCTTGAGAGGGCGCCAATATTTCTGATGACCGTTAGATCGTTTTCATTGACCATCATGCCACGAACCACGACATAGGCGATAGCGAACACCAAAAAGTAGCCGGAATATTTGATAACTTGGCCGATTTCGTACTGAATGGGGCTGTCGTTTGCGCCATAGTGTTTGAGTCCCTCAGTCATGCGAGCGATGCGACTTTCGTGAAAGACGCTCTCTGCTTGTAGGAGAGCTGTACCGGCGGTGACGATACTCCCGGCGAGCACTTTGTCCCCCGTTTGGCACGGGAACGAGGCGGCTTCACCAGTGATGAGACCTTCATTGAGTTCGAGCATGCTTGCTTCGAGAAGGAGTCCGTCGGCTGGCACTTGATCGCCTGTTTTGAGACGTAAGCGGTCACCCTTTTCGATACTTTCAGTAAGGATGGTCTCTTCGTTTCCATCTGCCAAGAGGCGGGTCACGCGCGGGGCAGTCAGCAGCTGGAGCTTGCTAAGTGCCCACCAGGCACGGATATCCTGAGCGAGACCCAAGGTGACATTGATGATGAGAACCAGCCCGAGAAAGAGAGCGGCTTCGTGATCACCAAAGAAAAATAACAGTACAACGACACAGGCAATGACGCCATTGGTGAGTAAAAAAACATTCCTTTGGATGATGTACCAGAGGTTGTGCCAGCGTTCTTTCTTGGCAGCGGCTTGTCTCTCGGTCATAGACGAATGTCTTTGTATCTTTTGGTGTAAGCCCGGCCGAAAAAGAGTGGCCAGATGAAATTGAGGGCGTACGTGTGTGCCATTTTGAACAAACCTTCGGTTTGCAGCCGGCGACCCGAGGTATACATCGGTAAGCAAAAGCTAAACTTTACCGTGCCCTCAATGCTCATGCGTTTTGCGATAGCCGTGTCTTCGCCGTAAAAATCGAAACTGAGATCAAAGCCGCCAGCGCGATCCAATGCGTCTTTGCGTAACACGAAGTTGCCACCCTGGAGCATAGTACCGCTTTTGCCGGTGAGAAGGGTGCGCAAGAGACTGATCAGTTGACCGATTCGGTAGAAAAGATGAACGAACCAGTTATGGAGCAACGGTAAGTCGTAGTAGATGTAAGGACCGCTCAATGCGACGAGCTTGGGATTTGTAGTAAATTCTCGCAGGACTTCGGCTATCCATCCGGCTGGCATCAGGGTGTCGGCATCGATGTTGGCGATGAGGTCACCATGGCAGGCCAAGTAGCCCGCCTGACGTGCTCGTACCAAGCCTTTACATGGTTCATCGATGAGATGGACAAAAGAAAACTGCCGAGCCACTTCGGCGGTTCGATCCTGACTGGCGTTATTGACCACGATGACTTCGCTTTCAGCATGGCTTTTTTCTAGCTCCGTTTTGATGGCCGCTAGGCATTTGCCGAGGTAAGCTTCCTCATTGTATGCTGGAATGACGATGGAAAGTTTCATACTTATCATTATACTGTAGATTCTACAGAGGAGGAACTACCCCAGGTTTTTATGAAAATCACGATCTATTCAGATAATTTTTACCCAGAACTGTCCGGCATCTCTGATTCATTGGTCGAGGTAGCGGGTAAGCTCGATCGTTTGGGAGAGGAAGTCAGTTTTTATGTGCCACACTATTCGGCAGAAAACTTTGCTACTTCACATCTGCCCCACCAAGAAGTCGTGATGGGTAAAAATGTGCGGGTTCATCGCTTGTTTTCTATTCCCTACCCAACGCCTACCAAACAAGGCCGCCTGGTAATTCCTTTCTGGTTTATGCGTGTTCTGTCTTTTTTCCGAAACAAGCCGGATATTATTCATACCCATTTGTTTTTTGGGGCTGGGATGGAGGCATTACTCATGGCTTTTTTGGTGCGACGGCCACTCGTAGGAACCAGTCACACACCACTTTCAGAATTTCTCCAGTACGGACCGCTTCGTGGACCACTCTTTGAACGCTTGGCCTTGCGTCTGGTTTCGTGGTATTACAATCGCTGTGATTTTGTGACTGCACCCTCCCAGGGTATCATTGATGAAATGCGTCGTCACGGCTTTGTTCGACCGGCCAAGGTGGTCTCTAATCCTATTGATCTCGCACATTTCTTTCCCACCACTCCTCTAGAATATACAGAGCTGAAAAGATCATTCAACCTCGGATCATTCACTCTTCTCTATACCGGACGTTTGGCGCCGGAAAAACACATCGACGACATTATTCGTGCCCTTGCTATCTTGAAAGAAGGCATTCCGGAAATGGATATGGCAATCACTGGTCATGGTGAAAACGAGCAGGAGCTAAAAGATCTGGCCAAGGAATTGGGGCTCGCTTCACGCGTACATTTTTTTGGGACAGTCAGTAACGAAGATCATGCTCGTATCTATCGCGCAGCCGATGCCTTCATCATTATGAGTACGGCAGAAACACAGAGTTTGAGTATGATGAAAGCGATGGCTACTGGGATTCCAGTCATCGGGGCACACGCCCGTGGCTTGGCCGAATATATCAAAGACGATCACAACGGATTTCTGGTGGAACTAGCAGACGTTCAAACGTTGGCGAATAAAATCCTTTATCTTTACGAACACCCAGAAGAGCGCTTGCGTTTGGGGCAGGGTGGACTTGCTACGGTCAAACAATTTGAAAGTAGCGCTATAGCACTGGAGTGGCAAAAAATCTACCAAGAGGTAGCCAAAAATTTTGGTAAAAAGTAAAAGTTGTAAAAGCACTCACCCGGTAAGTGTGGGTGTTTTTGTTTAGGCGTTTTTCTTACCCCAAGTATCTAAAGCACAGAGGACTTGCGAGAGACTCTGACCTTTTTTGGTCAGACGATAGACGACTCGGGGCGGAATTTCTGGGTAGACTTGGCGTTTGACGAGCTGGTCTTTTTCCAGGGCACGCAGCGCTTGGATAAGCATTTTTTCGCTCACCGCTGGAATGAGCTTTTTTAGTTCCCCGTAGCGTTTCAACCCCGAAGAGAGGTGCCAGAGAATAATTGTTTTCCATTTACCGACGATCATTTTGAGCGTCTTTTCTATGGGGCAGGTCTTTTTGGTAGGCATAGGTAGCATTACTTACTAAAATGTAGGTACTTGTATAATAGTATGTAATCATCTAGTATACAAGTAAGCAGGTTCTGTCTTAATATAATTCATTATACACAATCGTATGTCGAAAGTACTGGAAGCATTGAAGTGGCGCTATGCCACGAAGTCCTTTGATACCGAGAAGAAACTCTCGGAGGAGCAGCTTACTCTATTGAAAGAAGCACTCCGTTTAGCCCCGTCGTCCTTTGGACTGCAGCCATGGCACTTTATTGTGGTGGAAAATGCCGCCGTGCGAGAGAAATTGCGCGCCGCTGGCTACAATCAGGCACAGATCACCGATGCCTCACATTTCTTCGTGTTGGCTTCTGAGAAAAATGTCGATGAAAATTTGGTCGACAAGTATATGCACAATGTCGCTGCCGTCAAAAACATCCCCGTAGAAAATCTGGGAGGTTTCCGTACGATGTTACATGGTGCCATTGCTATGAAATCCGCAGAGGGCAGACGTGATTGGGCAGCGCGTCAAGTGTACATCGCTTTAGGAGTTCTTTTGACGACAGCAGCACTAGAGGGAATTGATGCTGCTCCAATGGAAGGGTTTGACCCGAGCCAGTTTGATGAAATCTTGGGTCTGGGCGAGAAGAACCTCGAGTCGCGTGTCATTGTTGGGGTAGGCTTTCGTTCGGCTGCTGATGCTGCTTCGCAAGCGCCGAAAGTACGTTACAGTGAAAACGAAGTCTTCACCACAGTCTAATCTTCGGTTATGCAGAGTCTTTTTCACAAGAGAGAAGAGCGTGGCTATGCCAAGCATGGTTGGCTCGAAACGCACCACTCATTTAGTTTTGCTTCGTATTATGACCCGCACAAGATGGGTTTCGGTGCCCTGCGGGTATTGAACGATGACGTTATTGCCCCAGGAAGGGGTTTCGGCGATCATTCGCATGACAATATGGAGATTATTACTATCCCACTTACCGGGAGCCTGGTTCATCGTGACAGCCTGGGGAACGGGGCAGTTATCAAAACCGGCGAGGTGCAGGTGATGAGCGCCGGAACCGGTGTCGTGCATTCAGAGTACAACGCATCATCGGACGAACCAGTGACACTCCTCCAAATTTGGATTGTGCCCAATGAGCAAAAAGTCATGCCACGCTATGAGCAAAAAGAATATGTCTTGCCTGAAAATGTCCTGACCGAGGTGGTGGGGGAATATGGAGTGGCCGAGATCGGGATTCATAAAGAAGCCAGTCTGTCACTGGGGCATTTTACCAGTGGTCAAAGGATTGACTACGCCTTGAAACAGAGAGGAAACGGCGTATACTTCTTTGTCATCGAAGGGGCGCTTGAGATTGATAAACAAGCACTTTCCAAACGCGACGCTTTGGGGGTTTGGGATACCGACAAGATTATTCTTCACACGACGAGCGATGTCTTCTTTTTGGCTATCGAAGTGCCACTTACGAGCTCTCTCGCGGATGCGCTATAATAATGAAAAGGAATAACATATAACGTACGACATCATGACGCTCAGGGAACATGTGGAGGGGTTTATGAATTTTGTACGCACTCAGGGGGTGGTAGGCTTGGTGGTCGGTTTCATCCTTGGTGGTGCAGTTACCAAGGTGGTTACGGCGTTGGTCAATGATATTATCAATCCTTTGCTGAGTATCATCCTCGGCAGCACGGAGAATCTCAAAGCCAGCAAGTTTGTTTTTGGTAAAGTGGAAGTTTTGTGGGGTGATTTTTTGAGCACGGGCATCGATTTCTTGATCATCGCCTTGGTCGTGTATTATGGAGTGACACTTTTGGGAATAAATAAGAAAGAGAAGAAATAGTTTTTTGAAGAACTCTCACCCAGTAAAAAAATTGAGTATGAACAAGAAAGACAAGAAAGAAGGGGTCAAAAAAGCATCACTCGCCCTTCACAAGAAACTGCGAGGCAAGATTAACATCACCCCAAAGATAGCAGTGCGGAATAAAAACGATTTGAGCCTCGTGTACACGCCAGGTGTCGGCGCCGTATCATCTTACCTTGCCACACACAAAGAAGAAATCAAGAAGTACACGATGAAAGGGAATACCGTGGCCGTTATTTCTGACGGTTCTGCAGTTCTGGGGTTGGGCAATATTGGTCCGGAAGGGGCGCTACCAGTGATGGAGGGCAAAGCGATGCTTTTCAAGGCGCTCTCGGGCATCGATGCTTTTCCGATTGTACTCGCCACTCAGGATACGGAAGCTATTATTGCGACGGTAAAAAATATCGCCCCGGGGTTTGGGGGTATTAACTTAGAAGACATCGCCGCTCCTCGTTGTTTTGAGATCGAACGGCGTTTGCAGGAAGAACTGTCCATTCCGGTTTTGCACGATGATCAACACGGAACAGCCCTGGTGGTTTTGGCTGGACTGATCAACGCACTTAAGGTAGTGAAGAAGTCGGCCAAGAAAGTGCGGATTGTTATCGCCGGAGCTGGGGCAGCGGGGACAGCAATCGCGGAATTACTTATTCTCTTCGGGGTGGGTGATGTGCTCTTGGTAGATAGTCAGGGGATTATTCATGAGAAGCGCACCGATATCGATTCCCGCAAGCGGGAATTGGCTGCGCGCACCAATCGGGAGCAGCGCACGGGAGGACTAGCCGAAGCTCTCGTTGGAGCAGATGTTTTCATCGGCGTTTCCAAAGGTGATACCGTGACCAAAGCACATATTAAGAGTATGGCAGCGCAGGCCATCGTTTTTGCATTGGCCAATCCGGTGCCAGAAATTATGCCTGATATCGCCAAGGCAGCGGGGGCGGCGGTGGTAGCGACTGGCCGTTCGGATTTCGCCAATCAGATTAATAATTCCTTGGGCTTTCCTGGTATTTTTCGCGGGGCACTCGATCATAATGTACAGCGTATTACAGATGTCATGTTATTGCGGGCAGCGAAAAATTTGGCAGCCATAGTGACACGGCCTACCAAAGAGCTGATCGTCCCCAATACTTTTGATAAGAAAGTGGTGGCTGCTGTGGCCAAAGCAATTCGCTAGCGAGGGTGTGATATACTAGTGGTGTATCTTTCAATAAACCCAATGGAAGAAGAAACAAAAAATACAAATGAAGAAGCGTCGATAGCATCAGAAACACTTCCTGAAGAGCGTCCTACCCGCGAACCTCTTTTAGGGACGCTTCTGCTTCTTTTGATGATTCTTTTTGTAGTAGCTTCGCTTTGTGGCGTTTCCTATGCCGCCTACTCTTCCTGGCATGCTAGCAAAGAACAGCGAGACAGACCTTCTATAGCGGCTCTCTCATCCGAACCAACTGCCCAAGCAGGTGAAGAAACAAAGGGAGCTGAGACACCTCAGTCACTGGATACTTCCACGGCTGTAGTTGATACTCAGGGGCTTCTCACCAAGGCACACAGCATCGCCGTCAGCGCCTTAAATGGCGGGGGCGCCAAAGGGAGTGCTGTGAGCGTGGCGGATGTGCTGAAAAAGGTGGGATACCTCAAGGTGACCCCGGGCAATACTACGGGAAATTATACGGGGGTAGTAATATATTTTGCCGCGGGCTTAGACAAAGAGGCACAGACGCTTAAGACTGCCTTGGTGGGAAAATATCCAACGGTAACGAGTCAGCCAGCCATCCCGAGTAATAAAGAGACGACGACCGCTCCGCTGACAGTTATTATTGGGAAGTAATGTTGTGCAGTAGATGTCAATGATTACTTCATTGACGGCGAGTGTTAGTTATTGGATATTTTATGGGGCGGAATTCTTTTTCTCGAAATAAGCGTACAAGATTCTTTTCCCTACCCGTGGGATTTTTTTTGTTACTGGTGTTTCCGGCTAGCACCAACTATCAAATGAAAGACTATGGCTTTGGCGGTGGTGGCGTGAGCAATGCCACTTCGAGTAATTATGCCTTAGAGGGGATCCTTGGCGAAGAGAATAGTAGCACCCTTACCGGAGCGACCTATAACTTAGGGCCTGGACTGCAATTTACCAATCAGGCCAACGTTCCACCAGCCCCGACTTTTACCAACCCGAGTAACTACTACAACAAACTGAAAATCATACTCGACACTGGGGGTAACCCAAGCGACACTCAATTTGCCATCGCCATCAGTAGTGACAACTTCGTGACCACCAATTATGTGCAAAATGATAATACGGTGGGGACGGTTCTAGGGAGCGAAGACTATCAGACATATACAAATTGGGGTGGAGCGAGTGGGGTTCTTATCATCGGCCTAGCTTCCAATACGACATATAAAGTCAAAGTCAAAGCCATCCAAGGTAAATTTACCGAAACGGGTTATGGTCCAACGGCCAGTGTCAGCACCGTCAATCCGATGATGACCTTCGATCTCGATGTCGCGCCGACCGATGTGGACAATAGTGTGTCGACCACTGGTTTTGGGAATTTGTTTGCTGGTACGGTGACCGATAGCACGGATAAGATTTGGGTTGACTTCCAAACCAACGCCGAAAATGGGGGAAAAATATATGTGTATGGCAGTAACGCCGGGCTCCTCAGCTCTCGGGCGGCCTATACTATCAGTGCCATTAGTGGTAATTTGACGGCGCTTTCGGAAGGCTACGGCGCCCAAGGTTCGACAGCTACTGGTGGGCTTTCCATTAGTACGGCCTATAGTTTGGCGAGCAACAACGTCAATGTGGCTGATACGACTATTCGCGAGATTTTCACTGCGAGCACTCCCACTCCGAGTGGCCGTGCTTCTTTTTTACTCAAAGCCAAGTCCTCGGCTATTACTCCTGCAGCGAGTGATTATACTGAAACACTCACTATCGTCGGAGCAGCCCGTTTCTAGATTTTGACAAAGAGGAAAATTTAGTGTATACTGGTATTGTAAGTGAGGGACTCGGGGTGAGCTACTCACAATTTTTTAGAAAAAATAACGGGTATCCCCCGATTTTACCAGCATTCGCTCGGAAACGAAAGTACACTTTCGTTTCACTCACTTCATTTGGTAATAAAAATACATTTATGTTGCTCGTAACGATTCAGTCTCGTTTTTCCAAATTAATTACGCGGGGAGTATATTTCCTCTTGGTTCTTATAGCGGTAGGGGCATTTTTGCCACAGACTGTTCATGCAACCAACTTGACTCTCGCCTCAGTACGTTTGGATCGTATGAAGGCTTCGAACACCACTGGTGGTATGGTGTGTGCCAAGTCTACTACGGCATCAGTAGAAACCACCGTCAAGGTCACTTTCCCTACTGGCTTTACGGTAAACGGCACTGCCGCCAACTGGACGGTGACCACCGCCAACATCCCGGCTGATGCTACGGCTTGGATTGGCATCGGCACTGCCTCACTCGTGGCAAGCCAAAGTGTCACTTTCCCAAGCGGTGATATGGTAGTGGGAACACTCTATTGTTTCAACTTTGCTTCTGCTTCGACCTTGACGACTAGTACCGCTGGTAATGATAAAACAGGGACGCTCACGACACAGCTCGCTGGTCCAACGGCTATTGATACTTCTGGTTACGCCCTCTCCGTCATCTCCGATGACCAAATCGTGGTCACGGCCACTGTTCCGGCTACTTTCAGTTTTGCGCTCAGCGGAAACACGGATACCTTCACTGGTAACCTTTCTACCACCACCACTTCTACCTCAGGCAGAACTGTTACCTTTACCACCAATGCAGCTTCTGGTTGGGTGGCCTGGGTGAAAAGTGCTAACGCGGCTTTGAACTCAGCTTCAACCAGTGCTACTATCGCCACTGCTGGTACCGTCAACAATGCTCCAACCGATTTGGCCGCAACCACTGGTTACGTGCTTGATGTCGACATAACTACCGATAGTGCTACAGCAGGAACAGGTACGGTTTCACAAGCCACTGACTACGGGGCGGAATACAATGGTACCAACGCCACTTCAGGTGGAACACTCTCAACCACATTTCAACCAATAGCGGCCGCGAACGGTGTCACCGATGGCGATGTGCTCACTCTTATTGAACGAGCCAAGATTACCGCTATCCAAGCTGCAGCTACTGATTATACTGATACACTGACTGTTGTCGGGGCGGGGCGGTTTTAAGAAGAAGAGCTCTAAAAATATAGAATCTTTATCTTCCCTCGACTGACTGTCGAGGGATTTTGTTACTACCCAAAGAGTGCGCTATACTACGAATAATAATCACTCTTTTTTCTTCTATGCGCCCTTTTTTTATCGTGCTGGGAATGTTTCTTTTCTTTCTTTTCTCCACTCCCCTTGTCCACGCCCAAGTCCCCGACCAAGGACTTCGTCTCGTTACTTCCCCACTCCCCATCAACCTGGTCACTGAACCAGGAACCACTGTCACT
>JAYTWI010000019.1:0-14580 GCA_043743535.1 Candidatus Moraniibacteriota bacterium | reverse complement strand
TATCACAACTCTATCGTCTGTCTGTACCAACGGGAGTAGATACCGGTCTCAAGGGTTACTGGTCGTTTAATGGTCAGGATATGTCTGGCACCACGGCTACGGATCGGAGTGGTACTGGAAGTAATGGGACGCTTGTCGGCAGCCCAGCTACTGCCAAAGGGAAAATTGGTCAGTCGCTCCAATTTGACACCACTAACGTGGTCACCGTGACACACAATAGCTCAATCGATAATCTGGCTACTATGACGTACACTGCTTGGGTGAAACCGACTGGCCAAACGGGTAATTATGGCAATGTTATCAATAAAACTATAGCCGGTGCCCTTACTGGTACTATCTTTCGGCTCTATTTAGATGGTACTTCTAAATATATAAATGCATTTATAAGATCTAGCTCAGTGGATGCCGAAACCTACTCAAGTGGCGCTAGTAACTTTACCTATAATCAGTGGATGTTTATAGCCTTTACCTATAACAATAGTACTGACCGAAAAATCCACCTCTACCAAAATGGAGTAGAAGTGGGGATAAGCAATCAAACAGCTATGACCGGAACGAAAGTCGATGATACGCCAAACGATCTGCATATTGGGGCGGCGGTAGATTCTGGTGGGGCGAGATCCTCAGGTTTTCTGGGGTCTATAGATGAACCCCGCGTCTACAACCGCATTCTTTCAGCTACTGAAATCGCAGCCTTGTACAACCAGGGAAGATAGAGATGAATGTCAAAGTTCAAATGACAAATATTACGTCACATATACCGGTATGTCTCTACTAAATGAACTACGAGAGTGGCGGAACAACCAGGCACGCATCGAAGGAGTGGAAACATTTCGTGTTTTCCCCAATGCCGTTTTGGATGCCTTGGTAGGAGCATTGCCACAGAATAAAGAGGAGATACTGCGTATCAAAGGCATAAAAGAAGCCAAATATCGCAAGTACGGGGGAGCGATTCTCAAGACTATTGCGGCTCACTCTGTGGGGGTTAAGGAGACTAATGGTGTTTCTGCCAACGCTGAAGCGGGGAGTATGAAGTATGAGACAGGAAAGGAAAAAAAAGAACCCCTCATCTCGAATCTTGAACCTGAAGGAGAAAAAATCCCAGAGGAAAATGTGGATCAAACGATTTCCGTCAGTGCCTTTTTGGATGGTCTCAATATAGAACTCTCTGGCATGGCGGCTCGGGTACAGGGCGAGGTATCGAGTGTGGATGTGCGCGATCGGGTGGTTTATTTCACTATCAAAGATAGCAAAGATGAAAGTACTTTGAGCTGTCTCATCTTTCGTTATCAGTACGATATCTCGGGCGTGAATATTGCCATCGGGGACGAGATCATTGTCGAGGGGAGTCCTGATATTTACAAACCATCTGGACGGCTCTCATTTAAAGTGGGGGTGATCGAACTTTCTGGGGTGGGGGCGCTACAGAAAGCTTATGAGGCGCTCAAATTGAAACTGGAAACGGAAGGCTTGTTCTCTCCGGAACGTAAACGCGTGCTACCAGCCTTTGCCGATCGTATCGCCCTCATTACTTCGGAACAAGGAGCGGCTATCGGGGACTTTACGATGAATCTAGGGGCTCAGGGGCTGCACGTTGATTTTTATTCCACGGCGGTAGAGGGAAAGAAAGCCGTGTTTGAAATTATTCAAGCACTTCGTTATTTCAATGCTCGAGCGGATGAGTATGATGTCTTGGTAATGGTGCGCGGTGGTGGTAGTTTGGAAAGTTTACAGGCCTTTAATAACGAGGCCTTGGTGCGTGAGGTGGCGATGATGAAGATGCCGACACTCCTCGGTATTGGACATGAAAAGGATGTTACTTTGGCGGCCTTGGTAGCGGATGTGATGGTGTCGACGCCGACGGCGACAGCAAGGACACTTGGGGCGCCGTGGGATGAGGCGCGTGGGCAAGTTTTGCATCACGAACGAGCGCTCATCTCTTCGTATGAGCAGGTGCTTTTGGCGGCCAATCACCGGTTAGAGAATTTTTCCCGTATCTTAGTAGGGACACTCGATAGTTTTGTGAAGCGTTTTTTGCTGTTACGCGAGCAGTTTTTGCGGGTAGTGCCGGTGATAGATTTCCGTCTGCGTGAGGTGATGGAGCGGCTGACACGGTTGGCTCGTGATATGATAGAACGATATGAGAGAGCGTGTGTGGAAAGTAGAAACCGTATCAAAGAGCTAGAAGAAACACTCGGGCGCTATGACCCCAAGCGGGCTTTGGCGCTTGGTTATAGCCTTATTCAGAAGGAAGGTAAACTCCTTCGCGGTGTAGCGGGATTGCAAAAAGGCGACACTTTGCATCTCCGGTTGGCAGATGGACGAGTGGATTCGCAGGTGACGGCAGTGTATACTGAGTGAGGCTTTAATTTTAATTATAGTAATTCGTAAAATCTTTACTTCTTATCCTTATGACAGTAGCAAAAAAACCATCATTGGGGGAGGCGCTCCAGAAACTGGAAGCTATCGTCGGTTGGTTTGATGAACAAGAAGCGGTGGACGTGGAGCAAGGATTGGAAAAAGTGAAAGAGGGAGTGGTGCTTATCAAGGAAAGCAAGGCGCGATTGAAAGAGGTAGAGAATGAATTTGTGGTGGTGAAGAAGGAATTGGAAAAGGAGTAAAGGTATATCTAAAATCGGGTGAATACCCGTTATTTTTCTGAAACAACGTTGCTTCTGTGGTATAATTGAGAGGAAATAAATACAAAACAGTGCGATGAAACGATTTTCTGGTGATATTTCTATCGTCTTGGGTGGGGCGGCTGGGATGGGGGTGCAGACCGTCGAGGCACTTCTCATGGCTGTGCTCAAACGCGAGGGCTACAATGTCTTTGCCAGTAAGGAATATATGTCACGCATCCGTGGCGGCAGCAACTCGACTGAAATCCGCGTCACTAATACCAAGCATTCTTCATTTGTGAAGCGCATTGACTTGCTGTTTGCTTTGGACAAAGACGTGTTGCCACATTTGGCCGGGCGTATTACGGAAAAGACGGTGATACTGGGTGAGAAAGAAAAGATAGCAGCGGGTACCGACTATCATATTATCGATATTCCCTTTACCCGTTTTGGGAGTGAATTAGGCAACCCCATTTTCACCAGCACGGTGGCGGTGGGGATCGTTTTGGGGATGCTCAAAGCAGATCTCGGAGTTTTCAATGATTATTTGGTGGAGCATTTTACTCGCAAAGGTGAGGCCGTGGTAGAGAAAAATATCGAGGCGGCCAAGAAGGGTTACGATTTCGGCACGCACTTGGCTTATGATGAGGGGATCGAAGTGAGCGTCACTAAAAACGAATTTGTGGCCGATGAATTGTTGCTTTCTGGCGACGAGGCGCTGGGGCTAGGGGTACTTGCAGCGGGGTGTAATTATATTTCTTCCTATCCGATGTCGCCGGGCACGGGGCTTCTGCAATTTTTGGCCAAGAATGGCAAAGAGTTCGAAGTAGTGGTGGATCAGGCAGAAGATGAAATTGCCGCTATCAATCAGGGACTGGGGGCGTGGTATGCTGGGGCGCGGGCTATTGTCACTACCTCTGGCGGGGGCTTTGATCTGATGACTGAGGGAGTCAGTCTCTCTGGTATCATCGAGACACCTATCGTGGTGCACGTTGGACAGCGCCCGGGACCGGCCACGGGACTTCCGACTCGCACGGAACAGGCTGATCTCAATCTTGTTTTGTACGCTGGACACGGTGAATTCCCTCGCGCTATTTTTGCTCCGGGTAACCCAGAAGAGGCTTTTTTGGTCGCCCAGCAAGCGTTTCATATTGCGGACAAATATCAGATCCCGGTCTTCCTCTTAACGGATCAATATTTTCTTGATTCGGTGCGGAGTTTGCCGAAAGATCATTTGAAAATTGGTACGGTGAGAAATTTTGTGGTCAAGACGGAAGCGGACTACAAACGTTATGTTTTGACCAAAGATGGGGTGTCACCGCGTGGTATTCCGAGTTATGGTGAGGGCATCGTGGGTGTGGACAGCGATGAACACGACGAAGCTGCTCATATTACTGAGAGTGCTACTGTACGGATAGCGATGCACGAGAAGCGCTTTCGTAAGATGATAGGCATTCGGGAGGAAGCACTCTTGCCTACGGAAATTGGCGGGATGGAAAATGCTCTGACGGTAGTCGTGACATGGGGATCCAATCGTGGAGTGATAAAAGAGGCTCTGGAAATTTTGAATCGCAAAGATATAGCTGCACTCCATTTTCATCAGGTTTTTCCTTTGCCAGAAAAAGCACAGAAACTTTTGCAGGGGAAGAAAATAATCGTCTTGGAGAATAATGCTACTGGCCAGTTTGCTCATCTCCTCTCTTCTCAGTATGGTGTGCCGATTGCAGACACGATTCTCAAATATGATGGAGACCCTTTTTCGGTCGAAGAAGTGGTAGAGAAGCTAAAAGCTATCAAGTAGTATTATGATCGACAAAAAACTCTACGACATGCCGCAAGGAACCGACATGGCCTGGTGTCCAGGCTGTGGTAATTTTCCGATTGTTAATATTGTCAAAATGGCGCTCGCAGAACTAGATATTCTGCCAAAGGATGTAGTGATGTGTTCCGGCATCGGTCAGGCGGCAAAGACGCCGCACTATTTGCGCGTCAACTATTTTAATGGTCTGCATGGCCGCGCTCTGCCGCCAGCCATCGCTATCAAACTTTCGCAGCCAAAACTGACAGTCATCGCGGAAAGTGGCGATGGTGATACTTACGGTGAAGGGGGCAATCATTTTATGCACACTATCCGTCGCAATCCTGATATTACCAACATCGTCCATAATAATATGGTTTACGGTTTGACCAAAGGCCAGGCTTCACCTACCTCGGAAAAGGGGATGCAGACGCCAGTGCAGGTGAACGGGGTGGTGCTTGAACCATTCAACCCTTTGGCCGTAGCGCTGTCTGTTGGTGCCACTTTTGTGTCACGTGCTTTCGCCGGTGATATTATGCAGACCAAAGAAATCATCAAAGCGGCCATAACACACAAGGGCTATGCTCTGGTAGATGTTTTTCAGCCCTGTGTGGTATTCAATAAACACAACACCTACCAGTGGTTCAAGGAAAAATGCTACTACTTAGATGAGAAACACGACCAGAAGGACAAAATGAAGGCTTTGGAAATCGCTTTTGATATGAAGCGTTTGGCTTTGGGCGTGCTCTATCAAACGACTGATAAAGAGAGCTACGAAGAAATTCTTCGCGATAGCACTAGTTCACTTTATGTACAAAAGGTGAGTCTTAAAAAAATTGATAAGTTGATGGAAAGCTACCGCTAATAAAAACCCCGCCGTAAGGCGGGGTTTTTCAATCGAGGCCAAGTTGGATACGAGCTTCTGGGGACATTTTTTCTGCGTTCCAAGGCGGATCAAAGACTAAATCAACCGTCACCTCATTGATACTTTTTATTTCCATCACCCGATCCTCTATTTCCTTTTGGATTTGGGCAAAGAGGGGGCAGCCGATGGTAGTGAGCGTCATCGTGATTTTGCACACTCCTTCAGGGGAAACGACAATGTCATAAATCAAACCCAGCTCCCAAATAGAAACACCCAGCTCGGGGTCTAAAACCAGCTTGAGTTTTTCTTGCACTTGATTTTTGAGGGATGTTTTTTTGGTTGCCATAGGGATGTAAAAACCTTAGAGCAAAGGTTTTTTGTTTCAGTGTGTACTCAATCTTGAGTACGATTTTATTACCAAACGAAGTGAGTGAAACGAAAGTGTACTTTCGTTTCCGAGAGAGTGCTGGTAAAATCGGGTGAATACCAAATGGCTTGCCACGGGAAGAAACGAACATCAGTTCGTTTTTGGCTCCAGGGCTTGCCCTGGGGTGAATACCCGTTATTCTGGAAAAATCTTTTTGCCGGTTTCGTCTTTGATAATGATAGCACCGACTGGGCAGGCCTGGGCGGCGTTTAGGATAGTCTCCTTGTCGTCTTTATCAACAGAGTCTAAGATCGAGGCTTTGCCAGCATCATCGAGAGCAAAGGTGTTGCCGGCCATAGCCGTGCAGGGGGCGGCGCCGATGCACAGACTGTGATCGACTTCAACGGTCCAACCGTTTTTGAGGGTTACTGGTCCAGCTGGTTTGGCTTCGTTTTTCCATGTCATAAATTTGTGTTTAGAACTTACTCGTTTAAGATTAGTTGCTGATTATGTTGTTTGCGTATGCAATGTTTTCTTCAGTGTTTCGAGTGACAGGAGGCCACACTTGATACGACTGGGGGAGAGAGTAATGCCAAGCAGATCGAGGATATCTTTGGGTTCCATCGCTAGGGCTTTGACTACTAGTTTTCCCTTGATGCTTTCTGTCAGAAGCGAAGCGGAAGCCTGGGAAATAGCACAACCGACGCCAGAAAACTTCACTTCTCCAATAATACCATTTTTTACTTGGATGTCCATTTGCAGTTTATCACCGCAGCTCGGGTTTAAGGCTATGGCAGTGTGGGTCGGCTTTGTCAGAGTACCGTGATTTCTTGGGTTGCGGTAGTGGTCGAGGATGAGTTCCTGGTAGATATTATTCATAGCAGGTTTTTGATCTCTTGTAGTCCGATAATCAATTTTTCGATATCGCTTTCGGTGTTGTAGATGGAGAGGCTGATGCGGGTACTGGCCGAGAGGTTGAGGCTTTCGTGCAAAGGGGCAGCACACTGGAGCCCGGCGCGCACGCAGATGCCGCGCTCGCCTAAGAGGTGGGCGATGTCGTGTGGATGGATACCAGCGAGGATGAAGGAAACGATGCTACTTTTTTGGAGCGGAGTGGTAGTACCGACAATAGTGAGGCTTTCTCCGAACGCTTCTTTGAGGCGTTGGCAGGTGTAGAGTGCAAGGGCGTTTTCGTGGGCATGGATTTTTTCTGTGCCTATACTTTCGATAAAATCGATAGCTGCACCGAGCCCAATGATGCCGGCGATATTGGGAGTGCCGGCTTCGAAGCGGGCTGGAGCCTCTTTGTAGAGCGTATCTTCCGCGCAGGCATCGAGTACCATGCCACCACCAAAAATGACGGGCGGGAGATTTTCAAGGAGAGCTTTTTTCCCAAAGAGGACGCCGGTACCAGTCGAGCCGAACGCCTTGTGGCCGGAAAAAGCCACAAAGTCGGCATCCCATTGGGAGACGTTTACCGGCATATGCCCGACTGCTTGTGCTGCGTCAATGATGACGATGATCTCTTTGTTTACGGCACGGACGGTTCTGATAATCTCGGCTAGAGGATTGATGATGCCGAGGACATTGGAGAGAGCGGTGCAGGCAAAAATTTTGGTTTCCGGAGTAATTGATTTCTTTAGTGCCTCTCTATCGATTTCACCCTCTCTTGTCATGGGGGAGATGATGAATCGAGCACCGCTTTTTTTACACAGTTCTTTCCAAGGAAGAAAATTGGAATGGTGTTCGGCAGCGGTAACAACAATGCTATTGTTTTTGTCTATCTTGTGTGTGATTAGTGTCGCTGCCAAATTGAGTGAGGCAGTGGTGCCAGATGTGAAAATTATTTCTTCGGGACTGGTAGCACCGATGAAGGCAGCCACTTTGGTGCGGGCATCTTCGAAAGCAACGGTGGCACGTTCGGCTAGAGGGTAAATGCCGCGGGCAATATTGGATGGAAACTGTTCATAGTACGCTACCTCGGCGGCGATAACGGTTGCGGGTTTTAGCGCCGTGGCGGCAGCGTCAAGGTACACGAGTTCTGGTTCGTGGGTGAAGATAGGGAATAAGGTTTTGATAGAAGAGAGTTCCATAGACGGTGAGATTACTATTGGTTGGCCTGTGATACCAATGTGAGTATTTGTGCACTCTCTTGAGAAGAAATGAGAGCGCTCATAGTTTCTAAAGAGGAGTGGAGAAAGCCGTTGACCAAGAGTTTTTCAGATTGTTTTGGAGATAAGCCACGAGCTTGGGTATAAAAGAGCGCTTCTTTGTTGAGAGGACTGGTGGTAGCAGCATGGCGGCAGCGCACATCGTTATTCAAAATTTCGAGGAAAGGTTTGGAGAAAGCTTTGGCCTCTCTGGAGAGGAGGAGATTGCGATTTTCTTGGGCGGCGTCAGAAAGGGTAGCTTGATGTGCGATAGAGAGTGTGCCTCGATAGGAAAATTCGGCCTGATCTTTGAGGACACTTTTGACCAAGACACGCGAAGTGGTGCGTGGCGCCAAATGCTTTTGCGAAAGAGTGAGCTCGCCTTTGGCCTCACCGGTACCCAGAAAAAAAGCGAAGACGTGTGCTTCGGCACATTCTCCCGCCAATTCAAAAGTAATATTGCCGCTTCTGTTAAGCAGAAAAAAAACTACCTGCTCGTTTGCTTCTAAGCGGTAATGAGTTTGAATGTCACTCGTGATGTCCCTCAGTTCCATAGTTTACCCTACACTGTCGTGCATTTCCATATTGATTAGTCGATTGAGTTCGATCGAATATTCGAGGGGAATTTCTTTGGCTACTGGGTCGATGAAGCCATTGACGAGCATTCCTTCGGCGTCGGCCTTGGTGATGCCACGAGACTGGAGATAGAAAAGTTTTTCCGTGCCGATTTTTTCCACTGTAGCTTCGTGTGTCAACTCGGCGCTTTCCTCTTTGATATTCATCGTGGGGTAAGTGTCGGATCGGGAATGGTCATCGAGGAGAAGAGCGTCGCAGACGACTGATGATTTGGCGTTTTTGGCGCCATTCGCGATGTGTATCAGGCCGCGATAGGAAGTGATGCCGCCGTCTTTGGCGATGGATTTGGAAATGACCCTTGAAGTGGTGTCAGAAGCAAGATGAACCATTTTGGCGCCGGCATCCTGATGTTGGCCTTTCCCGGCGTAGGCGATAGAGAGCACTTCTCCTCGTGCTCCGCGTCCGGCTAGGTAGACGGCTGGGTACTTCATCGTGACGCGACTGCCTAAGTTACAGTCGATCCATTCCATCACTGCATTCTCTTCTGCTCGCGCTCGCTTGGTGACGAGGTTATAAATATTTTTGCTCCAGTTCTGGACGGTAGTGTAACGCACGCGGGCATTTTTTTTGACAAAAATTTCTACTACGGCAGAATGAAGTGAAGCTTTGCGATAGACGGGGGCGGTGCACCCTTCGGAGTAGTGTACAGAACTGCCTTCATCGGCGATGATCAAGGTGCGTTCGAATTGACCGAAAGATTCGGAGTTGATGCGGAAGTAGGCCTGGAGTGGTAAATCTACTTTAACCCCTTTGGGAATGTAGACGAACGAGCCACCCGACCAGACAGCAGAGTTTAAGGCAGCAAATTTGTTGTCCTCTGGCGGGATGAGTTTTCCGAAATATTCTTTGACAAGTGCCGGATATTTTTTGACGGCGGTGTCCATATCGCAAAAAATTACCCCGAGGCGGTCGAGTTCACGATTGACACTCTCGTAGACCACTTCGGATTCGTACTGGGCTGAGACCCCGGCCAAAAATTTCTTTTCTGCTTCCGGTACCCCGATGCGATCGTAGGTTTCTTTGATGTCTTTCGGTAGATCTTCCCATGTTTGGGACTGGGTAGCGGTCGCTTTCAAATAGTAGGTGATGTCAGCAAAATTGATACCAGAAAGGTCGGCACCGAACGCTGGCATCGGTTTTTTTTCGAAAATTTCATAGGCGCGCAAGCGAAAATCACGCATCCATGGCGCTTCTTTTTTGACCTGGGAAATCTCTTTTACCACGGTTTGCGAAAGGCCAGCTCTGGTCTTGTGCACCGAATGTTCGGGCATCGAAAAGCCGTAGGTGTAATCGTCAAACGTTAGATTTTTCTTCTTGTGGGTCATAGCGATGCTTAAAAAATGTTTCGAATCTCGTTTGAACGCGAGCAAGTGAGTGCGCAATATTTTTTTAAATACATTACTTGATATTCTCAAAACCTCTTTCCTCGATCTTTTTGGCCAGAGCTGCTTTGCCTGTTTTCACTAACCGACCATCTTTGATAATCAAGACTTCCTGTGGCTTGATAGCGGCAAGTAGCCTGGTGGAGTGGGTGACGAAGACAATCGTAGCTTCTTTGGGCAAATGTTTCTTCAAGAAGTGAGCGATGGTTTTCAGGGCATCGACGTCGACGCCAGTGTCGATTTCATCGAAGAGAACAAACCGGGGCGCGAGAAGGACGGCTTGGAGGGCTTCCAATTTCTTTTTTTCGCCACCAGAAAATCCATCGTTCAGTGATCGTTTGAGGAGTTCATCTTTGATTTTTAACTCTTTGGCGTAAAGAGCTACTTGTTTATGGAGGGAGATCGGATCCATCTTTTTTTCCAGGGCCAGGCGCAGTAGTTCAAAGACCGTCACGCCCGGGAGGGTGATGGGCGTTTGGAAAGAAAGGAAGATTCCTAAGCGGGCGCGTTTATCGGGCGAGAGGTTTTTGATATTTCTTTCGGCGCACATAATTTTTGAGGAGCGGCCATAGGTGATATCTGGGTGGCCCATAATGGCGCTTCCTAGAGTTGATTTACCCGAACCGTTTGGCCCCATCAGGGCATAGATTTTTCCTGAACGAAAAGTAAAAGAAATATCCGAAAGGATTTTTTTTTGGCCGATGGATATAGAGAGGTGAACGAGCGTCAGCATAGATTAGGAATGATGAGTGATATTTTTTGGGATGAGATTGGCGAGGGTGACTTTGGAAAGGGAATGTTCGATTTCTGTTTCTAACGTGCGCCACACCTCGTTGGTCTGGCAGTGGCTGGGTTGCAAACAAGGGAGAGTGCCTTTGATCAGTGGCGTAAATGTTTTGATGGGGCCATCGAGGACAAAGAGTACT
Organism: Candidatus Moraniibacteriota bacterium; assembly: GCA_043743535.1. Classification (GTDB taxonomy): domain Bacteria; phylum Patescibacteriota; class Minisyncoccia; order Moranbacterales; family UBA1568; genus UBA1568. The sequence goes on along the minus strand of JAYTWI010000019.1, from coordinate 3,838 downwards.
TCCCAGACAGTCACTTCTCTTGGGAGATGAGTGAGAGAATAGCCACCGGTAGTGCCTTTTTTGGCTTCAACCATCCCTGCTCGACGCAACTGCTGAAGGATTTTCTCTAAATAATCCTCAGGTAAATGTTCTGTTTGAGCCAAAGTATGAATAGAAAGCGGTTTTTTGGCTTGAGAAAGGGCTAAGACAGCCCGTAAACCGTAGTAAGCCTTTTTTGATACTTTCATAAATGCGGACTAAAATTGTCTGCTATAGAATAACAGGCGACCTGAGGCTTGTCAATAAGAGGAGGTGAGGGGTTTCTTTTTTAGGCAAGACCGTGTACACTGTGTCAGTTATACTAAAGAATGTATGGAACCACACTTGGGGTTTTGGGGACAACTAAAAAAACCATTTTTTGTCTTGGCACCGCTCGCCAATGTGACGGACGCAGTTTTTCGCGCACACATTATCAAGTATAGTCGGCCCGATGTGTTGTGGACGGAATTTGTGGCGGCTGATGGGCTGTGTCATCCGAAGGGTCGAGAAGCACTGCTCCGAGATCTCGCTTATAGCGAAGGTGAACGGCCGATCGTGGCGCAGCTCTTTACTGCTCATCCAGAGAATATGCGCGAGGCGGCCAAGTTGGTGACAGAGCTCGGGTTCGATGGTATCGATATCAATATGGGTTGTCCGGACAAAAATGTGATGAAGCAGGGTGCAGGAGCCGCGTGTATGCGCGACCCGCTTTTGGCACAAGAGCTCATCATGGCAGCGCGAGAGGGCTCTATTGCCGCTGGTAGGGAGCTCCCTATTTCGGTCAAGACCCGTTTGGGATTCAATGAGGATACATTAGAAGAGTGGTTGGTAGCGTTGCTTCTCGCCAAACCCGCGGTTATCACGATTCACGCCCGCACGAAGAAGGAGATGTCTAAAGTGCCGGCGCGCTGGGAGCGGATCAAACGGGCGGTAGAAATCGCAGCCGGTTCCGGGACACTTATCATCGGCAATGGTGATGTGCGTGATATGGCCGACGCGCAGTTAAAGGTGAAAGAAACGGGTGTGGCTGGCGTGATGCTGGGGCGAGCTATTTTCGGCAACCCTTGGCTGTTTGATGCTGATAAGAAGGTAACGGTGCGGGAAAAAGTATTGGCAGCGCTGGAACACACTCAATTATTTGAAAAGACATGGCAAGATAGCAAAAGTTTTGAGCTGATGAAAAAGCATTATCAGGCCTATATCAATCATTTCCCCCGCGCCAAAGAATTACGTATTGCACTGATGAACTGTCACCGCGCTAGTGAAGTAGAGACAGTGATCCAAAAGTTTTTGGCCGAACATTCTACTATCGCTGAGCAGTATGTTCAGGAGATTATTTGAACATTTTCTTCTTCAGATTTTTGAAATAACGGGTATCCACCTGATTTTACCAGCACTAGATCGGAAACAAAAGTGTACTTTCGTTTCACTTACTTCGTTTGGTAATAAAAAAAGCCCTCGGTGCACTTTGCAGTACAGCGAGGGTTTGGGGGTCACGTTGGACGTATCAGTCGACGAATTTCCAGGGAATAATCTGGCCACCCCGGAGTGGTTTCAGCACAGTATCACCGAAAGGAACGCTTTCCGGAACCTTCCATGCTTCCTTGATCAGCGTGACCGTACCAGTGTTAGGTGGCAGGCCGTAGAAGCTGGGGCCATTGGAGCTAGCGAAAGCCTCGAAGTTATTCATGGCACCTGCTGCTTCGAAAACTTGGGCGTAGAGCTCCAGCGCCGACAAGGCGGTGAAGCAGCCGGCGTGACCGAAAGCGTGCTCCTTCAAGTGTGCAGCATGGGGTGCCGAGTCCGTGCCAAGGAAGAAACGATCACTGCCTGAAATGACTGCTCGCACCAGAGCCAAGCGGTGATGCTCGCTCTTCAATACCGGCAAACAGTAGAAGTGCGGCTGTAGCCCACCGGTGAAGAGCGCGTTACGGTTGTACAGCAGGTGCTGAGGTGTGACTGTGGCCGCCGTGTAACGGTCATTCACTCCCAGGATGTAGCTGGCTCCTTCGGCCGTGGTTACGTGTTCGAGCACGATCTTGAGCTCGGGAAAGTCACGGCGGAGCGGGATCAAGACATCACGGATGAACACGGCTTCCCGGTCGAACAGATCGACTGTAGGGTCGGTCACCTCCCCGTGGACGCACAGGACGATGCCAGCACGCTGCATGGCTTCGAGCACCGGGTAGATCTTCTTAATGCTGGTGACACCTTCGGTGCTGTTGGTGGTGGCACCAGCAGGGTAGTACTTGAAGGCTACGATGCCTGCCCACTTGGCTCGCCACACTTCGTTGGGCGTCGTTTCGTCGGTCAGGTAGAGTGTCATCAGCGGTTGGAAACCGCTCCCTGGTGGCAGAGCAGCCAGGATGCGCCCGCGGTAGGCCAATGCCATCGCAGCCGTTTTCACTGCTGGCCTTAGGTTCGGCATGATGATGGCGCGGCCGAATTGCCTCGCTGAGAAACCAACGACGGATTCCATGGCGGCTCCATCACGGATGTGAAGGTGCCAGTCATCGGGTCGGGTGATTGTGAGTGTTTCCATGAGATGCTCCTTTCGAGCAGGGGGGGGGTGGGATTCAGGAGTAAGGCCGAGCGAGGTAGTTCTGGAGATTTTCGCTTCCGGTAATCAGGTCGGTAGCGAAACGTGGACCGTTCTGTGACCAGGCCGGACCGGAAGTGCACTGCACGGCCGCTGCTCCTGCCGCCAAGGCGGCTGCAGCATCATCACCGGTCAGGATACCTCCACAGTGAATGAGGTCGATGTTGCCCCGTGGTGGCAGGTAGTCATAGGCCCGGCGGATAAGTCTGCGCGAGATGCCATTCAAGATGGGACCAGAGAGACCGGCCCTGCCTTCGAAAGGCGTGGTCACCGCCTTACCATCGGGATCGAGCATGCGGCAGTTGGCAAGCGTATTACCGAACACGATGGCTTTGACGAACGGGTACTTTGTAATGAGTCTCATCATGACTCTAGGAAAGTTCCATTCGACGACGGGGGCAGCAGTGAAGTCGATATGGGGATGTCGTACCACGAGTTGATCACGCTCCTCAGTCGTGATGTACGGCGAGAGTTTGATCCACACCGGCTTGGTGAGAAGACCGTCCCGTGCCAGCGCCTGAAGGGCGTTGAGGGTGCCCTGAGCATCGCCGTGGCTGTAGGCGTCCGGCACCTTGCCGGTATTGCCGCAGCCAAAGTTTATCTCGATAGCGGACACTCTTTCGCATGCATTCGCTAATCGGGTGCAGTGAGCGTACTCTTGGGGCGAGAAGCCTGCGATGCTCACGATGATCGGACGAACAGGTGGTACACCTGCAAGCCGCTCGAGGAACTGCTCGATTCCCAGATTGGGCATACCGAAGGAATTGAGTCCGAAGCCTGCGTGGATGAAAGCATCGTAATCCTCTGGCCACTGCACGGTGCCCTCGTTCTGAGGGCGGGCTTGGTGGGTGACGGAACCGACGATGAGGGCACCGAATGAGCTGTCTCCCCGCATATAAGCGGCGAGCTGATCCGGGCTCTTGCAAACGCCGGCCCCGAGGATAATCGGGGAGGCGAGTTCGAGGCCGCCGACATAGAATTTTGACATGATTTCCCTTTCAGGAAGTGGGTTGTTAAGGAATAGCAATCTCCAGGGTGGAGATTGGAGCTAGTGTGGCAGTTTTGGGGCTGGCTGTCAATGAGAGACCTGGCGTTCACCAGATTAGATTACGAGGTTTTTTCTATTGACACTAAGCCTAAAAAGGTGTATAAATATCTGTTGTAAGTAAAAGCTTGCTTCTGCCTCGATTCCCGGCATACAGGGAATTTTCTTTGACAAAG
>JAYTWI010000018.1:0-12986 GCA_043743535.1 Candidatus Moraniibacteriota bacterium | reverse complement strand
AAAGGCCAACAAAGATAATGAGTGGCTTCCGCTTAAAGGCGAGGGAGATTTTCGGAGCCCAGAAAGTATAGAGCTACTTAAGCAAGCGGATATTGTGGTGACCAACCCACCATTTTCGCTCTTTCGGGAATATATAAATCAGCTAGTTGAATACAAGAAGCGGTTTTTGATTATCGGCAACGTTAATTCAATCACTTACAAAGAGTGTTTTAAACTTATACAGGATAACAAAATGTGGCTTGGAGCGAGTATTCATAGCGGTGATCGTGAATTTCAAGTACCAGATGATTATCCGTTAAATGCTGCTAGCGCTAGGATTGATAGTGATGGGAAAAAATATATTCGTGTTAAAGGTGTACGTTGGTTTACGAATCTAGACTATGCAGAGCGCCATGAAAATTTAGTATTGTACAAAAAGTACATCCCCAAAGAATATCCAAAATATGATAACTATGACGGAATAAACGTTGATAAAACGGCTGATATTCCAGTCGATTATGATGGTGCTATTGGTGTCCCGATTACTTTTTTGGATAAATATAATCCTGAACAGTTTGAACTTATAAAATTTAGAAAAGGCGACAATGATAAGGATTTAGTAATAAATGGAAAATCGCCGTATTTTAGAATAATAATAAAGAAGAAATAGTATGAAAATCGACCTACACAAAATCAAAATACGCGAAGTTATCAATGGTTACAAAGACAGCGCCGAGGAAGGTGTTGTAGCTTACGGTGGCAAACTCGATGTCCGCCCTAAATACCAACGAGAGTTTGTTTATAAAGACAAGCAACGCGATGCGGTTATTGATACCGTCAAGAAAGGATTTCCGCTTAATGTAATGTATTGGGTAAAAACTAATGAAGATAGTTTTGAAGTATTGGATGGACAGCAAAGGACAATCAGTATCGGACAGTATGTAAATGGCGATTTCTCGGTGGACTTCAATGGTCGCACAGCAATGTTCCATAATCTCACTAAGGAAGAAAAGGAACAGGTACTCGATTATGAATTGATGATTTATTTCTGCGAAGGTACAGACAAAGAAAAACTTGATTGGTTTAAGATTATTAACATTGCTGGTGAGAAGTTGACTGATCAAGAGTTACGAAACGCAGTTTATACTGGCTCATGGCTTTCTGACGCAAAACTCAAATTCAGTAAATCAAATTGTGCCGCCTATCTCTTGGCGAATGATGGGGGTGCATTGCTTACAGGTTCACCGATACGCCAAGAATATTTGGAGACTGCGCTTTCGTGGATAAACAATGGCGAAGTTGCAGAATACATGGCAAAGCATCAACACGACAAAAATGCTGATGAATTGTGGGAGCATTTTCAAAATGTTATCGCGTGGGTGCGCAAAGCGTTCCTTAACCATCGCAAAGAAATGGCAAATGTGAATTGGGGCGAACTATACAACCAATTCAAAGATAAGAAACAGGACGCCGAGAAACTTGAAGTCGAAGTTGCAAAGTTAATGCAGGATGAGGATGTAACGAAAAAATCTGGCATTTACCCCTATCTTCTTACAGGTCAAGAACGACATCTTTCAATACGCGCATTTAACGACAAGATGAAGCGCGAAGCCTATGAGCGACAGAAAGGCGTTTGTATAAAGTGTAGTAAAGAGTTTGCGCTTGAAGAAATGGAAGCCGATCACATTACCCCTTGGCACGAGGGCGGAAAAACGACCGCACAAAATTGTCAGATGTTGTGTAAGCAAGATAACCGCACAAAGTCTGGGAAATGAAGCAATTGGTTCACCGATTTTACTGATGTAGTGTTAGTTTTCTGGATTTGTTTCAAGAAAACAAAGAAAAGAGCCATCCAAAAGGGATAGCTCTTTTTGAAACTTGACGAATCTCTATCTTGGGCACTGATCCAAGGAGAGAAGGTTATCGTTCCATGTACCGTCCGCATGTGTTCGGATGTAAGGAATGTGACCAGGAATACGAACTACGCCAACATAAGCAACCTTGTTAGTCCGTGGATCCTTTACAAAAAAGGTGTCTACTTTTCGGTCAATCCGATCGATGACTTCTGGAGTGGTCAAAAGCCGAGAATTGCCTAGGATTCCAACATGGGTGATATGCTCATGGGGGCTTTGCGGGTGTGGTTTAACAATGCATGTGATTTGACAGTTTGCCATATTCTTTTGGTTATTTTTTAAAGTTTGGCCAATTTTGCGGAGTATGTTATTCTGTAGGTGGAAGTTAAAACAGAATTCGACCAAACATCTTCCTGAAACGAGGCTCGTAAAAGCCTCGTTTTTTGTAGCTTACTTTTCATTCTAGCAAATCCTCTTGCATCCGTCAAGAGTTAAGGAGGTATTGCTTTTTAAAGAATCATCTGATATAAAGAAGCATATGCATATTATTCAAGAAAAGCTCCTCGAGCTTTCAAAACAAGAGAATCTAGCGAATATGAGCCTCCGTGAGATGGGGCGAGGTATTGGAATGTCTAAAGAGTCTCCTCAAAAGATCAAGCATCATGTTCTCCAGCTTCAGAAGAAAGGATTCTTAATGATTGATCGAATTAAGGGAGTTATGGATCGCTCCTCTCCAGAGCCAGGCTGGGCGAAAGGTCTGTTGAAGAAGTCGGCTCGTCTTTTCTCTATACCAATTATTGGTACAGCAAACTGTGGTCCAGCAGAAATTTTTGCTGAACACAACTTTCAGGGCTTTCTTCGGACTTCAAGTAAGCTTGTTGGGCGATCAAAACCAAATGGACTTTACGCTATCAAAGCGGATGGATCCTCCATGAATCGTGCTGTTATAGGTGATCGGAGTATTGAAGATGGTGATTTTGTAATCATTGACGGTGGCGATAGAAATGCATCAACTGGCGATGTTGTGCTTGTGATCATAGATAACAAAGCAACAATCAAGCGTTTTATTAATGATCAAAAAAATGGGCAAATTGTTCTTAAGGCGGACTCTTCTTACGACTACGAACCTATCCACTTACACCCAGAGGATAATTTCTTTATAAATGGAAAAGTAATTAGCATTATAAAGAAACCCGCTGATCAACTCGTAGCTTAGGGGTAAACTAACCTTGCAATGAGAGGGTCGGTTATACTATGCTAGATAAGCAATAAGTTCTAACTTCGTCCCAGACTCTCCGCCAAAATTAGAAAAAGGTTATGTCGAAAAATATTCTCATTTGGGGTGGTACTGCCCTAGTCATTGTGGTCGTTTGGGTGTGGTTTTTCTTTTTTCGTCCCTGGCCGATCAAGAACTATCCTTCGGCTAGTCATGGTCCCATCCTCATGTTTGGGGACAGTCTGGTCGCGGGGGTGGGGGCTACTCCTGGAAATGATTTGCCGAGTGCAGTGGGGAAATTGGTGGGGGTGCCAGTTCTTAACTACGGAGTGAGTGGTGATACTACCCGGGATGGCCTAGCCCGGCTGGATACGGCCGTAGCGGAAAACCCCAAAGTAGCGCTGGTGCTTCTCGGGGGCAATGATTTTTTGCAAAAGATCCCGCGAGCCGAAACTTTTGCCAATTTGGAAAAAATTGTGACCACCTTTCAGTCGCACGGAGCAATGGTCATTCTCTTGGGCGTGCGTAGCGGACTTTTGGGAGGTGGGGCGGACAGCGAGTATGAAGCTCTAGCCAAAAAGACCCATTCAGCCTATGTCAGTGATGTTTTGGCTGGGATATTTGCTCATTCGGCACTGATGAGTGACGCTATCCATCCCAATGACGCGGGCTACGCCGAGATAACAAAGCGGATTGCTCCGGTGCTCAAGAAGTTGCTTCACTCGTAGAGGTATGGGTGCCACCCTCGTGGTTGTTTGGTCAGTGTGGACGATGCTATATTACTTATATTATAAATAAAAGAGTATGTTCATAAAACTGTACGCTATTGCCCTGCCAGTATTTTTTGCCATTGATATGGTGTGGCTGGGACTGGTGGCAAAGAATTTTTACAAATCCCAAATCGGATTTTTGATGAAGACGGATATCAACTGGGTGGCTGGGATTATTTTCTATGCCCTCTTTATCGTTGGTCTGGTCATCTTTGTCATTGCTCCAGCAGTGGGGAAGATGTCATGGACGCACGCGCTTCTTTTTGGAGCTCTTTTTGGGTTTTTCACCTATGCCACCTACGATCTCACGAACCTCGCTACACTCAAAGACTGGCCACTACTCGTTTCGATCGTCGATATGGCATGGGGCACGATACTCGGGGCTTTGGTCTCAGTCGTCACCTATCTCATCGCCAATAAAATAGGACTGTGAATTATTTTGTTACACTTGCTCTCATACTTTTTCTCTACATGAGCCTGTGGTTCGTGCTGTCTGTAGTTAAAAAGAGAAACGATGTGGCCGATGTGGCGTGGGGGCTGGGATTTGTCATGATGGCGTTAGTGTCTTTTTTTCTTGGGTCAGCACAAGACGCTCGCGGACTATTGGTACTATCCCTCGTCAGTGTTTGGGGTGTGCGCCTCGCCTGGCATATCCATGCCCGTAATAAAGGGAAAACAGAAGACTATCGTTATGCCAAGTGGCGCGAAGAATGGGGCAAGTGGTTTCACGTGCGTTCCTATGCACAGGTATATCTTTTACAAGGCTTCCTCTTGTTTTTGATCGTTTTTCCGGTCTTGCTGATCAATAAAAATGTCGGGATTAGCTTGAATTATGTGGATTTTGTCGGCGTAGCGGTGTGGCTTGTCGGGTTTATTTTCGAGTCCGTAGGTGATGCGCAGCTGGCACGGTTCATCAAGGATCCTACGAACAAAGGTCGGCTCATGCAAAGTGGTTTGTGGCGCTACACGCGACACCCGAACTATTTTGGAGAAGTGACGATGTGGTGGGCACTTTGGATTATTGCTCTTTCTGTCCCAAACGGTTTCTATGCCATAGTCGGGCCCATTACTATTACATTTCTCATCCTCAAAATTTCTGGTATCCCGATGCTTGAAAAAAAGATGGCAGAAAATCCTGCATTTGCTGAATACAAGAAACGCACTAGTATGTTTTTCCCATTACCCCCTAAAAGTTATGGCCGATAAAATAATTATAGTAAATGACAAAATGCAGCAAGGGTATCGCTACACCCTCTCTGAACCGGCAGGCAAAAACTTCGATCCTCGATTCAAGCCAGACCTCACGCCAAAACAAATGCTCGCCCTGGGAGTTTTTGGAGGACGGTATATGAGAGATTGCCAGAAGGAATTTCCGAAAGACTGGTTTACTGGCGCGAAACTGTTACCTCTTGAAAGCGACAAACCTGACAAAAAGTTAAATTATTTTGGCGTTCATGCTTCGCAATCTTTGGCAGAGTGGAGGAGGAAGGGATGGATTCACCCAGAGGATCCGCGGGGCTGGTTCCAGTGGTATTGCCGGTATTATATGGGCAGACGCAGTGCAGATGATGAAAGGCAGATACAACGATGGCGTGCCATGACGAGGCACACATCTCAGATAGCAAAGAACTGTCGCGCAGGGGATATTTTTTGTCGACCGAGGCAAAGACAGGCGGTACTCCATTGGGCATATGATGCGAGAAAGATTTAAAACGGTACTCTCTTTTCTCATAAAGGAGGGCTTACCAAATGGTGAGTATGTATTTTTGAGGGTTGCTGTTTGGAAGAAAAAGTTTTATACTGAAATGACCTTTTAATTTTTTTTTATCAAACACTCAAACACTATGGCGCACATATCAATGTACAATGTGACCGTGCCGGAGTTTCGGCGCTCACTTCTGGCCTTTAAGGCTATTTTGGTTAAGGCAGCGGCATACGTAGCGGAGAAGAAAATCGATGACACTGTTCTACTCGATGCTCGTTTGGCACCAGATCAATTCTCGTTTGTGAAACAAGTGCAAATAGCCTGTGACAACGCCAAGGGCACGGCTGGTCGGCTGGCTGGGGTAGAAATTCCCAAGATGGAGGATAACGAAAAGACACTCAAGGAACTGGAAGCGCGGATTGATAAGACGGTAGCGTTTCTCGATACCCTGAAGCCCGAACAGTTCGAAGGAAGCGAAGAACGCGAGATCCCGATCTATTTCATGCCCGGGAAATTTTTGACCGGTTTGGAATATGCAAACACGATGGGTCTGGCTAATTTCTATTTCCACTACACTACTGCCTATTCTATCCTGCGGCACAATGGGATGAATATCGGCAAGGCGGACTTCATGGCGGGGGTGGAGTTTCATGATGAAAAAAAGTAGATTGGCCTATGACAGCAGCGCTCACCATCACGCAATTGGAAAAAGTCTACAGTAGTGGTACCGTGGCTCTTCGTGGTGTTGATTTGGAAGTGGCCGAAGGTGAATTCTATGGTCTGCTCGGCCCCAATGGCGCGGGCAAGACTACCTTGATCGGGATTGTCACCGGGCTAACCAATAAAACAAGCGGGCAGGTTTCGGTTTTCGGGCATAATATCGATACGGACGTTACTTTGGCCAAGGCGGCTATCGGGGTGGTGCCACAGGAATTCAATTTCAGCATTTTTGAAAAAGTGATCGATATTCTCTGTGATCAGGCTGGCTATTACGGCATCGCACGGGAGGTGGCAAAACCACGGGCGGAAAAATACCTCAAGCTCTTGGGTTTGTGGGAAAAAAGAAATGAACAATCGATGCGTTTGTCCGGGGGAATGAAACGGCGTTTGATGATTGCTCGTGCCCTTATTCATGAACCGAAGTTGCTTATTCTTGATGAGCCGACGGCCGGAGTAGATATCGAACTGCGACGTGAGATGTGGGACTTTCTCCGTACGTTGAACGCTTCCGGGACGACTATTATTCTTACCACGCACTATTTGGAAGAGGCGGAGCAACTCTGTCGTCGGGTGGCGATTATCAACAATGGGGCGATTGTCAAGGAAGGATTGGTGAAGGATTTGCTCGGGAAGATGGACACAGAAACCTTCATCTTTGATTTGGAACGGCCGCTCTCCGAAAAGACCGAAGCGTTGATAGCGACATTCGGAGTGCACAAAGTGGATGCCGATACGATCGAGATGACCGTGGGAAAGGGGGAGACCTTGACTGAAGCGGTGATCGCCCTCTCTCGTTTGGATGTCGAGGTACGGAGTATGCGCAACAAATCCAATCGGCTAGAAGAATTGTTTCTCGATGTTACTAAAAAATCGTAACGCTATGAATCTTTCCGAACAATGGGTAGCCTATATGACAATCGTGCGCAAAGAAACGGGACGCTTTCTCCGTATCTGGCCGCAGACTTTGTTACCCTCGGTTATCACCACCACCCTCTACTATGTGATTTTTGGGGCCTTCATCGGTTCGCAGATCACACCCATACACGGCTACAGCTACATCCAATTTATCGTGCCGGGTTTGGTGATGATGGCTGTCATCACCAACTCGTTCTCCAATGTGGCTGGCTCCTTTTTTGGGGCCAAGTTTCAGAAACAGATCGAGGAACTGTTGGTTTCACCCATCTCGCCCTTCCTGGTAGTGGCGGGTTACGTGACGGGTGGCGTTTTGCGTGGTATTTTGACCGGTGCTCTGGTATTGGGTGTGGCCCTCTTTTTTACCGAGGTGACGGTGTATAGTATTTTGCTTACGCTCGTCTTTATTTTCCTCACTTCACTTCTGTTTTCTCTGGCTGGCATGGTCAACGCCATCTATGCCAAAAAGTTTGACGGTATTTCCATTGTCCCGACCTTTGTTCTGACACCTTTGACCTATTTGGGGGGCGTCTTTTACTCGGTTTCGATGTTGCCACCGTTTTGGCAGCACGTCTCGGCTCTCAATCCCATCCTCTATATTGTCAATGGTTTTCGTTATGGATTGCTCGGCATTTCGGATGTCAGTGTGCCTATGAGTTTGTTTATTCTCGTCCTCTTGAGTGGCGTGATGCTCAGTTTCAATATGTATCTGTTCAAAACGGGTCGGGGGCTAAGGAGCTAAGAAGTTATTCATTTTACGGTGGCTATGACGTATAATATATCATCGCGAACCATGCTTCTCGTGACAGTACCGCTTACCCTGCTCGCTTTCTTCGGATATTATTATATACAAACACGTATGGAAGAAAAAAAGACGGTAGCAACAGGGGCAGCCTGTGGTATCAATGGTTGTGTGGAAATGACGCCGGAACAAGCACGGATACTTCGCGACAAGGGGACAGAAGCACCGTTTAGTAGCAAACTCTATAACGAACACCGCAAGGGGACGTATGTGTCAGCGGATAATAATGAGGCCGTGTTTCGTTCGGAAGACAAATTTGATTCCGGTACCGGCTGGCCGAGCTTCACCAAACCGATTGCTCCTCAGGCTGTCACAACCGATACGGATAGCACTCTTGGGATAGCACGTACTGAAGTACTCTCGAAAGACGGTGGCCATTTGGGACATGTCTTCAATGATGGCCCTCTGCCCACTGGCCTACGTTACTGTATCAATGGCGATGCACTGAAGTTTATTCCAGATGGAGGGGAAGAAAAATAGTTTTTCTAGAAATTATGAAAAAGGCAACGTTTGGGGCGGGGTGTTTCTGGGGGGTGGAGGCAATGTTTCGGAAAGTACCGGGAGTGATCGATGCCGTTTCTGGTTATACGGGTGGGACGCTCGAGAATCCGACCTACGAGCAGGTGTGTAGCAGTGAGACTGGCCACGCTGAGGCGGTGGAGGTGACCTATGATATAGAAAAAGTGAGTTATGAAAAATTACTGGCAGTGTTCTGGAACAACCACAACCCGACCACACCCAATCAGCAGGGGCCGGATTATGGGTCGCAGTACCGCTCCGCCATCTTTTATTACGATGATGAACAGAAACAACTAGCCGAAGAGTCGAAGGCAGCGTTGTCAGCATCAGCCAAGTGGCCGAGGCCTATTGTCACTGAAATCATCCCAGCGGAGACGTTTTACCCGGCAGAAGAGTACCACCAGCGCTATTTTGAAAAGCTGGGCATTGCCCCAAATTGTCACATTTGAAAAATACCTCAATTATTTTTTGTAGGCGGGTATTTTTGTGTTAAACTAAATTGATAGAAACAAAAAAATACTTGCTCGCACTATGTATCATGGGTTGTTAGTTTTCGAAAAGAAGGGAAAAATGCGCCTGCTGTGGCGCGCTATCGGTTTTTCTTCGCTTGATATATTTTCCGTGGAAAATCGTAACGGAAAAACGTTTGAGAAGGCCTCTTCTCTGGTGACTTTTTTTCGTCCCAATGGCACGAAATTAGCCCTTGGTAAAGAACCATTTCTGCGAGTAAGTAACTTTGGCGCAAAAACAGTTCTCTTCTTTGTTGATAATAAGAAAGAAGGTGCCTGGGCGACAGAACGAGCCGGATCATGGCAGGTGATGGCCACATCTAACCTCTTTCACGGACCGACTGTCTGTGTTAAGCTCCCTGCCCGCAAAGGGAAAAATGGCCGTACTATTTTTTTTTCCGCGCGCAGTAGTCGAGTGCTGTTCCAGACCCACGCCTCACTTGATTTTAAACGCTTCAAAGATGATGGGGATATTCTCGCCGTCCGCCGCAACTCTTTTGATGCCACCGCCATCGCTCCTTTGTTTGCTGAATTGACCGCGCAGGGTATTCTTCTCGTGTATTCGGCCAAAAATGCTTTAGGGAGACTGGTTATTGGAGCCGCTCTGTTTGATCATGATAATCCGCAAATTTTATTGTGGCGCAGTGACGAGGCCCTGTGGGAATTATCGGCTCGGGCGTCTTTGGAAACAGTAGTATTGGGCGGCACCAACATCGGAAAACATTTTTTTATCTTTGTGCAGGCTCCGGGAAAGATAGTAGAGCGTTTCCCGATGGCTCGGCTTTGGGAGACTGTCAAGAGAAACAAGCACGAAGAATACGTATTACCCACTCGGAAAAAGGGTCTGCCTATCAAACTGGATCGTGCTGTGAGTAATCCGGTATTGGAGCCGATTAGCAAAAATTCCTGGGAAGCTTTTGCTACTTTCAATCCCGCTGCTCTTTATTTGCAAGATCGTGTGCACCTCTTGTATCGGGCGCAGGGATATGATGGTCTGTCGGTACTGGGGTATGCCGCTAGTACTGATGGTATAGAGATCGATGAACGTCAGGATCGTCCCGCCTTCGTGCCGTCACAGGCATCTGAGACTCGTAAGCGAGGCACAGTAGGCAGTCTCTACCCGTATATTTCTGGCGGAGGTACTGGTGGCTGTGAAGACCCGCGCCTGGTAGAAATCGATGGCTCTATCTATCTCATCTATGTGGCTTTTGATGGTACTCATCCGCCGGGAGTGGCTCTCTCTTATATCTCGAAAAAGAATTTTTTAACCAAAGCGTGGCGCTGGTCTCCACCAAAACTCATTTCACGGCCTGGGGAAATTCAGAAGAATTGGGTAATTTTCCCAGAAAAAATTAATGGGAATTACGCAGTGCTCCATGGACTCAGTCCAAACATCCGTATCGAATATGTGGAGAATTTGAAACGGCTTGGGAGCGGAAAATATATCGAAAGCCTTTCTTCTCATGGGGGCCGCGGCTATGTCGAGGCGACGCGTTTGCATGCCTGGGACAATATCGTGCGAGGAGTGGGGGCACCACCCCTTCGGACCAAGTATGGCTGGCTGGTGTTTTATCATGGGATGGATATGCGCGACCCAGGAAGATACAAGGCGGGGGTAATGCTTCTTGATTTGAAACACCCAGAAATCGTCCTCAAGCGTTCGATCGAGCCAGTTTTGGAGCCGGAAACCGAGTATGAGAACGGCGGGCACAAGCGTGGGGTGGTGTATGTCTGTGGAGCAGTGATAAAAGGAAGGCAGCTTTTGGTTTACTATGGGGCGGGTGATCGCACGACAGCTGTAGCTATGGCTGATCTGGAGACATTTCTCCAATCACTTTTGAAAGAAAAATCGCCAGTGTTGCAGAAAATGAATCTTAAAAAAATCTGCTAACTTACATTGCTATGCCTTTTTTCAAACGTTCCTTTGAGAATCCGATTCTGGTGCCGGAAAGCGAATTGCCGTGGGAATTGGAAGGAGCTTTCAATGGCACGGCCATCCGGGAAGGCGGAAAAACAAGGCTTTTTTATCGCGCCCAATCATTGCCACTCCTTCATGAAGACGGCCCCTGGCTTTCCTTGTCCTCTATTGGGCAGGCAGACAGTATCGATGGAGTCCATTTCAGGCGCCATCGGCCATTTATCGAGCCCGAGCTTGCTTGGGAGCGTTTCGGTTGTGAGGATCCTCGTATCACCAAGTGCGATGGCAAGTACTATATTTTTTATACCGCCCTGTCCGAATTTCCTTTTCGAGCCGAAGGCATCTCGGTCGGCCTGGCTATTACCCGTGATTTCAAACGATTAGAAAAACATCACATCACTCCGTTTAATGCCAAAGCTATGGCACTCTTTCCGGAGCGCATCGATGGCAAGTTGTGGGCCATTCTTTCGGCCAACACGGACCGACCGCCGGCCACTATTGCTTTGGCATCGTTTGATGAGGAGTCTGATATGTGGGATGCGGAGCGGTGGCAGCGTTGGTATCAAGACCTCTCAAAACACGGTCTGGAACTTCAGAGGAACGATAATGATCACGTGGAAATCGGTGCACCACCGGTCAAGACCAAAGATGGCTGGTTGCTTCTCTACTCGTATATCCAAAACTATCATTCGGCCGACCCGATATTTACGGTCGAGGCTGTGCTGTTGGATTTACATAACCCAAAAAAAATCATTGCCCGCACAAGCTCGCCGCTTTTAGTGCCAGAGGAGGAATATGAGCGCTATGGCAAGGTGCAGAATATCGTTTTCCCTAGTGGCTTGGTGGTACGCGGTGATAGATTGTTTCTGTACTACGGGGCGGCTGACACTACCACCTGCGTAGCACTGGGCAGTTTGAAAGCATTGTTGCGGGAAATGAAAATGACCGAAAAGGATCGCCCGATGTTTACACGCTACCGGAAAAATCCCATTATGGAACCGATAGCTGAGCATCCCTGGGAAGCCAAGGCAGTGTTCAATCCTGGGGCTATCGAGGACGAGGGGCTGATTCGTATTATCTATCGTGCTTCGTCACAAGATGATACATCGGTGTTTGGCTACGCCGAGAGTCGCAGTGGTTTCCGAATTTCCAAACGTCTACCAGAACCAGTATATGGTCCGCGTGCGCTATTTGAAGTGAAACAGTCCCCGGGTAATTCTGGTTGCGAAGATCCGCGCCTGACGCGTTTCGCTGATACCTACTATATGTTCTATACAGCGGTGGACGCCATTTCTCCGCCGCGAGTGGCCCTCTCTACTATTGCAGCCGAAGATTTTTTGGCTGGCCGTTTCGAGCGCTTTACATCGCCCATCCTTCTATCACCGCCGGGGATTGATGACAAAGACGCCTGCCTTTTTCCGGAAAAAATTAATGGTCAGTATGTCATCTTGCACCGTATCCAGCCAGCTATTGATATTAACTTTTTTGACAGTCTCGATTTTGATGGGCAAACGAAATTCCTCACCCACCAGCCATTTATTTTTCCGCGACGCGGGATGTGGGACAGCCGGAAAATCGGTATCAACACCGTGCCACTCAAGACTAAAAAGGGTTGGCTAGTACTCTATCATGGAGTGTCCGAAAATGATGGTCATTACCGAGTGGGCGCTTTATTACTCGATCTGGCTCATCCAGAAAAAGTCATCGGGCGGAGCCGTCAGCCTCTCTTTGTGCCGGAAGAAGAGTATGAAAAAAATGGCGTGGTGCCCTATGTGGTTTTTCCTTGTGGCGCCATTGTCCGCGATCAAGAACTCATCGTTTATTACGGCGGAGCAGACCGGGTGATTGGCGTGGCCAGCATTTCATTGCCCAAGTTGCTTAAATCTTTGGTGGCAGACGGGGTGTAGACGGTAGTTTTGAGACTTTTCCGGGCGATTCCCCACTTCTTCAAAAGCGGTCATTTATCTTGCTTTTTCCCCTTATCTCTGCTATGATAGGGGTGTTGTAAGTTTTCTCTCTGGAGTTTCACTACCAAGGAAGGGTTGCCAAACTCGAATTGGGTTCAGATAGAGCCAGAACAAGG
>JAYTWI010000017.1:0-42578 GCA_043743535.1 Candidatus Moraniibacteriota bacterium | reverse complement strand
AGCCATGATGGCCAAACATTCCAAGACTCCGATCAAAACTTTTTCTATTGGATTCAAGGAAGAGAAATACAACGAACTACCCTATGCGAGGATGATTGCTAAGATGTTTCACACTGAACATACCGAGTTCATCGTGGAACCGAAAGCGATTGAGCTTCTGCCGATGCTAGTTAGGCAGTATGAGGAGCCTTATGCGGACAAAAGCGCTCTTCCTACTTACTACGTGGCCAAGCTGACGAGGCAACACGTGACCGTAGCCTTAAATGGTGATGGGGGGGATGAGAACTTTTCGGGGTATGCCCGACACAGTATTTTTAAGTTTTCCTTATGGCTAGAAAAATTCCATCAGGCAAACAAATATATTGTCTTGCCGCTCAGCACTTTTCTCGCCCGGCACATACGAACAACATTATTTGATCGTATAATGCGCTTTTCGTTATCCCTAACAGAAGAATATAATCATCGCTACGTGAATTACATCGCTATCTTTCCTAACGAAATGAAAGAGCGACTCTACACCAATGAATTCCGGAAAAAATATGGCGCGAGCGATTCCTTTACTGTTATGACGGAAAAATTTTCAGAGGCTGGGTCAGATAACAAAATGGATCAGGCCTTGTACGCCGATTTCACTACCTATCTCCCCGATGATCTCCTCACCAAAGTCGATATCGCCACCATGAGTGTCTCACTGGAAGGGCGCTCTCCTTTTCTTGATCATGAATTTTTGGAACTGACTGCCCAGATACCTTTCGATTTGAAACTGAAGGGTTTTAATAATAAAAAATATATTCTCAAAAAGGCTTTGGAAAGCCTCATTCCGCGAGAAATTCTTTACCGAAAAAAAATGGGCTTCGGAGTGCCGTTGGAAACATGGTTTCGTAACGAATTGAAAAACTATATGTACAAAACCCTGCTCTCTGAAAAGGCCGTCGATCGTAACATTTTCCAGAAGAAAGAGCTACAAAAACTGCTCGACACCCATACCAAAACCAGGGTAAACTATGCTCCGCAGATCTGGGCACTCCTCAACCTCGAGCTATGGTTCCAGACTTTTTTCGATAAGGAACGATAAAAACGAAAATGAGCTAGACCGTATGAAATTTTGTTCACATCAAGTTGTATTCAGCCCAATCTTATGACTAAAAAACTTATTTTCTTTTTTCTCTTCGTTGGTTCTACTCTCGGTAGCTACCTGCCCCTTCTGTGGGGCGACAGCGTGCTTTCGGTCAGCTCAGTTATTTTTTCTGGTATCGGCGGCCTACTTGGTGTTTACGTCGGCTTCAAAATTGGCCAGCAGATAGAATAACAAGCCAACAAAAAAAGTAAATACACCCATCATATGAAAACCTCTTTCCATATCATTGACCCGTGGCTCAATCAGCCAGCCATAGTGCCTTTGGCAAACCTGCCCGAAGAGATGCAGTCCCTCGTCCACGAAATAACTCACGCCACAGATCAAAAAGAGGCACTCCATCATGTTTATGACCTATTAACCAGCAAATACCGTGGTTATCGCATACTGACCTTCCTTCGTCTCGATCGCCTCTGTATTACTGACCTCGCTACACTGTGGGGAATCAAAGGCTTCCTGCATTGCCACCAAATGAACTACCTCTTTCGCACCATCCTCCTAGCCAGTAGACAGTTCGATCCTGAAGATATCACCGCTCATTGGACTCATATCTGGTTCGTTTCCCCCCACCAGTACCTTTCAGTGCACCTGCGGAGCGGTGAAACACTCACGATTGATCTCTGGGCCAAGGCCTACGGTATTTCGTTTGGCGACTATGCTCATGGTTTTCATGCCGGTAGTATCTTCGCCTCAACAGAAGCAAAATAACAATAACCTTATGCTCACTTTCAGTGAACGGGTGGTAAAACTTGCTCTCTCTGTTCCGGCTCGCCGAGTGACGACCTATGGCCGCATTGCGAAAGCGGCCGGCGGTGGCCCGATGGCTTCACAAAGTATTACCAGTATTCTGGGGAAGGCGTATACTCATGGTACGAGAGACATCCCCTTCCACCGTATCGTTTACGCTGATGGTCGTGTCTGGATTGATGCCAAGCATCGCAAGGAACGAATGAAACACTACCAGGAAGAAGGTATTTCCCTTGACGAAAAAAACCGGGTCAAGGATTTTCGCACCGTATTGTGGGAATGTAGATAATCATTCATCTCTCCGTGCCTATCACACCGTACTTCATGGTACTCACTCGCTAAAAACAGTAATATTTCCTCCTGAAATCTATGAAAAAAAATATTATTTTCGATCAGGACGGTACCCTGGTCAACATCGAGCCCGTATTTATACGCATACTGAATACCCTAGCACCAGAGTTTGGTTTTGCCCCCATTCGCCCAGAGGAGTTACCTGCTTTAAAAAAACTTCATCTTCGGACTCTTATCTGGAGGCGTCTCGGGCTAAGGATATTGTTGTTTCCCTTTATTCTCAAACGTGGCCGGGAAGAATACCACAGATTGATACCGGAGATTGAACTCTTCCCTGGTATAAAAGAGATTATCGATACTCTCAAGGCGCGCGGCTGCACCGTCGGCATCGTTTCTTCTAGTCGCAAAGACACCATCCTCGCGATTATGGAAAAATTCGGAATCCGGATGGATTTCATCTATCAATGTGGTCTCTTCAGCAAATCAGCGGTTCTCTTACAAGTCATCAAAGAAAAAAATCTCATTCTTTCCGAAACCATCTATATCGGCGACGAAGTGCGTGACGTAGAGTCCTGTCAAAAAATTGGCCTCGATGTCGTCGCCGTCACTTGGGGGTTGAACAGCAAGGAAGCATTGGTGGAAGCCGGCGCCACAACCGTCGATCTCCCAACAGAGCTTTTGGAAAAATTACTGACTCTCATATAGGACCTACTCTTTTCCTTCTGCCGCGCTACTCCCAGCCACAAAACCAGTCGTCCAGCACAACTGCAAACTATACCCACCCGAAGGGCGGTCGATATTCAATATATCTCCTACCAAATAAAGATTGGGGTAGAGACGGGAACGCATCGTTTGAAAATCTACTTCTGATAGCGCCACACCACCACTCGTCACGATGGCTTTTTCTACACCCAAAAGACCAGCTACCGTCAGGCGGAAATCTTTCAACAACTGCACCAGACGCAAACGTTCCGTGCGAGAAATTTTGTTAACAAACTTCTCTGGATCAAGCATAAGCAATTCCAAAAAAACCGGTACCAAGAGCGGGGCCACCAGTGCGCCAAGAGCATTCTTAATTTTTTTGTTCTGAGTCACCTGAAAAACCGCCTGCACATGGCGATCAACAGCCCCGGCGTCCAAGGACGGTTTCATATCAAGCGACACTTCGACAGCACCATATTTCAAGAGCTCCCCGACAGCCTTACTTATATTCAGCACCACCGGTCCGCTCAAACCAAAGTGGGTAAACAAAAGTTTCCCCTTCTTGCTCTCTTGTTTAATACTATTCTGATAGATGGTCACTTTGACATCGCGCAGACTCAAACCGGAAAGCTTTTTGATCCATGGTTCCTGAATGGCAATGGGGACTAAAGCAGAATCAGATTCTATAACCGTGTGCCCGAGTGCTGAGAGCCAGTGAAAGCCCTCGCCCGTCGAGCCAGTCTCTGGTCGAGATCTGCCTCCTGTGGCCAGAACAAAAGAACGTCCTTCGATCTGTTCGCCATTTTTTAGGCAGACCGCACTGATGATATTCCCTTGGCGGGCAAAACCAGTCACCTGAGTGCCAGACTGTACCGTAACTTTTCCTTGGCGCAAATAGGCAACGAGGGCATCGAGTACCGACTGTGATTGATTGCTCTGTGGGAATACCCGCTTTTCTTCTTCCACCTTAGTTGGCATACCAAGCCGCTGAAAAAAATTGATTGTTTCCTCCACCCCGAACTGGGAAAAAGGCGAAAACAAAAACTTGGCATCCCCCTGAAATTTTTCCAGAAAGAGGTTACGATTGAACTCTGCATTGGTAACATTGGATCGTCCACCGCCAGTGATAAGGAGCTTTTTCCCCAGATGAGAATTTTTTTCCAAGAGCAACACGCGCACGCCTTGCTCTGCCGCCCGGCCAGCGGCCATCATACCAGACGGCCCACCGCCGATAACTACCACATCGTAAATCATTCCTTGTTTTTCTTAGAGGTCGTTACCAGTATAGGAAAGATTGAAACTTTTGTTGATGAGTGGGAAGTCTGGCACCATATCAGTGGTGATAGTGTACGGCATAATCGTCCAGTTGAGAAACGAAGGGTCGCGCACTTTAACCCGCATAATTTCGCCCGCCTGATTAGTGACGACAAAATAGACAATATCTCCGCGAAAGCCTTCTGTAATCCCAACGCTGTGTGCTTCGGTTGGAAGCGGCTTTAGCACTACCGCCAGTTCACCATTTTGATGGAGCAAGAGCGCCAAAGCTTGATTGAGAATACGAAACGACTGCGTGACCTCGCGCACCCGCACCCGAAAGCGGGCATAGACATCGCCACTCTTTTCAGTAGTCACCCCAAACTGAATCAAAGGATAGCCGGCATACGGATACTGAACGCGTGCATCACACGTCTCGCCACAGGCTCGCGCCGCAATCCCGACAGCCCCATGATCATGTGCTACTGTAGCGTCAAGCCTCCCTGTGCCCTTCAAACGATTGAGTAGCGAATCACTTTCTTTTGCCACGGCCATCACGTCCATAAAATCCTTTTCCAAAATCTCCAATTCATGGTGAAGCGTACCCTGGAGAGAAGAACTGATGTCCTTGGTTACACCACCAAAAGCAACCACGCCACGCAAAAATCGGCTACCCGTCAAAACCTCGTTCAGCCGCATCATCCGCTCGCGCAGACGGGAGCAATGACTACCACCAAAAGCAAATCCTGTATCGAGCATAATAAACGCCAAATCATTGTAGTGATTGGCCAGACGCTCCAGCTCACCATACACTACTCGCAAAAGTTTTGCCCGTTCGGAAATGACGGTGGCTGAAAGGGTCTCCACTGCCTGGGCCAAGGCGAGGGCATGATGATACGAGCTGTCACCTGAAATTCTTTCTGCGAGCGTAAGAAGTTTTCCAAACGGCAAGGTTTCAAAAAGCTTTTCACTCCCCTTGTGTACATAACCAAGTCGCGGCTCAAGACGCAAAATTTCTTCCCCCAAAACACTGAAGCGAAAATGTCCCGGTTCGATGATTCCGGCATGTACCGGTCCGACGGGAATTTCGTACACGCCTTCACCACCATACTCCTCGAAGGTGGCGTATGTTTTCTCTGCTGGCGCGATGATGAGGCTGTTCCAGGAAAAATCTTTCAAAAGAGGGTGCACCGTGGCTTGATAGTTTTCTTCATGCAGAATAATCCGTTTGGCTTGGGGATGCCCAACTGGCGAAAGTCCAAAAAACGTTTTGATTTCCTGCTCGTAAACAGAGAATTCTTGGTCGAGCGGCGTCAACGAAGGAAAAGTCTGTGTGTCACGATTGACACTGACAAACGGTACTAGAAAGATATTCTCTTCTGCCCCACCCAAACGCGAATGAAGCGTAACTGGGACACCAAAAACGTAGTAGATACGAAAGGCACCCTTCTCTTTGCGCTCATCGGTTGCCGTCACCGTTTTGAGCGGTAGCTTATGTTCATGTTTCAAACTCCGAATCACCGTCGGAAGTTCCTCAGCAGAAACAGCAAACAAAATAGTGTTACCAGTTTCCCGGACTTGGTAATGCGCGAGACCAAAGCGAGCAAGCAGTGTTGTAGTAATTTGGGACATAAGATACAAAGGGCTAAGGATTGATAGTCAGGGTTTCTGCGGCATTCGACAACAGGAGTGAAAGCGGCTCAGGAAAATGCCAGCTCAAGACCAGAATCAAACTGAGGAGTAATACCAAAGGAAGTTGTGTTAACAGATTGGACTCCCCTTTGGTGATACCTACCGGAATCGGGCCAAACATCATCGCGGTGATATGTTTAAAAAATCCGAAGAATACCATCGCCAAGACAAACAGGGCGAGCGCTACCACATACGGGTACGTTGCCATCCCCGCTGCCAAAATAGAAAGTTCCGTTAGAAAGATCCCAAAAGGCGGAAAACCCAAAAGAGCGATGAAACCAGCAAAGAAGAGCGGTGCTGTCAAAGGTAAGGTCGAAAGAACCCCCGTAACATTCTTCATCTTGGTGGAACTGTATTTCAAAAAGATATTGCCCACAGAAAAAAATAAGAGAGCCTTGACCAGGGCATGAAACACCATATGGATGAGGGCGGCCAGGATCCCAATGCCACCAAATCCGAACCCCAGAGCCAAAAGACCAGCGTGCTCGATGCTAGAATAGGCGAGGAGGCGCTTGTAGTTCTTCTGGGCAAAGATGATGAGGGCGGAAAAGACGAGTGACATCACACCAAAGAAAATAAGTAGTTCTGAAGTAAACTGAGAACCAGCAAGCGCAACATCAGTAATGCTCTTGAAACGCAATATAGCGAAGAAAACAACATTCATAAGCACCCCTGATAAGAGCGCTACCACCGGCGTGGGAGCTTTGGCATAGGTATCTGGCTTCCAGGTATGCATCGGCACCAAACCGACTTTGGTTCCATAACCGACGAGGATAAAAATGAAAGCGATTTTAACAGCTGCGGGTGACAGAGTATTCGCTACTGAACCGAGCATCTGCCAATCAAACGCTCCAGTCTTGATGGCTGGCAGAGCCAAGAAAATGAGCGTCCCTAACAAACTGAGTAACAGTCCAAGCGTATTGATAATCAGATATTTCCATGCTGCCTCCGTCGCCGACGGCTTATTATAAAAACTAATAAGGAAGGCCGTCGACAGAGTCGTCGCCTCGATAGCAATCCACATCACAACCGGGCTTACGGTCGTAACAGAAAGCAACATCGCAAAGAGAAAAAGTTCTAACAACAAAAAGTACTGCCGCACTCGGCGTGGCCCGATAATCCCCTTGCTCACTTCTTCTCGCAGATACCCTACCGAGTACAGACTGACAAAAAAACCGACCAGGGTGATGATGAGTGTCAAGAGCGAGCCGAGCGCTCCGATAGAGAAGAGGGCTGACGCTAGCACTTGGCCTTCACGGAGGACAGCAGGCACCAATGCCAAGGCAAAGCCGAGTTGCAAAACAAGCGAGATAAAAACAGCTCCTTCGATATACCGCACATGCTTGGGTCTGAGAAGCAGGATGAAGCAGGCAGTGAGCAGCGGCAACGCAATAAGGAAAGTGAGCAACATAGGATCATTCTTCAATTAAGTTTTTCATTTTATCCGTGTTGAGTGATCCGAATTGCTTGTAGATGAGAGAAATAAATACGTGAGCAATAATCATCCAAACGACGATATCGAAAATAATTCCCATCTCGAGGGCGAGCGGTTGTTTGATACCGATAAACGACGCCAAGAGGAGTATGCCATTTTCCAACGACAGCACCCCAATAATTTGTGAGAAGGCGCCCCGACGATTGATCACCACAAAAAGAGCAATGAGAATAATGGCGATATTGAGTGAGAGTAACCCAAGCGCTTGGGGCACCAAACTTGAGAGCGGCAAAAAAACCCGCGAGTATGAAAACAAGACCAAGAGCATCAACACTAGAAGTGTCACCGGCGTCGACAGATAACTATTGACTGTAAAACGCGACCCGAAACGACGCATCAGCCGAGCGAAAAAAATCGGCGCCATAATTCCTTTAATCAAAAGCGTCAGAGTACCAATTAAAAGCAAGCTCCGCTCCCCTTCAGCTAACCCTAGACCGATGAGCACCAGCGCGACGGCGAAGGACTGCACGACATACAGACGAATCATATTCCTATTCGTCTTGACAAGATGCACGAAAATCACCGAAAGAAAAGCGATGAGGTCAAAAAAGAAATACAGTTGTGTGAAATGCTCAGGCATACGTCATTAGAAAGTGATGATAATAACCAGAGCTATAACACTCAGTACAAACGAAGTGAACAACAGGTCGGGAACACGAAAAATACGAAACTTGGCAATGGTCGATTCGATGAAGGCAATAGCAAAAAGAAAGAAGAGGGCTTTGCAGAGAAAGAGCGGTACAGAAAGAAAGAGCGCTCCTAGAGTCATACTCGTCGCCACGCCCCAAGGAAAAAAGATGTTCGATCCCAATGCGATAAAGATTAAAAGCTTACTAAAGCTTGCCCACTCCATAAGCGCCAGCCGTTTGCCAGAATACTCCAAGATCATCGCTTCATGAATCATTGTCAATTCGAGGTGTGTCGCTGGATTGTCGACTGGAAATCTGGAATTCTCTGCCAGGAGAGCAATAAAGAAGGCGCCAAAGGCTACTAGCAGGGGCAAGTAGGCTTGAAAAGGGAGGCTTTGCAGATTCTCTACCATACTGAAAACATTCCCACTTTGAGCGGCAATCGAGGCCGCCAAAAGCGAAAGAAACAATCCACCTTCGGCCAAGGCTGCCATCGTCATTTCTCGGCTGGATCCGAACCCGCCAAAACCGCCGCCCGTATCCATCCCCGAAAGCGCCAAAAAGAATGTCGAGAGAGCTGACAAGTAAAGGATGACAATGAAGTCACCACTCGGCAAGAATGAAAGTGGCACACTACTATCGCTCAAAAGGCTCGGTATCAAGGTGGTAAAGACAGGCACGCTTAAACCCAAAAACACCATCACCGAAAAAATAAGATACGGTGTGAAGCGAAACAACCATGAAGCGTCGCGAGAAATCACTTCGTCCTTCTGAAAGAGCTTGGAGAGATCACGATACGGCTGAAGCACGTTTATGCCGACCCGATTCTGCATCCGTGCCTTCATCTTGCGAATGATACCGATCGCAAGCGGCGCCAGTGCCGGGACAATCAGAGCTTGAAGAGAGAAAATGAAAATATTCATAGAGAGAGATAATTAGCGAATCGTCCACAGAAGTAGAACAATCAGAGTCAGGAAAATATAGAGGACATAGACATTGACATTGCCACCATGGATGCGACGCGCCCGCGAAGCAATAAAATGGAGAGCCGTATTGAGAGGATAGTAAAATTTCTGCCGGTACGGGTCAGCAAGATCGGTTGTCACTTCTTGTGACTTGATGAAATAGCGCATACTCTCATCATGATACTCTGTAGCCGTCTGCTTGGTCGGTCGTAGCACCCCACGGAAAATAGTGATCAAAGAACGAGAAAAGCTGGTAGCCGTTATTTCTGTCCGTGGAGTAAGCGGCGTTCCGCAATCCCAGGTATCACCCACAACCACTTTCCGAGCTCGTGTCACCCAGATAACGACACCACTCACCGCCCCAAAAACCACGAGCAAGGCTAAGGCTACCACTTCGAGCGGCATGACATTGGCAAACTGTTGCCGAGCCGCAATAAACTCTACGAATGGGAAGCGGAGCGTCAGTGGGTCAGTCAACCCGATACTGGCCACTACACCCACAAGCGAAGCAATCACCACCGTCGCGAAAATGCCCAACACCAGTGTCAAAACAGCCAAAAATCCCACTGCTAAAAGCATCGCTAGCGGTACCTCATGCGCCCCTGCTGCTTGTGTACTTCTTGGACGAGCCAGAAAGGTTGTTCCAAATGCTTTCACAAAACAAGCAGCTGCCAATCCCCCAGTGAGCGCCAGACTGGCAATAGCGAAGATGAACACCGCCTTGACCACGACACTTGCCGAAGTGATACCAACAAACAGCGCCTGAAAGGTCAGCCACTCACTAGCGAACCCATTGAAGGGTGGAAAAGCAGAAATAGCCAACGACCCGATCAAAAAGAAGAAAGCGGTAAACGGCATTAAACGTATCAACCCGCCGTACGATTCCATATGACGTGTCCCGGTCGCCTGCACCACTGAGCCGGCACCCAAAAATAAGAGGGCTTTGAAGATAGCGTGGTTCAAGGTGTGATAGAGGGCAGCAGAGAGCGCGAACAAGGCGAAAGTTTGAAACCCCAAAGCAAAGAAAACGATGCTCGCCCCGATCCCCAAAAGGATGATACCGATGTTTTCCACGCTGTGATAGGCCAAAAGCCGTTTCAGATCATGTTCCGCCAAAGCATAGAGCACTCCCAAAAGCGAAGAGAGTCCACCTAACACCAAAAAGACCAGCCCCCACTCGAGCGCCGCTCCCGGGAAAAAATCGAAAAAGAAGCGGATAAACATCAGAATAGCGGTCTTGATCATCACCCCCGACATAAGTGCCGAAACGTGCGAGGGAGCAGCTGGATGAGCTTCGGGCAACCAGATATGGAGTGGGATAATCCCCGCCTTGGTACCGAAACCAACGAGAGCACAGAAGAAAATAATACCCTGTGTGAGAGGAGCGATGGTACCGGCAGCGGCGCGCCAGGCATCAAAATCAAACGAGCCAGTCGCCCGATAAGCGAGAAAGAAAGAAAGCGCGATAAAAACCGTCCCGAAATGAGTCATCAAGAAATAAAGAAATCCAGCGCGGATATTTGGAGCTTCCCGATACTCGAAGATCACCAAAAAATACGAAGAGAGCGACATACATTCCCACACCAAGAGGAAAAAGAGCGCATGATTGGCCATCGTCACCAAAAGCAAACTCCCCACAAAAACATTGTAAAAAAAACCAAAGACTCCCAGATTGTAGTGGCCGTAAAAATTCTTTTGGTAGGCAAAACCATAAAGCGACGTGGCTGCTGCGACGAGCGCGATGACTCCCATAAAAAATGCTGCCAAACCATCGAGACGGAAATCAAAAGTGATAATCGGTAAAACGCCCGCCAGAGAAAACACAATGGCTTGGCCGGATAACAAAACGCTCGCCGCTATCGACAGAGCCAAGAGCGACCCCAGGAGGGCAAAACCATGCCCCCAAAAACCAACCAACTTCTCATTAGCGGACGAGGAACGATTGAGAAACAGCGCCCCCACCCCTCCGATAGCGAAGAGGGTGATAAGTAGCAAAATACTAGCCGGGGAAAGAATGAAAAGCATAGATGATTATTCTGGTAACAGGTGTGATATTTCTTGACCGTGCAAAATCTGTAAGAGTGCTGCTAAAACAACTTTGGGTGACGGCGGGTCACCAGGAATAGTAAAATCAACCGGGATAACATCGGCCACACTGTTGTGGATAGCGTAAGAATCACGGTAGACACCACCATTGATGGCACCATCTCCTACCGCTACTACTAACCGGGGTTCGGGCATGGCCTCGTAGGTACGGCGCAAGCCCTCGGCCATATTGCGCGAGACTGGTCCTGTCACCAGGAGCATATCAGCATGACGTGGAGAGGCTACGAAATGGATACCGAAACGCTCAGCATCGTAGTAAACATTGGAAAGGGCTGTCAGTTCCTGCTCTTCTGCATTGCTCGAACCAGCCGCTACCTGACGAATGGCAAGCGAACCATTGAACATCTTTCGCACGGAATCCTGCAATTTTTTTCCCAACACTCCCGTTTCGAGAGCCAGCAGTTCTTTTTTCGGGACCACCAACTTTGGGGTGACGGCAATTTTTCGAAGCAATCGGTACATACGTTCTGTAATTCTCAGTTCAATCAGCGCTACAAATGAAAAAAGGGACGATAACTGCCCTCTTTCCAGAACACCCCTATTGTACTCCTTTTGAATATTTTGTCAAAAGAAATTACCGCCGTCTTGAGCCACCGAAGAGCTTTCGCTTGCGGCCAACTTGTTTTTCTGTCGTTCACGTAAATAGCCAACTATTGCGGGTAAAAAGGATGCGACGACAATCAAAAGCACGATCGGCAAGAGGTAGCGATCAACATTGATGACCGACCCAAGGAAATAACCAAGGAGAATGAGACCTGTGGTCCACAAAAGAGCCCCGAGAAGGTTGAACAAGAAAAATGAACGATAACGCATATTACCTACTCCGGCCACAATCGGGGCAAAAGTTCGTACGATAGGCATAAAACGGGCAAAAACAATGGTTTTGGACCCATACTTATCATAGAAGGCCTGCGCTTTGAGGACATGAGCCTTTTTGAAAATAAGCGAATCCTCCCGGTTGAAAAGGCGAGGGCCCATACGGCGCCCAAATTCATAACCAAAAATGTTGCCGACTACCGCTGCCAGGAACACTCCGAGCAACAACCACGGCAAGAAGAAAAAATGCTGAGCCGCCAACAAGCCAGCCACAAACAGCAGGCTATCCCCCGGCAAAAAGAAACCTAGGAATAATCCCGTCTCGGCGAAGATAATGAAAAACAATCCGAAATAACCGATAGTCTGAATAAGAACCACCAAATCAATACCAAAAAAAGTCATAGGCTCTTAATACAGCTGTAAGATTTATTTGTTCGTTTCAAGTGTACAGGTGTCACTGCCCGATGTCAAAAGCGCTCTATTTTTTATCCCTCGTAGGAGCCTCAAGAATTTTCTGAACCATCCTAGGGGAGAAGTAATGCCTCCCCCTATGCAACAAGATTTCATCGCTCAATGATACATCTGCTTTTTTCAACTTAAAAATTCTTCCCGCCACTTGGGAAAAGGTTAAGCCTTCTTGAGACATAATATCTTCGATGGTAGACCACAATTTTAATTCTTGTTCTTCTGCCCTTATTTGTTCTTCAATCTCCTGAATCAACAATGGACCGTAAAAAGTATTCATTCTGTTCCTACTAGGATGATAATATTTGGCAACTTGATCAGAAAATTGACCTTCAAGATTATTTATTCTTTCGACCAAAGATTTACCACCCACCATATTGAAATCACTAGACATATGACGTAGAGTTTTCCATCCTTCTGGCGCAACCGTTGCTTTCCTTTCATCCATAGATTTCTGAAATTCTCGCCATAACTCCGGAGGATAATGCAATGCCACATTGCCATTTGGCTTCAATCGTTCGACTGGTGTTAGCTCTCGGTGTGCCTCTAGATATAGCTTCGACCATTGCTTCCACAAGTAGTATTGGTCTACGCCGGTCTTCAGAGTGATTTCTCTTTCTGTTAACCACCCCTCCTCAACATCACCCGTAGCCTCAAGAGACTC
The DNA here is from genome assembly GCA_043743535.1 of Candidatus Moraniibacteriota bacterium. GTDB lineage: Bacteria > Patescibacteriota > Minisyncoccia > Moranbacterales > UBA1568 > UBA1568. The sequence goes on along the minus strand of JAYTWI010000017.1, from coordinate 29,617 downwards.
ACCTTTTAGAACTCTGACAAATTCGGGGCTGCCATATGTTCTGCCACGAAAACGCCCGGCGATATGGGGGTGCTGGTCAATTCTATTTTTGACCCAAACGCCAGTTTTCCCTACTATTTTAGAAATCGCATTGGCGGTAATCCAGCCTTCCGGAGGCTGTGGTCCATCATGTTCTTCTATATATCTCAGTATAGACTCGTCTGCATGTTCAGCCAGCTTCCGGTTACCAGAGTATCTGTTTTCGAACGATTCTGGACGGACACCTCGAAGCTGACTGAAATACATTTCAACCTTATACGGATTAATACCGAGCATCTTCGCAATCTTCTTCTGTGTGTACCATTTTCTTTCCGTTTCAGTCTTTTCAGTTTTTCCGAGAGCCTGCTGGATCTGATCTTTCCAGCCCCCCATATCATTGTGATAAAAAATGCTTTCAAGCGTACCTTCGTTCTCAAGCGAATACAGTTCGCTTTTCTTCATCTGTATAAATTTTTTCCATGCACCCTCTAGGGATGGGGCGTGGACGACAAAAGTAGCATTGCCCCCCTCATCACACACCAGCACCATTTTTCCGATTTGTGGCAACAAGAATGCTTTGTAGCTCAGCTGACGCATCATATTCTCAGTATTGGTTCCATCAACCACCGAGTATTGCAATCCCATTTCGCTCAAAAGGTCAATCAAATATCTGGTTTTCGGGATATACTCAGCCATTTCAAAGCCGGTGCCACTTCCCGTGCGGATTTCCTGTTTGTCCGGTGGTAAAATGACATCCCCTAGTGTCGCCATATGCACCGGGAAACTAACCGCATGTTTCTGGCGGGAGCTCGATTGCACAACCCAAGAAACAAATTCCGAAACATTTATGCTCGTGACCGTGCCGTGCTTTCTTCTCCCGCTTCCCCTCGTTTCCAAGAAATCTTCAGCACCCAAAAGCTCGGCAAGTTGATGCAAATTCACCCCACTGTTCAGAAGCTTATCTACTTCACCATGCAGCCGTTCTGCTTCTGAAGGTTTCTCTGGTAATCCTAATTGTTTGTATTCAAATGGCATACTTTTATCCATTATAGCAAAAATCCCCGCCTTTGTGGAACGAGGATTTTTCGCAATACGCCAGATGGCGGATTTACTTCAAGATGGCAGTAGCACCAGCTTCAGTCAATTTCTTGATGATAGCTTCGGCATCCGCCTTGGCAATCTTCTCCTTGATTACTTTGGGGGCGGCGTCTACCATATCCTTGGCTTCCTTCAAGCCAAGGCCAGTTACTTCACGCACTACCTTGATGACGTTGATCTTCTGGGCACCACAGGCGGTCAGTTCCACATCAAACTCGGTCTTTTCTTCCACTGCTTCAGCAGCAGCGTTAGCGGGCATAGCACCCATCATCATCGGGGCAGCGGCTGAAACACCGAACTTGTCTTCGAGCACCTTGACGAGCTCGGACAGATCGAGGACGCTCATCTTTTCAATCTCGACTACGAGCTTGGTAAACTTCTCCGGCACCACCACTTCTTCTTTCTTTTCTTCTGACATAATATTATGCTTACTGCTAATTATTTAAAAATGACTTCTTGATTAGGCTTTCTTTTCTTCAATGGCTTTCAACACCTGAACCAGACCACGCAAATTGCCACCGAGTACCCGGACGAAACTGACAATCGGTGCCTGGAGCGTACCCACCAACATCCCTCGCAATTCATCTCGGCTCGGTAACTTGGCCAATGCTTTCACTTCTTCGACTGACAACGCCTTCGTACCGAGCGCGCCTCCTTCGACGACCAACGGCACTTCCTTATGGGCTTTCTGAAAATCAGCGATCACTTTGGCAGCTGATACTTCGTCTTGGGAAAAAGCCACTGCCACCTGACCATCAAGCGCGCGGGCATCGACAGCCACTCCGGCGTCTTTGAGGGCGATGTTGAGTAAAGTCTTCTTCAGTACCTGCCAGCTCGAACCACTCTTGGCAAGTTCTCGTCTGATGACAGTGATGTCTTTCACTGTCACACCCTTGTAGTTGGCAAAAACCAGGGCTTTGGATTCTTTGACTTTTTGTGCCACGGATTTGACCAGGGCTTCTTTCTCTTGTTTCGTCTGTTGCATAGACGTTTTACTTAAAAAATACTCAAAAAAATCTGCGGCAGAACCGCAGACTTTAGAAATCGGGACATTCTCTTGATGCTATCTTTTATGAAACGTCATCGAGAGTTTGTTCCTCGTGAGGAGCTTCTGTCATCACACTGTAGCCTGTAACAGCCAGGCGATTTCTGCCTCATGTCTACGGAATATTCAATTGTACCTTTTGAGACTACCCGAGAAAGCCCTTTCTGTCAACCTACCTTTAGATCTTCGGTTCTTCTGCTACGACTGGTTCAACCGGAGTTTCGATTTTTGCTTCTACCACTGGAACCTCCACTACTGGCGCCACTTCAGCTACCGGAGTTTCTTCTACTTTCGCTTCAACCGGGGCGACTGTTTCGACTGGCGCAGCTGCCACTGGAGTTTCTATCACTGCCGCTTCTTTCACTACGGGACGAGGCATTTTCTTGGCGATTTTCTTGCCTTCCAAGACACCTTCACGAATCAAAATATTGTGCACCGCATCAGAAACCTGGGCTCCCTGACTGATCCAGTACATGATGCGCTCCTTTTTCAACAAAGTGGTCTTTTTGTGCGGATCATAGCTCCCTACGATTTCGACGTGGCGCTTGCCTGGGGCTTTGGTATGTTCCTGAACAACCACGCGAAAATAGGCGCGATTTCTTTTCCCTGTGCGGTTGAGGCGGATAGCTAACATAACAGATAGATGATATTAAGTCTATTTACCCACCAAAGGAGAGTACAAAGACCACTTTAGCCTATTTCCCAAAAACTGTCAATCCAAAATCATGCCCGTACCTTCCCGCCCTCCATAACCTGGTCAAGATGGATGGAAAGAAGCTGTGACACCCCGTCAGCACCCATCGTCACCCCATAGAGGAGCGAGGCCTGATTCATCGTTTCCCTATTATGGGTAATAGCGACAAACTGGGTGTGATTGGAAAGTTCCTGAAGCATCTTGGAAAAGCGCCGAGAATTGGCTTCATCGAGAGCCGCTTCCACCTCGTCGAGCACGGCGAACGGCGGCGGATTGTGCGAAATAATAGCAAAAAGCAAAGCCAGTGAAGTGAGTGAGCGTTCTCCACCAGAAAGCATCGACAGGTTGGTGATTTTCTTGCCCGGCGGGCAGGCCGTGATTTCGATACCGATTTGGTCAGCTTCTTCTTTCTCTTCTTCCCCCCCTTCGCCGAGCAGCTCTTCTTCATCACTCTGTTTACGAGACTTCACTCTGACAATAGCCAGTTCCGCCTGGCCACCGCCGAAAATAATTTTAAAATAGGCGGAAAATTTCAGACGGATTTCCTTGAAGGCGTCGTGAAACACCGCAGCAATTTTTTGATCCATTTCTTTGATGACCGATCGTAGCGACTCGGTCGCCTGCTTCAAATCGGCCGACTCATGTGTCAAAAACTCATACCGCTTTTCGGTCTCCTCATATTCCTCTACTATCAATGGATCAATGGTCCCGATATGTTCCATCTCCACTTTGAGACGAGCAATCTCCCGCTCCAGATTTTCCCGTTCCACTGCCGCGCCATCATATTTCAAATCATCAACAGAAAGCGAGAGTTCTTCTCGTGCCATCGCCACCAAGTCTTCCTCCCGTACTTCTACGCGCGCCAAACGCACCTTCACTTCGTTTAATTGATCCTTAAGCCGAGTCAAGACAACCTCTTTCTCGCGCCATTCTTTTTCCTTGCTAAAGAACGTTTCTCGACTGGCCTTGCCTGCTTCACGCAGAAGGACGAGCTGCCCTTCATGCTCTTTGAGCGTCACCTGCAGTACCCCGAGGCGCTCATTTAACATTTCCTTTTCTTTGGCAAGCGAAGACAATCGTTCATTACTTCTCACCAATTCATCCTCGGGCAAGGTCAAGAGTTTCTTTTCTTTGACACTGCCCGCACCAGCCTTCTGATCTAACTCAAAAAGTTTTTGCTTGATTACTTGAGCAAATTCTCGGATGTCCTGCAAATCCTCCAACTTCTCGACGTGTTGCAAGCGGTCGATCAACTCCCCCTGATGCTTTCGGATTTCTTCCAGGGCCTGTCGAACATACGCGAGATCGACGGGAATGATACGAATCACTTCCTCTGCTTTCTGTTTCTCCTTTTCAATTTCCATCTTGCCATCGCAAACACTCCGCTCCCGCAGCAAAGTATTGCCTTCATCACGGAGCTCATTCAACTGGACAGCCACCCGTTCTTCTTCACTCTGATCAGCCATCGATTGGGAAGCCTCGGCCACCACCTTGGCCAAGGTATTCGTTTCCACTTCCAAATCGAAAACGTGTTTCTGTACACCATCACGTTCCTCGGCCAACTTTCCCCGCTCAGTATGAAAATTGTGCCACAGATAACTGGCGAGCAGGTACTGCTTGGCACGTAATTTTTCTGCTATACTTTTCCCTTGGGATGCCTTTTCTGCTTGGCGACGCAAGTTTTTCAGGTGAGGCTCAATCTCCGTCGTCAAAGCATCTACCTTGATCAAATTTTCACGCGTGCTTTCCAATTTGCGGAGTGCCCGCTCCTTTTCAATTTGGTACTGTTTCACTCCCGCGGCATCCTCAAAAATCGCGCGCCGTTCAATCGGTGTCGCATTCAAAACGGCATCGGACATCCCCTGAGTAATAACGCAGTAGCTATCCTTGCCAATCCCAGCCTTAGCCAACAGATCCACGATATCCAGGAGACGCACCCGGGAACCATTGATCAGATACTCGCTTTCCCCGCTGCGAAAAATCTTGCGTGTAATGGAAACTTCGGCAAATTCAATCGGGATACGTTTGTCGGCATTGTCAAAATAAAGGGTGACAGAGGCTGCTCCCAAACGCCCCTTCTTATCCGTACCAGCGAAAATCAGATCTTCCGACTTCTTGCCGCGCAGACTCTTCGATGACTGTTCGCCAATCACCCAACGGATAGCATCAGCCACGTTGGACTTACCAGAACCATTCGGTCCCACGATAGCCGTGATACCACACTTAACACCACTGGTAATATCACATTCCGGCAGAAAATCCAAGGTTGTTTTGTTGGCAAACGACTTGAATCCGCTAATTTCCAGTTTCTTGAGATACATGCCAGATGAAGTTTGAAATATGAAGTATGAAATGTGAGAAAAAAACCAAAAGCATTCCTTCATGCTTCGTTACTCATACGTCCTAAGTAGTATATCCCATTTCCAGCCAAAAAGAAAAAGTCCTGCGCGGAATTTTTTATCAATTCATACAGATCCGCCCCACAGCGATGGCTACCATTTCTTGGCCAAAAGCGCCTGTTTGGCGGCTTCGCGCTGGGCTTCTTGTTTGGAAGCGCCCTCACCTTCCGCTATCAGCTCATCACCGATGTATACACCGGCGATAAAATGCCGATCATGATCTGGCCCCCACTCTTTCAGTACCCGATAGCCGGGCGTAATGCCGGTTTTTTCCTGAGCCAGCTCCTGAAAATGACTCTTGGCATCAGTATGCAGTCCTTGTTCAAATACTTCTGGTAAATGACTAAGAACATTCTTCCCGATAAACTCCTTGGCCGCATCGTAGCCCTGATCGAGATAAAGCGCCCCGATGATTGCCTCCATAGCGTTGGCCACCAGATACGCCCGGGCGCGGCCGGTGTCTTTGGTCTCGCCACGACTCATCAGAAGAAAGTCCTGTACGCCGAGCGTCTGCCCGATCTGAGCCAGCATATCGCCATTGACGAGGGCCGCTCGGAAACTGGTCAATTCACCTTCCGGATTCTTATACTCATGAAATAAATACTCCGTCACTACCAATTCCAAGACCGCATCACCCAAAAATTCCAGACGTTCATTGTGAGCGTGCTTGTATTCCTTGTGTTCATTCAAATAAGAACGATGCGTTAGGGCTTCTTGGAAGAGTCCTTTATCCAGAATGCTGATAGCAAACTGCGTTTCAAATTTTTCGAGGTCAATCACGAAATTCATACATTTTTCTGACAAAAAAAGCGCTTGCGCGCTCATGTACTGTGAGTTTTCTTCGCGGAAACTTCTTTGACTACTTTTTTCGTTTTCGTATTTTTTTCTTCTTTGACTGGCTGTCCTTCCTCGATCACCTTATGGTCGAGTTCTTCTTTTTCCGCCTTGTGCTTGTGATTATCAGAAACATCGTCCTTCATCGGCTCGCCCATCTCACGATAGATGGTTCCTAACACGCCATTGACGAAGCGCGGGCTGGCATCACTACCAAATGTCTTAGCCAATTCAATCGCTTCATTGATAGCTACCTTTGGTGGTACTTCGTCGTAATTCCCAAACATCAGTTCATAGATACCAAGCCGAAGGACATTGCGATCGATGACCGTCACTTGTTCGAGTGGCCACTCCGGGGCACATTTCTCAATGAGTTTGTCGATGGTTGGCCGTTCACGAAGTGTCCCCTCCATCAGATGTTCAGCGAACACCGTCTCTTCGAGGCCAGGAGCAAATTCTTCGATGTTTCGTTTCAAAATAGCACGCGACGTATCGTCATGTTTGCCCTGAAAATCCCACTCGAAGAGTGACTGCATTGCTACTGATCTTTGAAGATGCCGATTTGCCATTTTTTGTTTTCAAAACTGCTCAAGAACAAATATTACTACTCTCCTCTAAGGTCTAAGGATAAACCCTTCCGGAGACGGGCAGAAATCCAAACTCTTTAGGCAGCTTTTTTCTCAGCCTTCAGCTTGGGCGCCATATTGATCATTTCTTTGCCTTTGTAGTGGCCACAAGTCGGGCACACGCGATGCGACAAAATCCGAGCCTTACACTTGGGGCATTCCTGAGTATTCACCAATTGAACGTCATACTGCTTGCGAGCGCGGTCACGACGATGTCTTGTATGTCTTTGCTTTGGTAGAGCCATAACAGTAGAGAAAATTTACGATGTATTTAATCTACCACGGGTTTTCGCTTTTGGCAAGAGAAATTATTTCTCACTCTTCGTCCCAATGAATAGAGGATTTTCCCTTTTCCAACCCCGACTCTCGTGCCGTCAAAACCACGGCGTGTTTTTAACTGATGTGGAGCACTGTTCGCGGGGAGGATAAGGGAAAGAAAAGAGAAGCGTTTGGTATGTTATTTCCTTTTCGGCTTTAAAACATGAGCAAAGCGCTTGTTGACATTTTCGGGGAGCGATAAAAGTACTGGTTTAAAGGATAAACGATGGATAGGACAGGGTCCCAGTTTGCGGAGTGCCTTCATATGTTCGGCTGTGCCGTAGCCTTTGTGTTTGGCGAAACCATAGCCCGGATACTCTGTTTCATATACATCCATCATTCGGTCACGTGTCACTTTGGCAATAATTGAGGCAGCGGCAATGGATTTTACAATCCCATCGCCCCCGATGACTGCTTCCTGCAAACCCGAATAACTTGGCAGTTCTTGATTACCGTCAATCAAGAGATGTACCCGAAAACCATGGCCGTTGTTTTCGGGTATGCCATGATATAGGGAAATTGTCGTTGGAAGTTTTTTTGTTAATTGAGAGATGGCACTCTTCATAGCAAGAAAGGTAGCTTGCAATATATTGACCCGGTCAATAGTCTCAACGTTGGCTAGACCCACCCCAACATAAAAATGTTCTTGGATCACAACAAAAATCTGCTCCCGTTGCTTGGCCGAAAGTTTTTTGGAATCCCGAATCAAGGCGAACTCTTTCTCCAAACCAACCGGGATAGCAAAAGATGAATCCTTGTAGCAGACGGCGGCGGCGACCACTGGGCCACAGAGCGGCCCTCTGCCCACCTCATCCACCCCCACTACAAAAATACCCTCTCGCGAGGCAATTTCCCATTCTTTGTCGAAAGTTGTCGTTTCCATAACTTCATTATATACTATAGTCAAGTAATTTCCCTGCAAAGTCCAAGGAGCGATCCGGACGATGAGAGAAACACAAAGCAATGCCAAAGCTCAAAGCTCAAATTCCAAACTCCGCTTTTTGCGCGGTTTTTATTTTGGATTTTCTATATTGATTTGAAATTATGTTTACTCATCTCCACGTCCATTCACACTACAGCCTCCTCACTGCCCTCCCCAAAATCGAGGACCTCTTGGCGCAGGCCAAGGAGTACGGGATGACGGCGCTTGCTATCACGGACACCTCTGCTCTCTATGGCGCGGTCGAGTTCCAGACCAAGGCCAAAGACTACGGCATCAAACCAATTTTCGGGGCTGAAATGCATGTTTGCAAAGATCTCACCAGTAAAAATAACACCGCTGAAGACCGCCGCCGTTCCCAAATCGTCCTTTTAGTGAAAAACGAAACCGGCTACAAAAATCTGATGAAGATTATTTCGGTTGCCCAGCTCGATGGCTTCTACTACAAGGCCCGCGCCGACAAGAAACTCCTTCGCGAACACAGCGAGGGATTGATCGCTCTTTCTGGATCACTGCAAGGTGAAGTGCCGTCAGAGATCCTCTACGGCAACTACGAGCGGGCCAAGTTAGCTGCCCTTGAGTACCAAGACATTTTTGGCAGCGGAAACTTTTACCTCGAACTCGGACCACATTTCGAGAACGAAAATCAGATGGCGGTCAATCAAGGCCTGGTGCAAATCAGTCGCGAAACCGGTATCCCATTGGTGGCGGCCGTCGACGCCCACTATGTGAAAAAAGAGCACGCTGAAGTACAAGATATTCTCCTTTGCATTCGCGACAACAAAAAAGTCTCTGACCACGAACGTTTCAGTATGATGAGTCTCGATCTGTCACTCCGTTCACCCGAGGAAATGAACCAAATTTTTCACGACTTTCCCGAAGCCCTTGAAAATACAGAAAAAATTGCGGCAGCCTGTGACTTCAAGATTCACACGGGAGAAAATCATCTACCAGAATTTCCATTGCCAGAAGGGAAAACGGCCGATGAATTTCTGCGCGAACTGTGCCACAGCGGCCTTGCCAAACGTTTCGGCGAAGCACCACTCGGTGACGAGTATGCCACCCGCATGGACTATGAGCTCGAAGTGATTAAAAAAACTGGTTTTGCTTCCTACTTCTTAATCGTCCAAGACTTCGTTAACTGGGCCAAGAATAACGGCGTAGTGGTCGGTCCAGGTCGCGGTTCAGCCGCAGGCTCACTCGTCGCCTATTTGACCGGTATCACCAACCTTGATCCCATCAAATACAATCTCCTGTTCGAACGCTTTCTCAATCCGGAACGCATATCGATGCCTGATGTCGATATGGACTTTGCTGATGATCGACGCGATGATGTTTTGAACTATGTGCGCAGCAAATATGGCAACGACCACGTCGCCCAAATCATCACTTTTGGAACAATGGCCGCCCGAGCCGCCGTACGCGATGTTGGAAGGGCACTCGGCTTCCCCTATGACTTCTGTGACAAGACATCAAAAATGATCCCAATGTTCACTTCGATTACCAAGGCGCTCGAAGAAGTGCCGGAATTCAAACAATGGTACGCGTCGAGTACCGACGCCAAAAAATTGATTGATACCGCGATGAAACTCGAAGGACTGTGTCGCCACGCTTCGATGCATGCCTGTGGTGTCGTCATCACCAAAGACCCAGTCACTGAATACACCCCGCTCCAGCGGGTGTCAGGTTCCCGCGAGGGCGTGGTCACCCAATATGCTGCCTCCACCAAAGCCAATGCAGTAGAAAAAATCGGTTTACTGAAAATGGACTTCTTAGGACTAAAGAACCTCACCATCATCCAAAATGCCCTTCGTATTCTCCGCAAAACTAAAGGGATTGATATTGATATCGAAAAAATACCCCAGGATGATGAACTGACATTCAAACTCTTGCAAATCGCCCGTACGACGGGGGTCTTCCAGTTGGAAAGTTCTGGAATGAAACGCTACCTCAAGCAATTAAAGCCAACTGTCTTTGAAGATATCATTGCGATGGTAGCCCTCTACCGGCCAGGACCAATGGACTACATCCCGGACTTCATCGGCGGCAAACATGGTACACTCACCATCAAATACCTCCATCCGAAACTCGAACCCATCCTAAAAAATACCTATGGCGTGGCCGTTTATCAGGAACAGTTGATGCAGATCGCTCGTGACCTGGCCGGTTTCTCTTTGGGCGAAGCAGATGTGCTGCGGAAAGCGGTGGGGAAAAAAATCAAAGAACTGGTTGCCGAGCAGCGTGAGAAATTCATCGAGGGATGCATCAAGACTGGGGTCGGAAAAAACATCGGCGAGAAAATTTTCGCTTTCATCGAACCATTCGCTGGCTACGGATTCAACCGTTCGCACGCTGCCTGCTATGCCTTGGTCGGTTATCAGACAGCCTACCTCAAAGCCCATTACCCAGCGGAATTTATGGCTGCTCTCCTGACGTCTGATCAGGACAATATCGATCGCATCGCTATCGAAGTGACCGAAACACGGGAAATGAGCATCGAGGTGTTGTCACCCTCCCTCAATGAAAGTTTTGAGGCCTTTGCTGTGATTATTGGGGAAGACAATAAAGAACGTGTTCGTTTCGGTTTAAACGCCATCAAAAACGTTGGACACATCGTCGCCCAAGAAATCGTCGAGGAACGCAAACGAGGAGGCAAATATGACACTCTGGAAAGTTTTGTCGAACGGGTGAAAACCAAAGACCTCAACAAAAAATCAGTGGAAGCGCTCATCAAAGTGGGGGCTCTGGAAGACTTTGGTGAGCGTAACCAACTTCTGCAAAGCATTGATGTTCTTCTCCAGCACGGTAAAAATCTCAAAGCTATCTCCGAAACCCACTCCGATAGCCTCTTCGGAGCGATGAGTATGCCAGTAAGCAAGATTAAACTAGTGCCAGCACTGGCAGCCGATAAGAAAATGCGTCTCACCTGGGAAAAGGAATTGCTTGGCCTCTATGTGAGCGATCACCCAACAAGTGAATATCAGGAATATTTCAACAAAGCTGCTACCCCGCTTAGGCAGTTAGAAAAAAAGGGGGATGGGGCTCGTGTGCACCTAGGTGGGGTCATCACTACCGTACGTAAAGTACTGACCAAAAATGGCAGCACAATGTTCTTTGTCGGCCTAGAAGATATGACCGGCCGCATCGAGATACTGGTCTTTGGCAAGGCCGCCGAGCGCACGAGTGAATCCTGGATTGAGGGCGAAGTGGTGATGGTAGACGCCCGCATCTCGCACAAAGATGGTGACCTCAAATGCATCGCCGAAGGAGTAGAACGTATCTCCCCTACTACGCTACACCAATTTGCCCGAGGCGAGGCAACGAGAAGCAGAGTGGAAAATACACGCGCAGAAACACCAATCGCTACCACCGAACGACTCGTCATCACTCTCAAAAATGACGCCCCACCAAAAATCATTGAGCTTCTCTCTCAAGTACTAAGAACCATGTCTACTGGAGAAAAAAGGGTGGCCATTAAAATCCAAGGTGCTACCCTCGAGACTACCTTTATCCTCAACCCCAGCGAGGAACAGCTCGAACATCTAAGGACGCTTGAGGGCGTGGCATCCGTGGAATAGGTTTTTGCCAAAAAAGCAGATATTTGCCATACTGTTTTGATGACGAAACCATTCTCCAAAACCATCGTTATTGTCGGGCCGACGGCTTCTGGCAAGTCTGATTTAGCTATTCTTTTGGCGCAAAAATATAACGGCGAAATCATTTCCGCCGATAGCCGCCAAGTCTACCGCGGCATGGATATCGGCACTGGCAAAGTAACCAAAGCGGAGCAGAAGTTGGCCAAACACTGGCTGCTGGATATAGCCAGTCCGAAACGAAGCTACAACGTCACCCACTTCGTGCGTGATGCCAAGAAAACGATAGCCGATATACACAGGCGCGGCAAGACACCCATCATCTGTGGCGGCAGCGGCTTTTGGGTACAAGCACTTATCGAAGATAACCCTTTCCCAGCAGTCAAACCCAATCCAACGCTGCGCAAGGAATTAGAAAAAATTTCAGTCGAAAAACTTTTCGCAAAGCTCAAAAAAAAGGATTTGCGGCGGGCTAAAAACATAGACGCCAAAAACAAAGTACGCCTCATCCGGGCGTTGGAAATTTGCACTGCTCTTGGAAAAGTCCCGGTTCTTGATCCTTCATCCGTCACCTCCCATCAAGACTTCTTCATTCTCGCTCTCTCTCCTCCGCAAGAGACACTCTACCGAAATATCGAGACTCGCCTGGAAAAACGAATAAAAAAGGGGATGGTAGCTGAAGTGACAAAATTAAGAACTTCTGGCCTGAGCTGGAAAAAATTAGAAAGTTTTGGTTTGGAATACAAATACATCGCTTTTTTTATCCAAATGAAAATTTCCCGAGAAGAAATGAAAGAACAACTCAACTTCGAGATTCGCCACTACGCCAAACGTCAGTTAACATGGCTCAGGCGATTTGAAAAACAAGGTGCCCGAATCCACTGGATCACCAAACCATCCGCCGCCCTCACACTAGTAAAAAAAGAAAAACTTGCCGCAAGGGCAAGTCTTCCAAAACAACAATAGTTTTTTTATCCAAGTTTTTTCTTGAGAATATCTCTCACCATCGCCGGATTGGCTTTGCCCTGACTCACCTTCATTATCTGGCCGATCAAATATTGGAAAGCATTCTGTTTCCCGGATTGATAATCAGTCACTGACTGAGTATGAAGCGCCAGCACTTCTGTCACTATCGTTTCCAAGGCGCCGCTATCACTGACCTGCCCCAGGTTGAGTCGGTCAATAATATGGGACGGATCAGTGTCGCCGTCGCTCCCGTGATACATTTCGGCGAGCACCGTCTGAGCGGCACTGGAATTAATTTTACCATCTGCTACGATAGCAATAAACTCGGCATAATTTTCAGCCGTGATGGGGAGATCAGCAATCGTCTGATTATCTTCGCTCAAGTGCCTACGCAGTTCAGTCAACATATAGTTCGCTGCCAGTTTGATGGCATGCTCAACAGACGCCGTCATTTCTTGCGATTTTACTTTTTCAGTTAATTCGCTCGCCACCGCTTCAAAGTACTGAGAAAGTGGACGCTCCTCTGTCAAAAGAAAAGCATCTTTCTCTGGCAAGCTGTACTCTTCGACAAAACGCTTAAGCTTAGCATCTGGCAATTCTGGTAACGTCCGGCGTAATTTCTCCACGTAGGCTTCGTCAAAGACAAACGGTGGGATATCCGGCTCGGGGAAATAACGATAATCGTGGGCTGATTCTTTCTTGCGCTGCGAGACGGTGATATTTTTCACTTCATCCCAGCCGCGAGTTTCTTGTATCACTTTTTCACCTTTCTCCAACACTTCAGTCTGGCGCATAATTTCATACTGGATCGCCCGTTCCACCGAGCGGAACGAGTTGATATTCTTCACTTCTACTTTTGTACCAGACAAACGCTCTCTTCCTTCCGGATACAAAGAGATGTTCACTTCACAACGCATCTGTCCCTTTTCCATATCAGCATCAGATACATCCAGATAGCGAAGCGTCTGGCGCAGTTTCTGACAAAAGACACTGGCATCTTTGCTAGTTTCGAAATCAGGTTCTGTCACGAGCTCCATGAGCGGCACGCCGGCACGATTGAAGTCCACCAGGGTGTAATCAGCCCCAGCCGGATGCATCGATTTGCCCGTATCTTCTTCGAGATGAATACGAGTAATGCGATATTTCTTGCCGCCGATTTCTGTCTCCCCCTTTTCACAAAACGGCTCATCATACTGGGAAATCTGGTAACCCTTGGGAATGTCAGGATAAAAATAGTTCTTGCGATCAAACTTCGAAGTCAAACGCAAATGACAACCAAAAGCCAGGCCCACCCGCTGCACTGCCTCGATAGCGGCCGCGTTCGGCACTGGGAGTGTCCCCGGCTGAGCGGTACACACTGGACAAATATGAACGTTCGGCTCACTCTCCAAACCCAAACCATTCTTACACGAGCAGAACATCTTGGATCTGGTCTTCAGTTCGGCATGAACTTCCATCCCGATAGTGACATTGTATTTCATAATCTTGTAAAATATCTATCAAAACACACGTCTTTTTTCATCACCATCAAACATATCATTCCGCCTGTATCTTAGCAATCATCTCATCCACCTGCCGTAGCAACTCCTCCAGTGTCCCATCATTATTGATGACATAGTCCGCCCTTTCTTTCAAATCTCGAATCTGTGTTTCGGCCTCTAGTAACTTGTCCTTTTCAAATTGAGCCGGCGTTTTGGTGGCGTCATCAGTATTCTGCCTTCGCTCTATCAACCGAGCATAACGTGTTTCCGAACTAGCCTCAACGTAAACGAAACAAAAATGTGGCTCAGTCTCCAGATGAATGATGTCAGCCGATCGTCGCACACCGTCTACCACGATGAGCTTCTGATCACTCTTTTTAGCCTCAGCGAGAATGGTCCTAGAAAAAATATCTTCCCCGAATGCTTTGCGCAAATAGAGAGACAAGTGCGCCATATTCTCGCGATTCTGGGGCAATCCCAGGCGATCCAAGATGTCGCGAAGCGGCTGCGAAAAACGCAGAGCCGTCGCTTGGTATTTTTCGGCGATATATTTGCCTACGGTATCTTTACCCGATGCGATCTCACCGGCGATCCCTACAATAATTTTTGCCATAACTTTTTATTATTACGAAATACCTTCCTCACGTTCTAAAACAAAATATGTATATTCATAATTCCCATCATTCTTCTGTTCTATGCTCACTACTTTGGAAAAATTCGAATAATCCGGGAAAAACGTGTCTGCCTCGTGATCACCTCCTACCAAGGTCAGGTACAGCCGCTCCGTCTCTGGCAAAAACTGCCGGTAAATACTCGCCCCGCCTATAACGAAGATTTCTTCTTGTTCGTGTTCTCTCGCAATCGCTAGCGCCTCTTCGAGCGAATGCACCACCAGACACCCGGGCAGAGCAAGTTTCTCATCAAGCGTCATCACAATGTTGGTACGATTGGGAAGTGGTCGCCCAATGGAATGATAGGTGTTCTCACCCATGATAACTGCATGCCCCGTGGTCAATTCCTTGAAACGTTTCAGGTCATCAGGGATATTCCACAGAAGCTTATTATCTTTGCCAATGGCGCGCTTCTCATCCGCGGCCACTATCATACTTAATCTCGGCTGCGACATAAAATCACTCTTCAGAAATTAATCCTCTCCCAAAACAAAGATGCTATTCTCCTCTTTCCTTCTCTTCTTGTTCCTGCTTCCCTTTCAAATAGGCTTCCCAATTCTTGGAACGCAATCCGCCCGTCACTTTCAGTTCTGCCTTGATAGCTGGATGTGGGTCATAGTCAGTCAGTTGTGCATGTTCTGGTCGAAAATGATCTATATCCTGCACGCTCTCATCGATGAGCAGCGTAGGGAGGGGTTTCGGCTCACGTGACAATTGTTCTTTAGCCTGCTCGATATGGTTTTCATAAATATGAACATCACCAAAAGTATGGATGAAATCACCCGGCTTGGTGCCAGTAGCTCTCGCCAGAATGTGCGTCAACAGGGCGTAGCTCCCGATATTGAAAGGAACACCGAGGAAGATATCGGCACTCCGCTGATACAGATGAAGAGAAAGCTTACCGTTCTTGATATTGCACTGAAACATATTATGACAGATCGGGAAACGACAAGCCTCCATCGGCAAGGCCATCGAGTACAAATATTCTGGGTTCCAAGAATTAACCAGTGTGTTATGAGCATCTGGATCTTCTTTCAGTTCATCCACCACAAAGCGTAGTTGATCAACGGTTCGTCCGTTTTTGGCTGGCCAATGACGCCACATCTCACCATAAATATTTTTCAATCCGCCATAAACTTCCGCAAAAGCAACATCAGTCGCAATCTTCCCAATAAATTCCTCTTTGGTCATCTCGGACACTTCTTTCTTTTCCATCCGCTCCCGATAAATCTTATAAGGATAGTCATCCCAGATATGAACGTTATTATCAACCAAAAACTTGATGTTTGACTGCCCAGAAAGAAACCAATAGAGCTCGTAGAGCACGCCTTTCCAATAGACTTTCTTGGTAGTAAGCAGCGGGAAGCCCTCTGACAAATCAAAACGAATCTGCCGACCAAAAAGGCTGTAAGTGACAGCATCCGTACCCTTATCTTCTTGACGCACTCCCTTTTCGAGCAGCTCTTGCAGCAAATCAAGGTACTGATATTCTGGGTGTCGTTTCTCCATAAGACGGTAGGATTAATTTTTTAAGACGGTAGCTTTTTATTTTTTCTTGCGTGTCACAACTTTTTTTGCCGGTTTGAAGTTTTCCCAGTTATTCTTATGGAAGCGACCGGTCTTACTATAATCCCGTTCTACATTGCTCGACAACTCAGAAAATACCAGTTGGGCAATCTGCATTCCGGGCCGCAGGATAATTGGCACGCGATTGATATTGGACAGTTCAAGCGTGATGTTGAGGAAATGCCCAGGATTGATCAAGCCTGCCGTATTATGCACCACCAGGCCAATACGCGCCAGGCTACTTTTACCGGAAATCTGGATGAGATATTTATCACTACCCACAAAATCACGCACCTTCCCCAAAACCGTTTCCCCCGGAAAGAGATAGAAAGGCTCGCCTTCCTTGATGCGATGTTCCTTGGTCTTGGGAAAAATCTTCTTCTCTGGATCAATTACCAGAGTCTGATACACATCCGTGACGATAAAGTCACTATCCAAAACAACATCATAACTGGCCGGACTGAGGCGCTTGGGATCGAAACCCTTGATGGTCAGAGAACCATCCTTCACCGCCGCCTTGATATCATGATCAGAGAGATACATAGGAAAAATGTTTTATTATTCAATATTGAATACTTTGTCCGTACCGTAATACTTGGGCCAGTGTTCGTTGTAGAAAGCAAACATGCGTGCCAGACGATCCTGTGATAATTCTTCGACGCCAAGTGATGTCATCAAATCCCGCAAATCTTTTTTCACCATATCGGCTTGTGTATCATCCTCTACTATCTTCTCAAATTCCGCTAAGTAACCGTAACCAGCGTTGCGATCGATACACACTACCACGCCCCGAAAAGCATATTCTTCCCTGTCCCGCGACCATTTGGCCTGGTAACTGGCTCCCGCATCGAGCAATACTTGGTCAAGTTTTTCCAAAGAAAGCGGTAACACCTCTTCGAATTCGATGCGAGCCGTACCATTCTCACTGGTAGTGTCATCAATCGAAGCCTTGACGACAAATAACACCTGGCCGTTGGTCTGGCGCGTACGGATGGAAAAATTTTTCCCCTCGTGGAGAATTTTTTGAAGCAACTCTTTCTTTTCTTCGGTCACAAAAGGCAGAATACCTACGAGAACTTCTTGTGCCTCTCCGACAAAATAGTGGTTGAGTTGGGTGCTTTCGGCAATCTTTTTCATCTGAGGATCAGCTGCTTTCATCTTCGTCACCAAATCATCAGCATTTTTCTTCTCACCCAAAAGTGTTTTTATCTCAATTTCGTACTGCTGTGACATAGCGTACTTTACAACAAATTACACTCAATTCGTTCAGCATTTTCTACCTCCTTACTATATCATACCTTTTTAGGCCACGCAAAAGTGATTTTTCCTTTGTTTAGGCGACATTTAACCATTATTCCCTCATTGCAGATAGCCTCGTTTCCTTATGGAAAAAGAAAAAAACAGCCCCCTGTTGGGGCTGTCAGCATTTTCTTTTGGCTTATATCTTTATCGAAAGGCTCGGCCCCATCGTCGAGCAAATCGAGATCGATTTAATCAAGCGCCCTTTCATATTTTCCGGCTTGGAACGATCGAGCGTTTCACGGAAAGTCTGATAGTTTTCAACTAACTGCTCAACGGTAAAAGATGACTTGCCGATCACTTGGTGCAGATTGCTCGTATCATCATTCTTAAAGCTCACTTTCTTACCCTTCTTGAGCATTTCTACTGCTTCCTTAATCTTGACGGTCACTGTTTCGGTCTTGGGTGAGGGCATCATACCCTTGGGACCCAAGATTTTGGCGATAACCGCAAGCTTCGGCATCATTTCTGGTGTGGCCAGAATAACATCAAACGCCACTCCAGGAAGAGCCTTACCGCTCTTGATATCAGCAATCAATTCTTCACCCCCGACCAAGTCAGCGGCTGCTTCCTCTGCCTCCTTTTCCTTGGTGCTGGTCACCACGGCCACTTTCTTGGCCCGACCGGTACCATGTGGCAGAATGACAGTGGCGCGTACCATTTCATCAGACTTTTTCGGGTTGGTACCCAGGCGCACATGCACCTCCACCGACTCATCAAACTTGGCCGTCTTATTTTCTTTCAAAAAAGCCAGAGCCTCTTCTGGCGTATATTCCTTCTCTCCCTCCATCTTGGCTACCACATTGCGATAGCTTTTTCCTCGAACCATAGTATTTATACGTGGTACAAACGCCTGTAACAGCTCCCACACATTAAAAGAATAATTATCCTACTACTTTGATGCCCATTGAACGAGCAGAACCTTCGATAATCTTCATAGCTGCTTCCACGTCGTTAGCATTCAAATCGGCCATTTTCTTTTCGGCGATTTCTCTGATCTGAGCCTTGGTTACCTGACCAGCCTTGTCCTTGAGAGGATTGGCGGCTGCCTTGGCGATCCCTGCCGCCTTCTTCAAGAGGTCAGAGGCTGGGGAAGTTTTGAGCACAAAAGTGAACGTACGATCTTCATAAACGGTAATTTCTGCCGGTACCACATCGCCCATCCGATCTTGCGTGGCGGCGTTGAATTTGCCACAAAAATCCTGAATATTCAAACCGTGCTGACCAAGCGCTGGCCCCACCGGCGGAGCTGGGTTAGCCTTACCGGCAGCGATTTGCAGCTTGATGACAGTTTTGATTGTCTTAGCCATAAAATTCTCTTCTTGGAGTCAGGATAAGAAGCTTCTAAAGTATCCTGCTCGTATCTTAACGAATAATCAATTTAGCCTTTTCTTACTTGGAGGAAATCCAGTTCCACTGGTGTTTCGCGGCCGAAAATGGACACCAACACCTTGACTTTACCTTTCTCGTCATCTACTTCTTGAATCTTGCCTTCGAAATCTTTAAACGGTCCATCAGAAATTTTGACCGCATCACCCACGTGGACATCAATCTTGTATTTCGGTTCGGCCACACCCATACGCTTCTTCAGAGCTTCAATTTCTTTGGGGTCAATAGGAGTCGGCGTGGTCCCCAGACCGATAAACCCAGTAACGTTTGGGGTATTACGCACCACATACCAGGAGGCGTCGGTCACCATCATATCCACCAACACATAACCAGGATAAATTCGTTCCTCCACCACCACACGTTTGCCACCTTTGATCTTGATCTTCTTCTCTTTCGGTACCAAGACATCAAATATCAGCTCCTGCATATCCATCGAATCGATACGTTGCTTCAAATTACGAGCGACGTTGTCTTCATAACCAGAATAGGTATGGAGGACATACCAGGCACGACCATGATGCTGCGTTTGCTTTGCCATACGAAAGACGTTATTACGAAATATTACCGGAGCAAAAAACGCTCCACTCCGAGACTGAACAAGAAATCCAAACCACCGAGGAAAAGCGCCACCCCGAGACTGATGACAATCACCAGTACAGTATAGCGGATGATTTCCTTTTGAGTCGGCCAATTGACCCGTGAGAGTTCCACTTTGGCTTCCTTTAAGAACGAAAGGATACTGCCCATATTTTTTTGAAAAATTTCCCTCTTAAAAAAAGCCCTGAGGGCTTTTGTTCTCGAAGCGTATCATTATTCCCCGCTCTTGTCAACGCTTCTTTCGGCCACCTCCAAAAGAGTCTTTTTTTCTTCTAACAAGAGGGCAAAAAGCTTTGCTTGGTACGCTGGCGAAAGAGTCGGAAAAAGATCCGCCCAAAACCGTAGTTCCTCCCCATTTTCACCTAAAGCAATCAGTTCTTCTGTCAGAGTAGTAATATTTTCTGCTTGATCCAGTGTTTCAGATTTCATAATGTTTTTGGTGAAGGCTCATCCTGGCCTACATTGTTAGCCACTGGTGGCTGTACAGAAACTTGATTGCCTTCATACATATCACGTGCCGAACGATCTATCGCTTTATTAACTGTATTTTTCACCCCCTGTGCCATCGTTTCTTTATCCAATAACTCGATCACTTTCGTATAGAGTTGGGGGTCATACGGATCCTTTCCAATAGCCTGCAGAAGCTTTCCCCAATTCACCGTGTTTTCCACCACATCAGCCGCCGAAGAAGCTTGGTTGATGACTCGCAACACCTTGGTCAATGCTCCCAGTTGAGAGGTATCAATTGCCAAGCCAAACACGCCCTGAGCAAAATGTTTCATACGATCGAAGCCTTCTATTTTCCCACCATCAAAAGTCGAACCTTTGATAGCTTCCAGGATGACCTTGGCACTGCCATAATAAGGAATATTACGAGCAACTACTCGTTCAGCGAGGGCGCCTTTATTTTCTTCCAAGCTTCGCCCTGCGAGAGCTGTCAGCTTCTTCATCGCTTCCGGGCTGGTGGCACCCTTCTCGATAACAGCGAGTATGAGTTCCTGAAATAACGCAAACCGCACGTCGGAAGCCTCCTCTACAATCTCGGCCTGTTTTTCTCTCCTTGTTTCCACCCCCACTGTTTCTGGCTTTGATGGACTGGGATTATCTTCCACTGCCAGAACGCTTGGTTCAGCAACTATTTCTTCCCCTAACTCACGAGGACTGTCTTGTGGCAACTGAACCCCAGCTGCAACAGGCATAACCCCCACCTGATGAGGAGTTGCAACCGAAACAATTTCTTCTGCAGCCGTCATCGCTGTACCGATCGGCGAAACTGGCGCCTCGACAGTAGCTGCAACGGCTCCTCCTCCCGCTCCCAGCGCTACCGATAGCGTCAATGCTTCGGAGAGCCGTCGCAAACGGTTCTGTAACCCACCCCGTTTGTCCACATATCCATTTTGAGCCAATACCTCACTCGTTGATTGTGACGACAATCCTATCGCCGCCCCTTTTTCAGCCAATTGCCCAGGCTGAGCCTCAAGCAACTCGATCTCCTTCACCACGGCGCTCGCCAGTTGTTCAGGACTTTCTCTCGGTTCTAACGGTTCCATCACTGGCACTTCTCTTCCGTGTTCTAGGACGGGCTCCGGAATACTCTCTTCAAAATGAGTAGGCATACACTATTGTTTCAGATGGTCAGCAATATCCATTATCCGTCTTTTCTCTAACGCCTCAATCATCGCCGTTTCAAGCTCCTCTCGTTCCAAAGCCAAAACACGAAGTTCACGAGAGATCTTCTCTTGATTCATACGCGGAACAATCGGTGAAGCTGATAACGCAGTTTCTTCAGTCATACGGTACATCTGTTAAAAAAGTTCCACTTCATCGAAAAATACTTTGAAATCATGCACTATTTTTTTGGCTTCGTCTTGTGACAGCGTAAAGTCCTGGTCTTGTACAATACGATTGCGCACTTCATGGGCAGCAGCCAAAAGATCCTTGGTCTCCAGTTGGCCACCTTTAACGCTCGCCAGGCGCTCGGTCATCGTTTCACCGTGATAACCAATATCAACGAGTATCTCATCCGCCAGAGCATCGGTTTCCAAAATCGCCGCCTTATACTGCGAAGGACTGTCACTCTCCAGCCGATGGAGGATGGCTTCCCAACGCTTGATCAGTATACTTTTAGAAACCAATGGGCGATTCGCACCGTACATGGCAATCTTAAAATCGGTAAATAGGCCGCGTATCATGAGAACAAGAATGATATCCAAAAACAAAACTGCTGAATAAACGAATAGAAAAAACTTCAGGGCGGAAAAAATAAAAGAGTGGGTAATAAACTGCTCTACGCCGAAAGCAATTTGTGCTAGAAGGGCGGTAACATCGATATCCATACTGTTCTTTTTATGTTAGATTGCCGCCTTGTCGCCTGCCGTTTCAAAAGCGTGAGCAACACAGAGTAGACCCTCTTCATCAAACCATTTTCCCATGAGCTGCCCGCCGATAGGGAGAGTGCTACCATCCTCTACAATCGTCCCGATAGGAAAAGAAATAGCTGGCACACCGGTCAGATTAGCGGTCACTGTATAGATATCACCCAAATACATTTTCAGCGGATCGGCCGTCTTATCACCCAAACGGAAAGCGGCTTCTGGAGCCGTGGGTGAAAAAATCATATCCACCTCTTTGAAAGCCTCCTCAAAATCTTTTTTCAAAAGTGCCCGCACCTTTTGAGCTTTGATATAGTAGGCATCATAATAGCCAGATGACAGAGCATGCGTCCCAAGCATAATGCGTTTCTTTACTTCAGCCCCCAAACCGATACGCCGTGTATCAAGATAGGTTTCCAAGAGGGTATTTGTCCGAGCCAAAGAGTCTTCCTGATCATTGATAGACAGACCATATCTGATGCCGTCAAAACGAGCCAGATTGGAACTGACCTCACAGGGCATGATAATGTAATACGTCGGCAAGGCAAGAGCACTGTGTGGGAGGGTAATTTCTTTCACGATTATGCCCAAAGTCTTGAACCGCGCTAAGGCTTCGTCGCATACAGTTTTGATTCGTGGGTCGAGGGTGTCTGAAAAATACTCCTTGGGGACACCAATGACTTTGCCAGCTACTTCGCCTCCGAGATAGTCTTCAAAAGGTTTACCATTGCCGCTTGCGGCCGTGGTCGCGTCATGGGGATCGTGCGAAGCGATGCGTGAAAAAACAATGGCCACATCTTCTACCGTAGTAGCAATCGGTCCAATCTGATCGAGACTGGAAGCCATAGCCAGAAGGCCATAACGCGAAACTCGACCATAAGTCGGCTTCAGCCCCACCACGCCACAAAAAGCGGCTGGTTGACGAATAGAACCACCGGTATCTGAACCCAAGGCGAACACCACTTCCCCTGCTGCTACCGCGGCTGCTGAACCGCCGGAAGAACCACCTGGTACACGCGCTAAATCAAGCGGGTTCTTCGTTGACTGATAAGCGCTATTTTCCGTCGATGACCCCATCGCAAACTCGTCCATATTAGTCTTGCCGAGTATCGTAGCCATCGTCTTTTTCAAACGCTCTACCACCGTAGCATCATAGGGGGCGATATAGTTGTCGAGAATTTTGGAGCCAGCTGTCGTCCGTACTCCGGCCATGGTCATATTGTCTTTGAGCGCGCCAGGGATACCAGCCAAAAGATCGATAGTTTCTCCGCGCTTGATTCGATCATCCACCATAGCTGCCTCGGCCAAAGCCTCGGCTGAGAGCACCGTCAAAAAAGCCTTTACTTCAGGCTCTTTTTCGGCGATAACCCGCAGATATACTTGAGTGAGCGCAACTGCCGTCACTTCTTGCGCCAATAATTTTCGATGTAATTCTCGAATCATAATTCAAAACACCGAGCGCACTTTTAAAAAGCCATTCTTGGTATCGGGGAAATTTTTCTTCAGCGCTGCGACATTGGCCACCCCAAAATCTTCTTGCAAATCTGTCCGCATCACGTCTTCCTGTCCGGTAATCTGACGGATCGGTTCGACATTCTCGATTACGGCGTGTTCCAGCTCACGAAAAAAATCAAGTACTGCTGACAGATCCTTTTGATAGGTGGCAATCTCTTCTTGGCGTAGCCCCACCCGAGCCAACAGCGCGATATGTTTTACTTCATCCTCCGAAAGCATACGTTCTATACTATGAGATATCAAGCATTTTTTTGAAGCCTTCTTCGTCCACTACTTTCACGCCCAGTGTTTGGGCAGTATCATACTTACTGCCAGGGTTTTCTCCAGCAATTACAAAATCAGTCTTGCGGCTTACTGCCGAAGAAACCGCGCCACCCTTTTCCTTTATGATAGCCTTGGCCTCATCTCTTGTAAAGGAAGCAAGTTCTCCCGTAAGTACGAACGTCTTCCCCTGAAAAGGAAGATCTACCCCCTTCTTTTTTTCAGGAAAGACAACCACCACACCGAGAGTGGACAACTTTTGCAGTACGACGTTATTCTTCTCACTCCGAAACCACTCTACGAGACTTTCAGCTACCACCTCCCCAATCCCTTTGATCGTAAGAAAATCTGTGATTTCTTGGTGGGCCAAAACCGAAGCAACGTCGCGCAAACTCTTTATCTTTTTTCCTCGCGCCAACACCGGTAAGCCCGCTATCACGAGTTCGGCCGTCTCTTCACCCACATAGCGGATGCCGAGGGCATAGAGAAATTTGCTCGCTGGTATCCTCTTGGCTCGAGCTATCGCGGCTACCAGTTTTTCAGCCGAAGTCTCGGCAAAACGATCAAGCGGCGCCAAGTCACCGACCGTTAACTCATAAATGTCGGCTATATCCTTGACCAAACCTTCGTCCATCAACTGCTCCATAATTTTTTCCCCCAAGCCCGGCATATCCAACCCCTTCTTGGAAACAGCATGGATAAGCTTTTCTTTTTCCATGGCAAAACAGGCTTGATGAGTACAGTAGAGAGCGACACTTTCTTGCAGTAACAGAACTCCTGCCGATTTTTTCCCACGCTGCTTACTTTTCACCTCCTGCCGCTCTACAGACGTTCCACACATCGGGCAATTTTTTGGCTCAACAATTTTTTTTTCCTGACCAGTACGTAAATCCTTCAGAACTTCGACAATTTCTGGAATAATATCCCCTGCCTTTTGGATAATGACCGTATCCCCAATCCGTACGTCCAAACGCTTGATCTCATCGTAATTATGGAGCGTCGCCCGACTGACAGTCGAGCCAGCTACCCGCACCGGCCGCAAATGGGCAACCGGTGTCAACACGCCGGTGCGTCCAATCTGCACTGTAACATCCTCTACTACTGTGGTTGTCTGCTCAGCTGGAAATTTGTACGCCACTCCAAAACGCGGTGCTTTACCGGTATAGCCCAAAGCTTCTTGCAACCGTCGCTCATTCACTTTTATAACGATACCGTCGAGACCATAAGGCAGCGTATGCCGTTTTTTCTCCCACACTTTATAATAGGCCTCGATATCCTCAACCGTTTTACAGAGTGAGTGATGTTCATTCACCGGTAGCCCTAAATCTGCGAGCAGTGCCAATTCTACATCTTGTGCTTCGGGCAAAAGTGATCGACCATTGTGCCCTATACCCTCCACGTCATAGATAAAAGCGTCGAGCTTGCGACTGGCTGTCACCTTGGAATCAAGCTGGCGAATAGCCCCCGCGGCAGCGTTGCGGGGATTGGCAAACAGCGGTTCACCTTTCTGTTCTCGCTCGCTATTGATGCGCATCAGTTCTTTTGCTCCGAGCCAGGCTTCCCCAACTACCGTGGCATTCACCGCTTGTTTCAGTCGCAGTGGGATACGTCTAATCGTTCGCAGATTTTCAGTCACTTCTTCGCCGACAGTCCCATCACCCCTGGTTGCACCACGCACCAAAACACCATTTTCATAGGTGAGAATAATTTTCAGACCATCAATTTTTAATTCACAAACGTACTCAAGGAAATGATGCTCACCGCTTTTCTCTAAAAGCTTTTTCACCTTTTTGTCCCATAGAGAGAGCTCTGTAAAATCGAAGACATCGTCAAAAGACCACTGCTGAAAAACATGGCGCACTTTTTGGAAAGCCGAGAGTGGCGCCCCGCCAACCCGTTTGGTCGGACTGGTAGGTGAAGCGAATTTCGGGAAACACACTTCTAATTGCACGAGCTCCTCTACCAGTGCATCATAAGCCTCATCAGAAATCACCGGCTGATCAGCCGTATGATACAACTGCCGATGTTTTTCAATTTCTTGACTGAGGCTCGCTATCCTTTTTTTGGCTTTTCCTTTGGTAAAAATATGCATCATACCGACAGTATAGCATCGACTGACGCAAGGAGAAAACCCTAATAACGGGTATTCACCCGATTTTACCAGCACTCGCTCGGAAACGAAAGTACACTTTCGTTCCACTCACTTCGTTTGGTAATAAAAAGGAGTTTTACGGCTTCACTCCGACGTAAATAGCCCGCGTCACACCCTTGTATTTCCCCTGTACAGTCAGATAGACCAGCTTACTTCGCCAACTACTATCATTGCAAGCCAGTTTCACTCCGCTATTATCAAGAAAAGTGACATAATATTCCCCTTGTGTGGCCGTTGGAAGAAAGCCGTGAATGATACCATTGGAACAGACTGGGTCAGGCACTCCACCAGGTTTCCAAATATTACTAGCCAATTCGTTCAGATCAGTATCATTACCGGGATTCTTGTATATCCGCTTGATAACATTTTCCACCGCCCCATCAGCTACTTGATAGGCCATATTGGAATGAATGGTCGAGTTGATACTGCTTAAGTCAACTGTCAGAATTGAAGCAGTATTCATCGTCATAGAAAGCAGGATAAACAAGACCAGAAGGGAGAATACCAGTACCGATCCGCGCATCTGTTTTGTTGTGTCCCTCATAAGTAAATCATTAGAAAGCACTCGTGCCATAATCTCGAAGTGAAGCCGAAGTCTGGAGCTTCACATGATGCGTCCCCTCCACGATATCCAAAGAAACCGTAATTCTGCCAATGAGCGGGGCTATGGTAGAAGGAATCACCTGAAAAGAACCACTCACCAAACCTGTGCTCACCGCCGTGAAAGAGCCAAGTAACTTTCCTCGACAATCGGCCGTGTCAGTAGCCGCCACCGATGCAACCTCCAAGGCACCGACATTCACTCGGTATTTAAAACATACGCCTTGGGAATGCTCAAAAAACTGTACCGATGAAGATGCTCCGGGAGCGACTGGGTCTACAATAGAGCTCGTGCGTAATTCTTTGATGAAACTGGTCAAAACAAACTGAGCGTTTTCAGCATCCTTTTGCACGGCGCGAATTTCACGATAGGACTGAAACGTTTTGACGAACACCTGGGAAGAAGCCATCATCAAAATAGAAAAAATAAACATCGCGGCCACCACCTCGATGAGGGTGTAGCCCTTCTTCATTTTTCCCGAAATAGGAGAAAGCATACGATTTATTTCCAAGAAGTGAGAAAAGATTCAACAAAAACACATTTATTGGCTAGTGTACAAGCGTGGGTGCCATTAGCAGGATCACCATTATTATTGGGATCGAAATAAGCGCTGGTGCTCTGATCACCCCAATATACGAAACTACGCACGACGGCACGCTCATTTAAACTGTTCCCCTTTTGAATGTCGTCAATATACACATAGCGCGAAAAACTCTCTTCTATAACGCTACTGTGTTTGTAAAAACCATTCTCATACTGCAGGTAGTAACGAGAGCGGTTACTATTGTTATGAGGACTTCCCGCACCATTGCTTTTGCAGTCTATGTTCACCGTAACTGCGCTATCCCAATTGACAAAACAATGCTTATTAGGATCAGAAAAACGATTGAAACCGTTGCCACCAACCGCCAGATCATTGTCACGAAAATTGCGTACCAATTCCACCCCTTCCTGAGCCAGCTCAGTGGCAATAATCACTTTTTGACTATTGAGTACTTTGGCCAGACTGCTTGACATCACTGCCACCATCGATAGCATCCCAATTGACAAAACAGATGCCGAAAGCACCACTTCAAGTATAGAGAAGGCTCGTACCGTTTTCCTGAAGATAGCTCTAGGCATAGAATTAAGGACATATACTACCAGAAACAGTTGTCACCGACCCACTCGTCGAAACACAGATCGCGTATGACTGACCGTCTTTTGATACAACAATCGTAACAGCGGATAAAACTGTGGAGAAGGGTACTGAAAAAGAAACCAAACCAGCTACGCCATTCAAAGTGACACCATCACGCAAACGGTACGTCAGGATAGTCAGCGCCGTACACGCCCCGCTGTTGTTCCAATTATTCACCAGGAGAACGTTCGTTGTACCAACTCCTCCCCAGGTGACATCAAAAGAACAGGGATTGCCCCCAGCTGGCGTCTGTTTACCAGTCAGGGCATAGTTCTGGGCTTGGCGCACGACGCTCGCCACCTCACGTGCACTCTGCTCCACCCCATTTTGGCTACGTTTAGCATTGAAATTGACCAACATGACACTCGACACGATACTCACAATAGCCATCGCGATCATAATCTCGATTAACGTAAAGGCCGCCTGATTTTTTTTCTGTTTCAGCATAGTCACGAAACACCAGGTAGGTCTAGGGAATGAGGAAACTCATCGCTAGCGGAAACATTAATGGCAAAAAGAGCGTTAGCAATGTCCCTAATACCAAATAGGGCGCAAATGGAATCTGACTTTTTAATCCTTTCTTTTTGAGAACGATAGCCGTAATGCCGATGAGCGCCCCTGCGCCAAAAGAGAGCGTCAGCATAAACAACACGGCTGAAAATCCCACCACCATGCCACAGACCGCCCCCAGCCAAACATCACCCCAACCCATCCATGTTTCCTTGGAAGCAAAAACGAGCGCAAAAAAGAAGGCACCAACGACCATGCCCCCAAGTATTCCCTGGCCAAAACGACTGGTCAAAAAAAACAAACCATCTATTGCCGCCAATGACTGGACTGCCAAATACAACGTCACGCATAAGTAAAGCCCTGTCCACACCGCGGCCGCGATAAGGAGTGAAAGTGGGATTTCCATCGTACGTAAATCATAGAAAGCAATCGTTACTAAGAGGCCGATCACCCCCAAAAGCCATCCTGTTTCAAGCCACGTATGCTGATCAAGCGGAGAGAAAAAATAATATCCGGCCAACATAAAAAATACCCCCGTTATTAATTCCAGAAGTGGATACTGCCAAGAAATGATCGCCTGACAATCACGACACTTGCCATGAAGCCACAGAAAACTAAAAAGCGGGATGTTATCGTAGAAGCGAATCTGATGGTGGCAACTACGACAAAAAGAACGTCCCAATAACGTCTCACCATCTTTCAAGCGATACACAACCACATTGAGAAAACTCCCAATGATAAGACCGATGATAAAAAAAGAAAATAAAATCATAGTGTTAGTATAACACAAAAAAACAAAACTTCTTAAACAAAAAACAGACACACGGTCTGTTTTTTACGACAACAACACACCTACTCCAAACAAAATCTTATTGCTCAATCAGCAACCTGCGAAACTCGTAATGCCTGTCTCTTGAATAACTGCGGTACAGGACACAGAAAGTAAGGCCGAAGTAAGGGAAATATTGAAGGTGTTGGTTGCTGAAGGGCCACAGTCCGGAACAACATTGTCAATGATACTCGTAGCATCTATATCCGTCGGAAAAGTACCGAAAGAACCAGTGCCGTTAGTATAGTCAAGTGTACCACTATCACATGCTTCAACCGCCTTGGCCTGTATAGAATGGACTACTTCCTTGAAACGCGCCGCTTTGGCTTTTTCCCTGGCACTACTCAGACTGAGCAAGACAACCGAGGCCAAGATACCGATGATCGCGATAACGATCAAGAGTTCGATAAGGGTGAAACCCTTTACTGACTTTTTCATAGTTGTTTCAATCTTCTAGACAAGGGAGCACTCGTGCCCCTCTTGTCTACACAAACACGATTAGCAACCAACAGGGAAAACAACACCAGTAGCAGAAACAGCTGTGTTGCCACCTGTCACACAAATGTTTGTGGCAGCCAGACCAGTCGGCGTCACATTGATATTGAAGACTCCTGTTCCAGCAGCGCCACAGAAGTTACTGGTGATAGCACCGGCAGCATAAGC
>JAYTWI010000016.1:0-13126 GCA_043743535.1 Candidatus Moraniibacteriota bacterium | reverse complement strand
CGTTGTTGGCACAGCCTTGGAGGAGAGTCAGCGAATCATTGCTCCCTCCTTGAAATTCGAGACCTGAGTTGGAAGAAGTGCTGCCAGTACCATCGGCTGCGCCTAGGAGATTGACGGAAAGGGTAAGGGTAGTACCTTCGGAACCGGCGCCGCCGCCGGTGATACCGTTGCCGTTTGCTAGTGTAGCAACGTAGTTGCCGATGGTGTGCGTTCCCAAGACGATCAAATTATTCAACGAGGATGCTCCTGTGCCACCGTAGGCCACATCGAGAATCGAACCATTCCAATTCCCAGAAGTGATAGTGCCAACCGCGGTGATGCCTGTCAGATTACCTGTAGTAATGACCGTGCCAGAAACGTTGGGCAGGTTAATCGTTCGATCAACCGTCGGATCAATCACCCCCAAGGTCGTCTCGAAGGCGTCTGCCGTCGCCCCTTCAAAAGCAATGGTGGAGGCGGAAACATCAAAGAAAAAACCAGCATCCGTAGTCGTTCCGCCGACCAAAAAATCAGCAGCCGGATTGGTGAGATAGGTATATGATCCAGCATTGCTCCAGTCACTCGTCCCGCCAGTTTTGTTGGAACACACCCATGTGGAGAGTCCGGCATTCCAGGCCAGTACCTGATCATTGGCACAACCACCGAGCATCTTCAGACCGCTTCCATCCGTTTCCAAACCAGAGTTGCTCGATGTAGTAGCAGTCGTACCGGTGGTGGTAACGTCCAGCCCCAGAGTAATCAATCCCGCCCCGTTAGTCACGGTCACTCCATTGGCAACCGTGAGAGTGCTCAGAGA
This sequence comes from Candidatus Moraniibacteriota bacterium, assembly GCA_043743535.1. GTDB lineage: Bacteria > Patescibacteriota > Minisyncoccia > Moranbacterales > UBA1568 > UBA1568. Next base: position 12,330 of record JAYTWI010000016.1, on the reverse strand, counting down.
AAATCCGCTGCCGTTGCCGATCAAGAGTGAACCGTTGCTCGCCGATGATCCGTCGAGGCCAGTACCACCGCGCACGGTTGCTAGTCGCGCTTCACTCCCGAGAGAGGCTGCACTGCTCCAGTAGGTGGCATAGCCAGCAGTACCAGAACCCCCGAGACCAGCCGAAAAACTCGTACATTCCCACAGGTTAGTGCCGTCATTCCAGCTGATTCCCTGACCATTGGCGCAACCCTGGAGAAGCGACAGTTGGTCATTCCCCGCCCCCGAAAGTTCCAACCCAGAACGAGAAGAAATTGCCCCCACCCCGTCAGCTGTATTCAAGATATTGATGGCTCCGGAAGCAATATCAGTGAAACTCGTGCCATTGTTTGATAACTGCCAGGTTCCGCTAGTGCCATTGAAACGCAGTGTCGGTGCAGTACCGGCGTTAGAGACTGTCAGATCGAAATTCACACCCGAAAGCGAAGTCCCTGAACCGATATTAAAAATGTTGGAATCGGTACCAATGTCGGTATTTTGGGAATGGCTGCTACCGAGCCGCGAATCATTGCCCAACACCAGCTGATTAGAACTCTTGCCGGTGGGCAAATTCTTGATATTAATTTTTCCGCCATTGCCCAAAATCGGAATATCCCCCGAGGCAGTACCGATGGTCTTGCCTTGAAGTAAGCCCGAATTCATTGCCCGTGGCACCGACCCTAACTTCTTGCGCGGAGTCATTTCAGAGTCCGTAGCAATACGGATACCTACATAGTAATCCCCCGAGTTGAAATTGAAATTGGCTGGGAAAGGTACCTTCGAACTCAAAAATACCCGGAAGATACCATTTTTGACCGTTACAGTCTGAGTTTCTTCCCACAAACGGCTCGTCGCATCCGAGTTGGAAGGATATGAATCAGCTGCCGTGCGGTCTTTGGTATAAATACCGAAGCGCACATCGTAAGTGCCGTTACTGATTATGTGATTTTCGTTATTGAAAAGTGAAGCCGTCAGACTGATTTGGGCGATAGAACCCACTGCGGTCTGCGCAAAAACTGGTCGTAGATTAAACCACCCTAGTATGAGGATCCCTATCGCGAGAGCGAAAACGGGAATGTATGCTGTTTTTCTATTTTTATTTTTTACATATAACGGCATGAAATTGCTACCGGATATTTCCTAAATTATATCACGTTTTCTTCATATCTGAAAATCAATTTTTCTTTATAGCCCAGCCAAAAACATCACCTACCGCACCCGCAATCAGATCGAACAAAGAGATGGTCCGGGAGCCGGTATATACGGCATGTGATTCACTGGTTATTTGGTTGCCAAAACGGTCACTGCCATCAATGACGTAGACGTAGGTAGAGGCCTGTTCCAGGCCAGGAATAATCAGGCTATGGTTCAAACTGTAATCATCTTCCTCGATAGCTTTCTTGGTCTGTCCAACCCCCTTGGAATAGGAAATGGTTGATTTGGCCAACTTGTTGGTGTGCCAAGAGATTACCAGTTTCACTTCCGCCTTATTTTTTTCGGTAAAGGCCTCACCCCGGATTGAACTGATTTCAAGCGGTTCCGGATTGTCCTCAGACAAAAGGAATTCCGCTTCACCCCCAATAGAAACATCGCCCACGCGAAAATTTTCACTGCGGTAGTTGGCGTCGCCAAAAAGCGGTGTCAGAACCGTGGCAGCGGTGTCAGAACCACTGGCAATGGTCGAGGCTTTTTCAGTAGTCACCGGCGCCAGAGCCTGAGCCGTTTCCACTTTCGGCTGAGCCAGAAATTTTTGATAAAAAACAAACCCCCCAACCCCGATGAGAATTAGGGCGGTGGCGAGGAAAATGTTTTCGATTTTTCGGGTAATTTTTTTGAAAATCCGCCCCTGCATTTCTGAGGCGAAACCTACAGAAATTTCTTCGTCCGCCATAGAGAGTTTTTTGTCTTTTTCAAGCTGAAACGAGTCCCTAGAATTTCTTTTTTACGATACATACAATATACCATAAAACACTCTGTTCCAGAAGAGCTGAAACGGAGTTATCCACAATGAAAAATCCCCTCTAAAAAATTGCTCTTTTCTCTCTGAATCCGTATACTAACAACGCTCCAATTTTTGACCAAAAAGTATGATAAAAAATAACGTCACACACGCCTACATCGTCATCATGGCCGGGGGGTCTGGCACCCGTCTGTGGCCTCTCTCCCGCAAACAAAAACCCAAGCAATTCCAATCGTTTATTTCCGAAAAAACGATGATCCGTGAGACATATGAGCGCGTAGTTGGTCTCGTCCCAGAGGATCATATTTTCGTGTCCACTGCTCACGCTCAGGCACATTTAGTCAGAGAACAAATCCCAGAAATAAGCCAAAATAATTACATTTTGGAGCCGGAGACACACAACACCGCTCCAGCTATTGCTTTGGTAGCGGCTACGATTTCCGCTCTTGACAAGGCGGCCGTCATAGCCACGATTGCCTCCGATCACGCCATCAAAAATACCGACGAATTTCGCGCCACATTATCAGCCGCATTAGAAACCGCCACACAAAATCCTGACAAATTGGTGACCGTTGGCATCAACCTCACCCGCCCCGATGTTGGCCTCGGTTACATCCGTATGGGCAGTGAATTTGCTACGATCGCAGGCAAGCGCATTTTCACCATCGATAGCTTCAAAGAAAAACCGGATGTGAAGACCGCCGAAAAATATTTGGCCTCGGGTGATTATTTGTGGAACGCCGGCTACTTTATTTTTTCCGCCGCTACGTTTGCCCAATGGACGAAAACATTTTCTCCAAACCTTCACACGGTGATGGAAAAAATAAGCGCGCACAAAAAAGCCGGCACTCTCGATAACGAAGCGCTGGCCACGCTCTATGGCGAGGCACCGAGTGAACCAATCGAAACTTTCATTGTGGAAAAACTTTCATCCACACAGCGGCTGGTCATCCCGAGTCCACTCAAATGGAGCGATGTCGGCAACTGGAACACTCTCTATGATTTTCTACGCGAAGAATCTGGTGAAACATCAGTCATCCGGGGTGAGCATCTCGATATCAACAGCAAAAATATTTTCGTCCATGCTGACAAACGTCTCATCGCCACCATCGGTCTCGAGGATCTGGTTATCATCGACACCGACGACGCCCTCCTCGTCGCCCGCCGCGACCAAGTATCGACAGAAATCCGAAAATTAATCGAAGAAATAAAAACTTCCGGCAAAACTGATTTGCTCTAATTTTGCTTATTTAAGCCAAAAATATCTTGTGAGAGAATATTTTTCCCTATTCCTCCAATCGTTTCAAAAGTCCATCCAAATCTTCCAGCGCGTAGTATTCGATGATCACTTTGCCGCCCTTACCAGAGGGTGCAATTTTCACTTTGGTACCCAAAAGCTCTGCTAGATGCTGGGTCCGCTCCAAAATATCTCCATTCAAAACTGTGGCACTACGCAAGTGCGGCTTGACCGAGATGCTGCGTACTTTCAGTTCCGTTTCACGCACCGTCAATTCTTCTTTGATAATCAAATCAAACACGGCGCGCTGTTTCTCTGGATTTTCGATGGCGAGGAGCGCCTTAGCGTGGCCTTCGCTAATTTTTCCTTCCGACACCGCACGTTGAATTTCCACTGGCAAATGAAGCAAGCGAATAGTATTGGCTACTGCACTGCGGCTCTTGCCCATTTTCTTCGCTACCTCGTCCTGTTGAAGATTGAATTCATCCACCAAACGGAGAAACGCTTTGGCCTCTTCAATCGGATTGAGATTATGACGCTGAATATTTTCGATGATAGCTAGTTCCAGTTTTTCTTGTTCACTGACGTTACGCACCAAGACTGGCACTTTCTCCAGACCCGCCTTTTTGGCTGCCTCTAGACGTCGCTCGCCTGCGATCAGTTCGTACGTATTCTCTCCCGTCTGGCTGACTACCAATGGCTGCAAAATACCATGTTCTTTGATAGAAAGAGAGAGTTCAGCCAGTTTTTGCTCGTCGAAATGGAGACGCGGCTGATGCGGATTGGGCACAATCTGCCCAATCATCACTTCCTGTTGTGCCCCGTGCGGAATAGTCTCCACCGCTTTTGCCGCCGGTACATCTCTCGGGAGAGCAGGTGCAGCCTGCACCACTCCTGACTGCGCCGCTTGAGGCATATGAGAAAAATCAATGGTGGGGATGTGAGAAGTAGCAGAGAACGGCGAGGCATTACTGCCCGCCTCACTACCTTCCACATTTTTTTTGGGCGGGATAAGCGACGCCAACCCTCGCCCCAAGCCGTATTGTTGTGCCATAATTTTGTATTACATTTACAGAACTTTCAATTTTTTCCGCTCTTCTTCTTCCTCGCGAGCAATCAGTTCGCGCACCACCGCTTTGTAGGCGCGTGCCCCTTTGGAAAAAGCATCGAAATCAAGGATTGATTTGCCATAAGAGGGAGCTTCCGCCAAACGCACCGAACGTGGGATAACACTTTCAAACACCGGACCAGGAAAATGGTTGCGCACCTCACTCACCACCTGGCGCGCCAAGCGATTGCGCCGATCATACAGCGTGAGAAGGGCGCCGCCGATTTTCAGATTAGGCTGCAAGCGCTCCCGTACCAGCTCGATGGTACCCAAAAGTTGGCTCAACCCCTCGAGCGCGTAGTATTCGGTCTGCACCGGAATAATCACTTCATCAGATGCCACCAGTCCGTTGATGGTGAGGAGCCCCAAAGACGGCGGGCTATCGATCAGAATGTAGTCATAGTAGGGGCGGATCTGGCGCAAAGCACTGTGCAGACGGAATTCCCGATTATCGATATGTACCATCTCGATTTCTGCTCCAGCCAAATCCTGGGCGGCCGGAATGATATGGAGTCCTTCGGTCTCCGTGCGCAAGATAATCTCCTGCGGCGGCAAGCCCATAATCATCGCATGGTAAAGATTCTTCTTTAGGCGTCTGGCATCGATACCGAGACCAGAGGAGGCATTGCCCTGTGGATCGAGATCGACCAACAACACCTTTTTCCCACTCTCTGCCAGATAGGTAGCAACATTAATAGTCGAAGTGGTCTTGCCCACTCCGCCCTTCTGATTGACGAACCCGATCACCTTGGCCATACCTGCTGAAAAATACCGAATATCAAATACCTCATATCTAATAATAGATTGCCTAAAAACAAACCGACCAGTCCCCATTTAATATGAGGTATTGGAAATGAGATGTTATCTTCATTATAGTTCATTGACCCCCGATTATCAATTTTTTAAAGCAAAAAAACTTTCCCCCACAAGAGAAAGTTTTTTTGGTGCTGTAATCATACACTTTGCTCAAACTTTTTTTGAGAAGAACTAATGCGGACTCGGCAGGGCGAAACAATTTTCGGGGATATGGATTCGCCCTGCCTCGGCTGATTTCCCGCCCGCAGGAGGGGTCTGGGGAGGAATGCGGGCGGGTTTCGGACTGGGGGTTTCGGATTTTAAAAATTCTTCGCCAATTCTTTTTCTTATGGCTTACGAGCAAATTTGAGAATAAAGACTGAAGCAATCAGGAATAACCCTGTCGCTAAATCAATAATACTCCACAATTCTCGATTTAGATAAATTGGGAAAAATGGATTGAAAAGGACTGCGAGAAAACCGAAAATCCAAATCCATTTTTCTTTTTGTTGCTCGTAAGCCATCTATGCCACATAAGCAGTAGTGGCAAAAACCACGAATCGTAAAAGTGTAAAAAATCCGTATGGCCACCCGTCAATCAGAGCCAAGAACAAAAAGAGGGCGGCAATACATACTATTATATTTTTCTTTTTATTGAGTTCCATTTTTTAACCCATGTTCGCCATATTTTTGCGAACCGCCTCTTTTTGTTCGTCAGCGTTTTTCTGGTCTGTATCTCCGAGCTTAACGAGTTCATCCATAGTCGAGTCAAAAATCTTTAACAAATCTTCGCCAGGTCCCATCGGATTTAATACACCGCGATAAATATGGTAGCGCCCACTCTCAACCATATCGCCGGATGTATTGGCAATCATAGAGTAAACATATTTCCGAATAGATCGCCCCTTTCGGACAACTTCTATAAATTGTTGGGTGTCCGAAAGGATTGATTTTTCAACATGCTCTTTTACCAAATCAAACCCTCCACTTCCAAATTTTTGGCTTGCTTCCTCAAGTACCCCGATAGCTTCTTTTACTTCTTTTTTACTAAATGATTTTTTTATTTCTCTACCGAACACGATAATTACTTGTAGGATTCCACCCGTCAACATTATTGCGCCAAAAATAACCGCGATTGTTCCCAGCGTTGCGCCCAAAAAGAACAAAATCATTCCGAGTATGTAAGAAATTTGGGCAAAGAAAATAGTAAACATTGAATACTCATTTCCACCACCACCTTGCTGGTCTTTTTGGGCAAGCCACATCCACGGCGCAAGAGCAACTCCGTAAGACCAAATGAGTAGCGGAATAAGCAAGCTGTCAGTAGCAGAACTTACAAAAAGCCACATTATCCAAACACACCAACCAGTCATCAGTGCGATTGTGTACAAAACACTAAGAAAGCCGAAAAACATTCCTAAAAGTTTTTTGCCCTTTTCTATTGCCATAGCCGCTGGAGCGGCAAAAAGTAGAGATGGCATTAGAGCGATTGAGATGGCAAAACCAGAAATCGCCATGAAAAGTATTCCTCTAAAAATTTCTCCCCATTCTCCGAGAACAGCCAACCATATGCCAGAAATAATTTCACCCAGCAAATTCAAAATCATTATCGGTACTGTAAGTGCCGTGAGCGTTGCTACGAAACCAGTTTGCATTTTTTCTGATATAGCCATATTGATTTTGCTATATTTCTTTTGGAAACAGGTGCGAGCTTGGTACAATACAGACACCGATGAAAATTTTTCCCACAAGAGAAAGTTTTATTGCCACAGTTTTTACAATACATAGTTTTTTATTTGAATTGCCCCGAACTCTGTTCTTGGGCTTGTTTTGCTTTCTCACGGGCAGTGTTTAGTGAAGCAAGCACAATCGATAAAAGGATACCGATGATAGCTATTCCTACAAGAACCCAAACAAATATCATTATTGGACTTTTTGCGCCTCCTCTTTGTCCTGTAAATACGCCCTCCTTATTCTTAACTCCCAAAAATGTTGATTTACATTTTGGACATTTATATTTATGAGTTACAACGAAATAAATAATCGTGATTAGTGGAGCAAAGAAGACACAAAGCCAAGCTAAGATCATCCCGCCCATTGTTCTCGCTGGCTCTCCGTGGCCAACATAATCGCAATTTCCACACTTAATTATTGCTTCCGACTTACCCTCTGTTGGATTTGAAGGAGCAACTGTTGGTGAAACTGCCTTAGCAGTTCCTAAAGTTTTTTTGCCACAACTTTGGCAAAATTGAGCATTTTCATCTATTTTATTTCCACAGTGTTCGCAAAACATAAATTTTATTTTATTAAATCACCAACGCTCACGCCAAAGGCTTTCGCAACCTTTTTAAGCGTGACTAATGTTGGATTCTGGTTTTCACCAGATTCCATTTTGATAAGCGTGTTATTGGCAATATCTGCCAATCTCGCTAACTTCTCTTGCGAAAGCCCTTTGGCCTCTCGCAATTTCTTTATGTTGTTTGCTAAATTTTGGCTTGTTGGCATATCATCATTAAAAGATTAACATTATAGTAGAGTGTCAATTTATTTGTTACTACTATGATGTTACACCAAAATTTCAAACAAATCAAATTAGTGAATGAGTTTTTTGTGTTGCCCGCCCGCATTTCGCCAAAAGAAATCAGCGGAGCAAATGGAAAATTCCTCCCCAAACCCCTCCTTTTCCATTTGCGACACCCAAATTCAAAAACAAATGAGCGTACAGTTTAGTTTCGCTTCACCACGCGCTCCGCGCGTGCAAGACATCACCGATTTTGGAAAATAGGGCCGACTTGGTACATAACAGAGACACTAGAAAAAATTTCTCCCACGAGAGAAATTTTTACTGGTGCCGAGGGAGGGACTTGAACCCTCATGATATTGCTATCGCGGGATTTTGAGTCCCGTGTGTCTACCATTCCACCACCTCGGCTTTTATCTGTTTTCAAGCCACCAAGTACACAAGAAGCATAGGCAATTAGCCCCGCTTTGTCAACGAAAGTGCCACATCGGTCACACGAGAAAGGAGGGTAGCGACCGTCACTGGCCCCACGCCGCCAGGCATCGGCGCCAAAAAAGAAGCTTTCTCTGCGACACTCTTCGCCACATCACCCACTACCTTACCTGCTCTATGACTGACTCCGCCATCTATCACCGTCACGTGATCACTCATCATATCACTCGTAACCATATTCGGGATACCACAGGCCGTAACGATTACACGAGCTCTCCTCGCTTTCTCCAAAAGCATTCCTTTCTTCTCGCTGCTCAAAACATATTCACTGACCAATCCTTCATAGGTGAGCGCATGTGACATCACCTTACCCAAGAGATCCGAATTAGCGATCACCAGTGCTTTTTCACCATGAAACAGCTCCTTAGTCTCGCGCAAGAGTTCCACCACTGCCCGGGGAAAAACCGGACAGGCTTCCTCTCGCCCAAGCAAAAATTGCCGTATCGTTTCTTGATGAAAACCATCGGTATCTTTAGTCGGCGTGATGTGAGCGATAATCTCGTCCGTCGGCAAACCCTCTGGCAGTGGCAGTTGCACCAAAATACCATGGATATCTGCGCGGCCATTCAATTCCTCTATGCACGTTACGAGTTCTTGAAAACTAACCGTTTCGGGAAAAAGTTTTTTGACTACCATAATGCCGCACTCGGTCGCCGCCCGCTCCTTCAAACCCACATAGAGGTGTGAGGCAGCATCGTCCCCCACCAAAATGACGCCCAAACCAGGAGTTATCTTGGCAACAGCAATTCGCTCCTTAGTAGCCTTCAGAATTCTTTCCGCAACTGGTTTTCCGTAGACAAGCGCCATAAAATATTTAAAAAAACGTTTTTTTCATCCCGAATTTTTCCCACACCTTTGGTAGCACATATGTAAAAACAGAGTAGGTCACGGAAACGGCAATAATCATACTGCCCACCACATCCGTCATATGGTGGATGCCCGCTGCTACCCGTGCTGCCCCTACCAAGAAAGCCAACACCAAAAAAAAGATTCCTAGTTTGCGGTGGAAGAAAAATATGACTGCAGCCACTGCCGCACTGAGGAGCGTGTGATCAGATGGGAAACCGTTGTCCGGAATATGGGAAATGAGTGGGACGAAATGCCCCTCCACAAACGGCCGCACATCATAGTAAAAATGACCGGCCAATTTGGCAATGGCATAGGCGAGCGGCAAGGCCAAAAAAGCACACAGCGCCATCCTCTTACGCTCTCTCGGTGACTGCTCGTAGAGATACCACAGCGCTCCCGCCACGATAAAAACATACAGATTCTTGGCACCAAAAACAATCAATCCAGTCATAACGTATCGTGAAAAATAATCTCAAAAGAGAGTGCCTGCTTGACTCGCCCCTACGAGCGGAGCATGCTCTGTTTTAGCTGATTCAAGCAGTTTTTTGTTACCATGAAGCTCGGCCAAATACTCCCAACTGCGAAACTCCGGATACTTTTCTAGTTGCTTCTCCAGTATTTCCACCGTCGCCCGTACGTCACCCGCCCCAGTATGAGCCGTCGTATGATCTTTGCCGCAATAAAACTTGTACGCCGCTGACAGATTACGCGGTACAAACATATCACGCGCTGTCATCTTATGATACAAAATCTTGGCATCAAGCAAACGCTTGGTCGCAAAATCGAACGTTTTGCCGACACTGGCAAACTCGCCGCGCAGAAAAGGCAAATCAAAACCGGTAATGTTAAATCCGCCGACGTCCGAACCCTCGAAGGCATTCCACAATTCATAGGAAAGCTTGGCAAAACTGGGGGCGTCTACCACATCCTTATCATAGATACCGTTGATACGACTGGCGTCGGGGGCAATCGGTTTGCCGGGGTTGATACGCTGACAGTATGAAACCACTTCACCCGAAGGCAGGATTTTTTCGTAAGCGATTTCGATGATCTTGTCCTCCCCGATACCGAGGCCAGTCGTTTCCAAATCGAAGATGATGAGCGGCCGGTCGAGCGGCAAATAGTCGGCAATAATAGAGCGCATAGGTAAAATAATGTTCAAAAGAATGCGTTCATTGTAGCACTCTTCCCTTCCTTACTCAACTGTCACTGATTTAGCCAAATTGCGGGGCTTATCAACATCATAGCCCAGGGTCACGCTCATATGGTAGGCCAAGAGCTGAAGTGGGATAACAGTCAAAAGTGGCGAAAGCATTTCCAGAGTCTTGGGGACATAAATAACCGCGTCCGCCTTCTTCTCGAGCGCCGTGTTCTTTTCCGTCGTGATAGCAATGACGGTGCCGCCACGGGCTCTCACCTCCTCCAAACCGCTGACGCTTTTCTCGTACACACTATCCACTGGCGCAATGAAAATACACAAGGCCTGCGGATCAATGAGAGCAATAGGCCCATGCTTCATTTCCCCAGTGGGATAACCCTGAGCGGACACATAGGCGATTTCTTTCACCTTGAGCGCTCCCTCGTAGGCAATAGGGAAATTGTACTTGCGGCCGAGATACAAATAATTCTTGCGTCCGGCATATTTCTTGGCCAGTTTCTTGATGGTATCTGACTGGGCGAGCACCTTCTCCATCAATTGTGGGATGCGGGCGAGTTCTTTGGCGATGCGTTGCCCCGTGACGAGCGACATATCACGCTGTCGTCCTAGATAGAGTGTGAGCAAAGCCAAAATCGCCAACTGCGAGGTAAAAGCCTTGGTAGAGGCCACGCTCATTTCTGGACCGGCATAATTATATACTCCGGCATCGGTCTCGCGCGCGATAGTCGACCCCACCACGTTCACGATGCCAAGTGTCAGAGCCCCTTTGTTCTTGGCCTCACGGATAGCCGCCAAAGTATCAGCCGTTTCGCCTGACTGCGACAGCGCCAAAACAGCCGTGTGTTTGTCTAAGAGTGGTTTACGGTAGCGGAACTCTGAAGCAAACTCCACCTCGACCGGAATACCGGCATATTCTTCGAGCATATACTCCCCTACCAGTCCGGCATGATACGACGTACCACACGAAACAATCACGATGCGCTTGATACCCTGCAAACGCCTCTCTACTTCGCGTAAACCACCCAAACGGGCTGTTCCCTCGTCAATAACCAAACGCCCGCGCAGAGCATCAGCAAATGATTTCGGCTGCTCGAAAATTTCTTTGATCATAAAGTGCGGGTAGCCACCTCGCTTCGCTTCTTCGTTAGACCATTCGATCTCCGTTTCATTTTTCGCCATCACCGTGCGGCCAGTTTTGACCACATATTCATTGGCCGAAAGCACCGCACGCTCACCATCCTCCAGATAGATCACTCGTTTGGTATGGGCCAAAATAGCCGAAACATCAGAAGCAATGAAATATTCTTCCTGGCCGATACCAATCACCAAGGGACTGCCCATACGTGCAGCATACAAGCGCTCGGGATTGCCGAGTGACAAGGCCACGATACCATATGTGCCCTTGAGCAGTTTTAGGGTAGCAAAAAAAGCCTGTTCGAAATCCTTGGTATGTTTGAGTTCTTCCTCAATCAAATGGGTAATCACTTCTGTATCCGTTTCCGAGCGAAAATGATGCCCCTGTTTGATCAGTCCCGCCTTGAGCACGGCATAGTTTTCGATAATACCATTGTGCACCAGGGTAATCGTGCCCGTACAATCAGTATGCGGATGGGCATTCTTCTCCGATGGCTTGCCATGCGTAGCCCAACGCGTATGAGCGATACCCACTACCGCCCTAGAAGTACTGTTCTCAATCTTATGAGACAGTTCCACCACTTTCCCCAGCGCCCTCACTATTTTCAATTTGCTGCCTTCCACGAGTGCGATGCCAGCGCTATCATAGCCGCGATATTCCAAACGCCGCAATCCTTCGAGCAAAAATTCCCGAGCGTTACGCTTCCCTACATAGCCTACGATTCCGCACATAAGAGTATAGAGTTATGAATTATGAGACCCGACTGAAACGATTCGCCCTAAACAATGCAGGCGAGATATAAATAAATCTCAACAAGTACATTTTAGCACCTTTCAGATGTACTTCCGACAGAGCAAAAATCAGCCGTTCGCCAATTCAAAATATTTGCTTTAATTAAGCCTATATACCACTTTTAATCTTGACAGAAAAGTATTTTATTTTTGGAGTATAATTAATTTTGGTAATTAGTGGTATTCGTAACCTCTCCAGGTTAGAATATCATTATGAATAAAGCAAGAAAGAACGTTTTTAGTTGTGAGGCCAACTTTTTGAGGG
>JAYTWI010000015.1:0-62307 GCA_043743535.1 Candidatus Moraniibacteriota bacterium | reverse complement strand
CAACAACCGTCCAAGAAAATGTCTTTCATACCAAACGCCCAATGAAATTTTCACCGCCCTCCTCGAAAAGAAAAAGAGGCATTAAATTCTAGAACTCACCGGCCTCTTTTTTTAAGTGTAGCCTCATGTAAACTGCCAAAAGAGGAATCAATAGAGTGAAATGAAGCGTATACATGTACCAGCACATACTCGTAGAAAATGCGAGTCCTTTGGTTAGATATAATGCAAGAAGCGACATGGCATTTGCGACGAGGAGTAACAAACTGAGCAAGAAATTTTTCTTCTTAACAGTTAAGAAATTGCTCAAAAAAATCTTTATAGGAAAAAGCATCACCAAGAAGGACAGGTTATTGGCGATAGCCAGACTCTCCTGATAGTGAATACCATACAACGGAAGGAAAAAGATATTGAGAAACATGCGCAGTATGAAGAAAAGTATCACCCCCAAGACAAGGTTCTGAAACAGTACCTTCCAGTGATTGAGGGAGGTAGATCGAAAAAGCAGTGGCAAATACGTTGCCGAAAGACCGTTCAAAAAACCAGCAACGGCATTGATCACAAAATAAGCAATCTGAAAAACCGCCAAAGATGCAAATCCAAAGAGGAATGGTATAGCTAAGGCCGGTAAATTTTCTGTCAGAGAGAATACAAATTTTTGTGCAGAAACTGAAAGGCCATAGTTTATATCGAGACTACCTGTCTTTACTTTTCCCCTGCTAATTTTTTTCTTCACTTCAAAGAAGAAGAACCAATTCAAAAATGTACCAAAAAACAAATACACTCCAACCACCACGAAGAGCCCGGCCTGAAAATAAAGACTACACACAAGGGCTATCGTTGTCAGAACACTGGCGAAGATTACTCTCACACTCACAGCGGAAAAATGAGAGCGTGCCTCATAGTAGACGTACCAAGTATTGGCTGCGTAAAAGAAAGGGAAGAACAGTGCACCAAGTATCAAAGATTGAGCCAGCATCTGATGACCCAAAAAATAAAACTGGTACCCTGCATATCCAAAAAGAATCGGTAATCCAAGCAAGCTCGAAAAAAAACTATATTTTACCGCTTTGATTATGCCTTCATCAAAGCCCTCTATTACAGCCTTGAAGGCCGCCATATTCAGTCCGGGTAGGGAAAATACAGACAGCAAACCGAGCAACGCCAAGACCGACTGATACTGTCCCAAAAGCTCCTTACTCCCCAGTCGTGCGAAACCGATTGATGCCACCACACCAGAAAGTGAGACGATTGCGTAACGCACTGACACAGAAAAACCGCTTTTAAAAAAATATTCCAAATCCATGCCAGCTAACTGGCTAAATCTTTTGAAAGTTTCTTGAGAGGGCATACCAGTTCTCATGATAAGGTTTTCAGCAATCTTTGATAGAAGGAAAAATTTTCTTCAACTCTGTATACAATTCTTTTTGGCCAGCACCACCCTTGACCATCTCTTCCAAAGTGTCAATAGTCTCTACAATACCTACCGGGCACTGGTCATAGTTTTTCAGTGAAAAAATATGATCCATACTGGTCTTAATTATATTCCCCCGCTCACTCTCGGTATAAAGTTCTTCAATCATTTTTTCACCCTTACGTAAGCCCGTAATGCGAACTTCAGTATCCTTTCCCGGGACAAAACCTTTGGCGCGAATAAGGCAAAGCGCAATCTCATAGATATTGATGAGCTCCCCCATATTGAGAATATGGATGGTATCCGTTTTCCCTTTAGCAGTACTCTCAATAACGAGCTGCGCTGCCTCGCGGATAGACATAAAAAATCGTTTCATTTTCCTGTGAGTCACGGTCACGTAGCCCTGCCGTGCTATCTGCCGTTCAAAAAGTGGTAAGGCGGAGCCATTAGAATTTATGACATTCCCAAAACGAACGATGTTAAACTTCATTCCCTTTGGATGGAGAGACTGGATATAGTATTCACAAAGCTTTTTGGTCGCACCCATAATACTAGTTGGGTTTACCACCTTGTCCGTAGAAATAAACGTAAACAGTTTCACTCCGCTCTGCATCGCTGCCTCGATGACCCGCTTGGTGCCGATGACATTGTTGTATACTGCCTCATCAATATTATCCTGCATCAAGTGTACATGCTTGTACGCGGCAGCATGAAAGACAATATCCGGGCGAATCGTTTTCATGACAATATTGAGCTTGTTATAATGAAGAATGCTTCCCACGATCAATTCACAGCGCTCGCGCAGTCCCAACACTTTTAATTCCTGTTCCAGTAGAAAAATGAGATATTCAGAATTATCATACACCACTATTTTTTTCACATCGAGGTCTAAAAGCTGCCGCACGATATCAGAGCCAATCGATCCAGCCCCCCCAGTAATGAAGACGGTCTTGTTGTGATAAAAATGGTTTACCTTGGCGATATTCTGCCGCATAAACGGTCTGCCTAGGAAGTCCTCTCCTGTGATTTCTCTCACCTCGTCGTAACGCACTTGGCTCAAGCGAATGATTTTCTGATTGCGGGGGACAATCCTAATAGGAACATGGTTTTTGATATTTTGGAGTAAAATATTACGCACCAGCTTTCCATCGGTGGATGGGATAGCGATAATTATTTCATCAATTCGAAACAGACGTACCAGTTTTCCGATACTAGCGAGGGTGCCGAGCAACAACCGATTTTCTGAATCAGGTTTATCATCGACAAAGCCGATCACGTGACACTCAGGGTGAGCCTGCTCAACATCTTTTTTGAGAAGTTTCCCGGCTCGGCCGGCACCGATGATAAGAATATTTTTACTCACTTTTTCGCTCAACATAGTCTTTCAGTAGATGCAAATTATCCCGGTAAAACAAAATGATTTGTTTGAGCCCTTCGTCAAAGTCTACCATAGGACAGGCTGACCAGAAAGCCTGGTTAGCTGGATAATCAGAAACACCTTCTCGTAGCTGTTTATCAATAATTTTGATTTTCTGAGGAGAAACTTCGTGATCGAGATGGCTGATGAGATCCCTAATGTGCACCAAGGATCCAGAACCCATATCGAAGGTTCCTACCCGCTTGGTGAGAAGTGCATGCTCGACAAATTTCCCTATATCGCCGGCATGCATAAAATCCCGCTTCGTTTCCAAATCATTGATTTCCGTGCTTTTCCCCAACAGAAAATTATACATCAGGTTGGCGACCAAACTGCCTGGTCGATACGGCAACTGATATGAGCCGAAAAGATTAAACGGACGAAACACCGTCAGTGTTATCCCATGTGAAGTACAGTAATCGACATAAAAATCCTCAAGACATCTCTTGCGTTTTCCATATTCGGAATCTGGATTGACATAGACAACCGCCGAAGAAAACAGAACGAGATGAACCTCTGTTTTCAATACGAGGCATTCCAAGAGCCTCCGCTCCTGTTTTTCAAATTCTGCGTATGGGATCTTGTTATCGATAAGATGAATAATAATATCGTACGATTGATCAATGCGATCTCGGTACGGGTCAGCCTGGATGAAAGTATCCTGTCGATCGGTAAAAATTGACGGAGTGAGGCCGATTGAAAAACATTCGTTCGACTGAGAAAAGTGAGCCGCCAAATTTCTCCCAATGAAACCTTCACCGCCCAATAAAAGAATTTTTTTTCCCGACACTCTCCCTGTTTTTTCAGCAGAACGCGCATACGTCTCCCGCAATCCTGTTTCAAACGAGTAAGTCGGTAAAAAACGATAATCCTTGCTCAGTTTCTCGTTACTTATGCGGCTTTTTTTAACCTCTGCCGGACATGAATCATTTTTCTCATATGGGAAAGATCTACCGGTTATGCGAAAAACTTGGTCGAGGAGAGCGAGCAAAGTATAGCTTTTCCCGGTAGCGATATTGACGATATCAGTGTGGCTGATCATTTTGGCCACACTCGCTATCGCTGAAACGGCGTCATCAATGAATATATAGTCTCGTTCCTGCAGACCATCACCATTTACTATGAGCCGTTCATCGTTTCCCCGCAATAAACGGCTTATCACTAGACCCACAAATCCACGATTTTTTTGACCACCATAGACATTGGCCAGACGCACTATCCCTAATAGAATTCTTTGGTCGAGGTCTCGCCGAAGAAGTTCTTCAGCCGCATACTTAAAGCGGCTGTACTGGTCTTCTGGTTTACAGGGAGCCGATTCTGTGGCCGGCTCTTCCGTCTCACCATATATGAGAGCAGAGGAAAGATAGAACACCTTTTTCGGTCGTCTTTGGTTTAATACCACGATCAGACTCTTCAAAGTTGTGAGCTCCTGTTCGCCATCGAAGTGAGGGTTATTTTGTCCAATCAGAATATAGACCACCTCTCCGACCGGAAAGGATTTGGTGAGCGCTACAGAATCAGCCACATCTAAGATGAGCTCGTCCGCTTCAGGTCGCCGCGCGCTCCGGTGTCGAGAGATACTGACCACCCGTTCCCCTTTTTTTGAGAGTATTTTCCCTAACGGTGATCCAATAAAACCCGACCCTCCAACTAGGATGGCGTCGTAGTGCTTAAACATTAAGATGAAGTTATTACACTTAAAATGGCTTTTTTCAGCCATTGTAGTATACTCCAGGTATGCGATTTTTCCAAAAGGAGCGTCTCATCTCGCTTCTCAAAAATGAATGGGTGCTTATCGGAATACTCCTTATTACTTTTTTTCTCAAAGGGACTTTTTTTGTTACCCTTTTTCCCATGTTTACCGGCCAAGACGAGGCGCGGCACTACAATTCGATCCAATATCAAAATGAACCAGCAGAAAAAACTTGGCAAACCATAAGTCGAGGTGCCGTCACAAATAATGACTTCTTCGCCCAATACAATTTTTCCGAAGAAATTCTGAACGCTGGCACAGCAGCCGGCATTGATGATGTGCGTGGAGGGCTCTATGAAACCACCCATTTCGCCAAAGACAACTTTATCGGTCCGAATGAGCCGGAAATTATCGCCAAGGAGTGGCTCCCCTACAACCGCTATACTCAAGCCGATGCGGTGCACGGCAGTCTCTACCACCGCGTAGCTGGTACAATCGAGCAGGCATTTTCAGGATCGGATATTCTCATCCGTTTTTACTTGATCCGTCTCTTTTCCGTGCTACTCGGCACCCTCTCCATATTCTTCGCCTTTCAGATTGCTCGTACCATCGGTCTGGGCACACTCCAAAGTTTCATGCTCAGTGCTATCATCGCCTTTCAGCCCAAATTTGCCATGTATTTTGCTTCGATCAATTACGATGTCCTGCTCATTCCGATGTTTTTCCTCTTTACCTGGGCCGCCGTCCTCAGCCTCAAACAGGGCCTCACCTGGAAAAACTTCACTCTCCTGGTCTCCTCTGTCATCATCGGCCTCCTCACCAAAGGCACGGCTATTGTTCTCCTCGTAGCCTTCATCATCCTCATTGGCTTCCATCTTTTTCACAAAGTCCGGGATGCCAAGAAATTGGCTCTCGCCTTCATTCTTTTTGCCTTTATCCTCACCATCGTCGCCATTCCATTTAGTACACGTTACGGTTTCTCGACCTTACTCCCAAACAAGGGCGGCCTGAGCCAAACAATTACCGAGCTTGGGAACTATCTTGGCAAAAGCCTCACCCCCGGTCACTTTTCCCTGTCGTCTCGTACTTACTGGGGAGCCCTCGGCTGGAATAATGATGTGGTGTCAAACAATCTCACCGACGTGATTTTCTCTATTGAGATCGCTTCTGCATTCGGACTCATGCTGTATTTCTTCCGCAAACGTGGTGCTGCCTTTCTTCCGGAACGAAAATATATCATTTTCCTCATTCTGATACTAGTTGCCCTCCAGCTCGGCATCCGAGCCGCAGATTTTAATGTTTTTCTCCATACTCATAAACTCGATCTCGGTACTCCTGGCCGCTATTTCCTGCCCAATCTGGCCACGCATATCATCCTCGTTTTTGTGGGCCTCGGCGCCCTCCTAGGAACGAAAGAACGCTTCCGTTTCGCCCTCTCCTCAGGCGTCATCTGTATGATACTCTTTTCGCTCTATCTCACTCTCGATGTCATTCTCCCTCGTTTCTATCTCTAGCCCTATGCATCATCTCAAAGAAAGTGATATCAAAAAAATACTCCTCGGACTTTTTGTTCTATTTTTTGTAGTTATTTTTGTTGTCCTCTCTCATGCCTGGGCTTTCCCCGACACCGATTGGATCATAAGCAAGGGCGAACGGGTAAAGATTCCAGAAGGTGGTATGACTGAAACGTTTCGAATAGAACATAACGGCCTGGCACAAATACAGATACTTTTTAGTAACTCGCGCATCGGTGGCGGAGGCCTGCTTCGTCTCGACCTCCTCGATGCCTCATGTACCGACACCCTCCGTTCTTCGACGCTCCACGTCTCGACACTAAGTTCTGACAACACCATTAATTTCCGCTTCCCACGAATCTCTGATTCTTCCGGTAAGTCGTACTGTCTCCACCTCACTTTCCAGTCCCTAAATAAATCAGGCACAGCACTTATCTTCGTCAGCGACGCCATCGGCAAAACAGGATCATCGCGCCTCTTGATTGCCGAGGAGGAACAGCCAGGAAAATCCCTCGCCCTTCGCCCTGCCTACCAAAACGCCTCGCTTGCGGGTGACCTCCGGGAACTGAGCGAGCGTCTTTCCCAATACAAGCCTTGGTTCCTCAAAGGCCTCTTCGTTGCCTTGATAGCCCTCCTCTCAATCTTCCTCACCGTCAGTATTGTAGCCATCGTGATCCTCCTGTAACCATTCACGCAACAAAAAAAGACCTGGAATCATACTCAGGCCTTTTCGTTTTTCCAATATAATATAAAGAGTTTCTTACTCCGCGCGATCGAGGGCAAAGTGGGTGATGGTGTGAAGAGCGGATAACACCAGCCCACCCAAGATGGCAGCCAAGAAACCGTGCACCTCAAAACCTTTGACTACGCCCCCCAAGAGCCATAACAGAAAACCATTGATAACGAAGGTAAAAATACCCAAAGTCAAAATATTGAATGGCAGGGTGAGAATGATAAGAAGTGGTTTGATCGTCACATTGACCAGTCCCCACAACAGCGCCAGAATGAGAGCCGTAGCAAAACCTTTGACCGAAATCCCGGACACAATATATGGCAGAGCCAAAAAACCCAGTGCGCTCACTATCCAACGAATAATAATCATATACGTGTCATTACATTAATGGTACGTCTCTATTATAGCACCGTTCGTCAAGAAAGTGTCCCTTGACCGTTATTTGACATTCCTACGGCGGCGCAAGAGAGCCCCAGCGGTCTTGAGACAAATGATGATATCGAGCCACAGCGACCAGTTCTCAATATAGAAAACGTCGAGGCGATATTCATCTTCGAAGGCCAAATCGGAACGGCCAGAGACCTGTGCCATCCCGGTTACTCCAGGCTTGATGGTCAGAAGCCGACGGTGGTACTCGCTGTACTTGTCCACTTCGCGCTTCTGATGTGGCCGCGGACCGACCAAACTCATCGTTCCCTGCAAGACATTGAAAAACTGCGGCAACTCATCGAGTGAATAACGCTCGATCATCGCTCCCACTTTCATCTTACGTGGATCATCTTTGATTTTATACAGTACCCCGCCTCGGCGGGTATTACGCTCCTCAATCAGTTGTTTCTCAAATGCTACTGCTTCTTCCATCGCTGGGTTATCCTTGGTGATACAGTATTTCCACAGCATATAGCGAAATTTGTAGACGAAGAATTTCTGACCATTCTCCCCGATGCGTTCGTTCTGGTAAATGACTGGTCCCTCTCCATCCTCCAATTTGATAAGAATGGCAATAACTAACATAACCGGCGCAGACAGAAGCGTCAGGAAAAATCCAGCCAAAAGATCAAACGACCGCTTCATCACCTTGCCCCAACCATCGAGTGGCGTATGCTCAAATTCGATGATTGGCTCACCATTAAAAATCTTCATCGTAAAGCGCGGCGTCTGCAGCGTGGTCGGAAAATATTTGTAGGTGATGTTGTTAATCTGACAATAATCAAACAATTTTTCCTGCTCATCATCAGTCAGGGTCGGATCACCGACAACTATCTCATCAATCCCCTTTTCCTGGCGGATCTCTTTGACCTGCACAACACTCGCCGTATCGATCTGATCCACCACTCGGTAGCCTAGTTCCTTATTGCGGGTAAAGAGACGCTTCATGGCGTACATTTTTTGGTTCGTGCCGATGAGTAGTACCCGATGCATCCCCATCCCTTCGTGAACGAGAAGCCACTTCTGAATACGTTGAACAATAAAGCGAGCTGTCACCAGATAAAAGACAGCCAAAGCCCACCCGACCAAAATCACGAAACGTGAGGAAAACCATTCGCGTTGGAGAAAAACGGCGACCATCAAAATAATGAGACCGATGGTAATGGCCCGTGCCACCCCGTAGAGCTCCTGCCACACGCGCCGTGTGGCTCGCATATTATACAAACCATCAAGCGCCAAGATCAGGATAAAAAGCGGCGCCACTACTACGGAAAAAAAGATATAGTCATTGAAAGACAGACTGAAAACTCGGGACACATAGTCCTGAAACATCGGCATCAGGCGCAAGAAATACGCCGAAGCGGCCGCCAGGACAATCATGAGGAAGTCCATCGGCACCAAGATAGCACTGAAAAATATTTCGGAACGCTTCATAAAAAATAGTTGAGCGTTTATATCTTCACCACTCTTTTCCAAAACAGATGTATAAGCCGGATTCTGTTCTCCTCTGGCCGTGAAGCCACAAGAGAGACTATCATTTATCTTGCCACGCTGTTACCAACGTGATCTTCGCGACTCTCCCGCTTTCCTTATCGGCGGGCACGGTCTTGCACTCAGGTAAGGATTTAGCCGTTTCACCCTCCATATT
This sequence comes from Candidatus Moraniibacteriota bacterium, assembly GCA_043743535.1. Lineage (GTDB taxonomy): Bacteria > Patescibacteriota > Minisyncoccia > Moranbacterales > UBA1568 > UBA1568. Next base: position 53,462 of record JAYTWI010000015.1, on the reverse strand, counting down.
ACTATGGAGACTCACCCAAAGATTGCTCCTCGGGTGCCTGGCGTCTTTCGAGCCAAGCGTCTCTGCTCGCACCTCGTTGGTCACCCAAGACGGGAATTACCCGCTACCTGCACTCCGCACGTGGCGGAGCTAAGTGTCCGGACTTTCCTCACGAGGCCGCCCGAAGGCGACCTGGCGCGATAATCCCATCTGTTTTGGAAAGGAACGGTCAAATGATTATTTTATCACAAAAAAGTATTTTTGTCAATAATAACCAACACAGAAACTACTGGGAAGAAAATCTTCCAATAACCTCCTTATTCTACAAGAGAATCCCCTTTTCCGACAGGGCTTCCTCTTTACAAATCACGAAAAACATACTATTCTTTTACTTCGCCTTAAGGCGAAGCTTTCGGAAGTAGTCCGGTGGCTTCACACTCGAGGAGAAACGAGATGGCACGTGCAATTCTTTACTGGACCCTAGAACAAGAGCAACAGATTGGCATCTCAGAGAAGGACGAGTTAAAGCGTTGTCTCAGCATAGAAATCGTTCTGGCGGCTCAAGCGGCCGCCCAAATCATTTCTGACGTCAATCCGGGAAATTTTGTGCTTGAGTGCAGGTCAAGCGAACCAAAGGTCGAGCGACCGCCTGTCCTCAAGGTCTATGCCTCAGGCATTTCGCTTAGCGGCCACATCTACTGGGACATCGAAAACGAGGCGATAATGCTCCGCCAACGTCTGTTCGGTAGCATCCTCCATAGATACTTTCCGGACTTTACGCTGGAGTTGAATCTCACTGTCAGTTCGGCTCAACATGGCCCCATCAGACTCAAGCAGGCGGCCTGAAATCAGAGCCCCTACCCCCGCGCAACGCGCAAACACAAAGGCGACCACTCCGGCCGCCTTTTTTTGCTCCATTTTTCACTCGGCTCTACGCTACTTTATAATACTCGCGGTACCAGTCGACAAAGTTCTTGATGCCTTTGCTGATGCGCGTCGTCGGCTTCCAACCCAGTTTGCGCAGTTTGCGAATATCGGCTACGGTCGCCACCACGTCCCCCGCCGGGAGCGGCATCATTTTCTTTTTTACTGACCAGCCGACATTTTTTTCAATCTCTTCAATGAATTCCATCAGGGTGTCTTCCTTATCACCGCCGATGTTCATCACGCCATAGGGAATATTGGCATCCAAGACCGTGATAGTACCAGAAACAATGTCATCAATGTAAGTGAAGTTGCGTGACATCTTGCCGTGATTGTTCACTTCGATGGTTCCACCAGAAAAAGTATGCTTGGTGAATAAAAACAAAGCCATATCCGGCCGACCCCAGGGACCGTAAACCGTAAAAAAGCGCAGACCCGTAGTCGGCAGTTTATAAATGTGGCTATAACAGTGAGCAAACAGCTCGTCCGCTTTTTTGCTGGCGGCATAGGGCGAGATTGGCAGATCAACACTGTCACTTTCAGAAAAGGGCAGCTTTTTGTTGTTACCGTATACCGAAGAAGATGAAGCGTAGACGAAGTTTTTGATCTTGTATTTGACTGCCAAATCAAGCAATAACACGGTTCCTAAGACATTGATATCAGTATAGAGCAGTGGGTCTTCCAATGAGTTGCGCACGCCAGCCATAGCCGCCAGATGGATCACCTTGTCAATCTTTTCTTTTTTGAAAATCTTTTCTACAAAAGCAGCGTCGCGGATATCGCCCCGATAAAGGACATAGCCATTGGGGCACTTGACCGACTTCTTGTAACCCTTGAGAAAAATGGTGATGCGATCCTCTTTGAGCTGTGGGTCGTAGTAATCGTTGAAATCATCGATCAACACCACACTGTCGCCGCGCTCGATCAGTTTCTTGGCAGTGGCACTGCCGATAAACCCCGCCCCACCAGTAATCAATACCTTCATACTCATTTCGTTAGTTTACTGCTTATATACTGGTAATACTCTTCATTGGTGGCATTGATGGTCGCATACAATCGCAACACTTTTTCTCGTGCTAGCCGACCCATCTTCGTCCGCAGTTCTTCATCCATAATAAGACGCTCCAGTTTTTCTGTCCACTCTCCTTCGGTCTCTGCCACAAATCCATCCACCCCGTCTGTAATAGCCTGAACAAATGTCCCAGTGGCCGCGGCTACCGTCGGCACAGCCACAATTCCCGCTTCAAAAAACTTCAATTCAGATTTGGCCTCACAGAACGGATTACCAACTTCAAGCGGCGCCAAATTAATATCAAGCGTCGCTACCGTGGCAAAATACTCCTGCCGCGCCGCAAATGGCACATGCTCGATCTGTGGCGCGAAGATAGTCAAAGCTTCATCCGTATCAAGCGGTCCAGCCAAAACCAAGCGCACATTTGTATGGCGGGCGAGCAAAGTAGCAAGCGCTTTGGTAATGGTGGCGAAATCCTTGTTGTGGCTCGGCGTGCCGGAAAGATAGCCAATGTGAACAATAGATGAGGAATGAGAAGTAAGAGAGGCACGATTTTTTAAGGTATTTTCAGCCCACGTGACATCTTGCACCGAAAGTCGGTTTGGTACGACAAAAACTTTTTTTTTCTTTTCTCGCAGTTTACTGGCCAAAAACTCCGTCGTCGTGGTACATGTAGTGACATACGGATCATTGAGGATATCGCTCCCGACCCCATTTTCGTAGAGTTTGCGCTCGAAAGGATTCATTTTGACATAATAGTCCATATGCTTGAGATAGAGCGGGTCATAAACCAAGTCATCTGTCTCAAAAATAATTTCCTTGTACTGCTCTTTGATCCGCTCCAACAATTTTTTGACCTTCGGCGTAAATAAGACGCGGTGGAAAATAAAGACCGAAAAATGGTCAGCATAAGAAGCAAGAAACGGATTATCCTGCACCGTCACTGCGGTTCGGAAACCCTGCTGTCTGAGTTCTTCGGCCACATTCTCCGTGCGATAACGTGCACTGTCTCCCACACCGTTCGTAATGAACAGGACATCGCCCGGTATCACTCGACGAAAAAGTCTGAAGAAAGCTTGCCACACTCGGGGCGCGCCACGTAGCAAACCATCCTGCTTGAGAGTAGCCCAAGCTTTACCTAACTTAATGAGAAACAGTTTCATAGGGTATACAATTACCTTCTATTGTAAAGGCATTCCCACCCGATAGCAAACGCATTAAGGAGCGGCTGCTTTAGTGACAATGAGCCATTTTCCACTGAGGAAAATCATTGAACATCGGCGTGATTTTCTGTATACTACAAACAGTATGAAACTTCCTGTGATGACAGAAAAAACTGACACCCTCCTCGTCCTTTTCGGGCTTTCTTTTGTGGTGTTCGGTTGGTTCGCCCTCTCACTGACACTGGCATCACTCTTCCTCTTTCCCTTGCTTTCTGTAGGGATGGCTCTGACCGGTGCTCTCGCCATTTTTACCCTTTGCAAGCTCCTCGTACGAGCCCCAAACGATCTACGCTTTGTCATCATTGCCGCCTTGTTATACGCCACGTATATCGGATTCGTTTCGGAACCCACTCTCTTCTCTGGTCGGGACCAGGGTTCGATTGCGGAAGCAGCTTTTCGTCTGGCTCACAACAGTGAACTAGCCTTTTCTACTCCGACAAGTGAGAGTTTCTTTCAAATATATGGTCCAGGTACCGCTCTTAATTTTCCTGGCTTCGCCTACACCAAAGAGGGGTATCTTTTGACCCAGTTCCCCTTGGGGTACACAGCGTGGCTCGCGAGCTTTGTCGCTCTTTTCGGACTCGCTGGCTATGCCATCGGAAATGCCATCCTACTCTTCTTGTTCCTTCTTTCCCTCTATGCCTTGCTCCGCCTTTTTGTCCATCCCTTCTATGCCCTGGCTGGTTTTTCCCTCGCGCTCTTTTCCTTTCTTCCATCGTGGTTTGCTAAACTGACGCTCACCGAAAATTTCGGCGTTTTTCTCTTTACCTTTCTCGCCTTTAACATCATCCTCTTCTTCAAGGAAGAAAAATTCTTGAGTTACCTCGCTGTCCTCATGACCGCTACTCTCTTTGCCTTCACTCGCATCGAAGGTTTCGCCTTCCTCTTTCTAGCCATCGTTTTACTTATCCTTCACCCAAAAACTCGTTCCCTGATGAAATCAGAACCTTGGAAACATGCCATTATCCCTGGAGCCGTTTTTATTTTTTTCTTTTTGCGTGATTTTTTCCTCAACCTGCCCTACTACATTATGATCGGCAAAGCTCTGCTCAAGTTTGTTCATGGCGTTGAAACGAGCAACGCCGCCGTGACGAATACCAGTTCCCTACCACTGGCAGCTGTTTTTTTCCTGTATGGTTTTCTCATCCTTTTTCTCATTGGCATCTTCGGCATCTTCGTCTTCATCAAAGAAAAACGTTATCTCTTTCTGCTGCCAGCCTTTCTCACTCTGCCCGTGTTTCTCTATCTTTTCCAACCAAACATATCGCTCGATCATCCCTGGATGCTCAGGCGTTATCTGTTCTCCCTCTACCCGGCGCTCCTCGTTTCGGCAGTACTATGCCTAGCGCTCTTCCTAAGCAAAGACCGCACTTTGCCGCTCGAGCCACCAACAGGAAAAAAGTTTTTCCTCGCTAGTATCATTTTTTCCGGGCTCCTTCTTTTGCAATTACCAGCTTGGTTCGCCGCCTTTCCGTACGCCGAAAATCGCGGCCTGCTCAAACAAGTAGAGACGTTTGCCAGCGACTTTTCCGATCACGATCTCATCTTGGTTGACCGCATGTCAACCGGCAACGGCTTTACTATGCTCTCCGGTCCCATGCAATTTCTCTTTGCTAAAAACGTCGTCTATTTCTTCAACCCCCATGACCTCGACGCGCTTGACACGAACGCTTTCACTCACGTATACCTCTTGGTACCCGAAGAAATGGAGGGTCGCTATGCCGCCCTCTTTGGCAAACGGTTGATTCTCAGAAAGTCGGTCACCTTTTCTCTGGCTCAGTTCGAAAATGTTTCTTTGAACGGGGGTGAGGCCTTTCGACTACCAACCAAAACTATCGTCACTACTCATGACCTTTTGTTCCAAATTTCCCCACCCATCTTATGATGTTCTCCTCTTTTACGCCCATTCCTATTCACCTACAAAAACGCTATTTTTTGTTGCGCACACTCTTGTATGTTTTGCTTTTACTAGTCGCTTCGCTGTTTACGCTACGCGTCCTTTTTCCGATTATCAACCAAAGTTTTGATTTCCGTACTCCCAGTTCCAGCCGCAATACTATTACCGATCCACGCACTCCTGACAACACCACTCGCCAAAACGGCAAAATAGAAACACATGGTACCTTCATCGCCGATACGGCAGTGACTGGCGATTTTTCGATTGCAAAGACTACTATCACCCTCGAAAAAAAGTCAGCCATTCCGAATCACCTGACTTTTAGCCTGCGTCGCTCCTACCGCAGCTTTCTCTTTCCAATTGGGACAACCGTGAATGACTTTCCGGCAATTGACCAATATCTCCCACAAGAAACTTCGCTCGAACAGCTCTATGTTGTTGATGGGACATACTACGTGAGTCGAAAAGGAACCCTCTATCCTTTTGTGAGTGAACAAGCGTATCGATCCCGCTATCCACAAGAGCGCACTCTTACCACCGACCACAGCCTTTTTGATTTCCATCCCGTCTCCGATATCTGGCTCGGTTTTCGGATTGGTTCACTTCTTTCCAATGCCAATGGTGTTTTTGTTGTCACGAGTGAAACTGAAGTCCGACCTATCGGCAGTGCCGAAATCTTCCTCGCCTTAGGTTACAACTTTTCCGACGTCATCTCAGTGAGTGAGGAGGAGCTCGGTATCTACAAACGTGGCCGTATTATTCTCCTCGGCACCCCACATACAGATGGCACCATTTTTTTTGATCAAGATACCGCTACTGATTATATTATTCTTGGAGGAATAAAACACCCACTACAGGGTGTCTACCGTGACTTTCTGTTGCAAAAGAACCATCCGATTGTTGCCTCAAGTGTGGCGAGCGAAGTGCACGCCAGCTGTGCTCTCCTTCCCTCGTTTTTTGGTCGCAGCTTCTCTTGCGCTACCAACATTGAACCGCTCAAAAAAGGTTTCGGCAATGACTTCGAACTCACATTAAGCGATCCCGATGTAAGCATCGATATCAGTGCTCTGACCGTTTCTTTCGAAACCGCCAAAAACAAGCAAAATATGCTCACTCTCCTCTCGCAGATTAAGCAACGTTTCCTTTCACGCTTCGGCTATGGCTCTCCACAATAAACATATTATGCCACTCTTCCTTCGTCTGCGTGATAACGGCACGCTCACACTTGTCTATGCCCTCTTGAGCGAGGCACTCTTTTTTGGCTATCTTGCTTTCGTCGCCCTCTTCACCCTAGAGATGCTCCTCCCCACTTTCATCACGGCTCATCTCAGTCTGGCTAAATTTTTCTTTAGTCTCATTATCGGCACTTTCCTCGTTTCATTCCTGGGGCATTTCCTCGCTCTTCGTTTCACGTGGCGCTTTACCAAAAAAAGTCCACTCCTGTGGCTCGCTACCCTATGGACTATTGGTATCCTTAGCCTCTCCCTCTACAAATTTCCTCCCCTCTTGATTCCGTTCCTCATCGGGGGCTTCCTCACCGTCGGCTATCTCTTTGGCAAGATTATATTTTCGGAGCAAGAGTAAATTTTTTAAAACATTACAAAAAAATTCTCATTGAATAAAAAATAACCTGTCAATATTTTGATAGGTTATTTTTACTAAGCACACCGCGCCAGAAACGTTTAGCGCAAAGACTCTAGGTCGAGCACTTCATCGATACGAATCTGCGCCACGAAGTCAGGGACGTGGGACACCAAGATCATCGCCCCTTTGTAGTTATCCAAAGCTTCCGCAATCACCGGCAGGTGGCGAAAATTAATATGGTTGGTCGGCTCATCAAGAATAAGCAAATCCGGTCGCTCGCAATACAATTTAGCAAACATAAGCAGTCCCTTCTGTCCTTCAGAGAGGCTCTCTACTTTGTTCTGGAGTAATTCCGCCGGCAACAAAAATTTGGCGGCGTTACGATAAGCCAATTCGGTATTCTTTTCATCCATCACGGAAAGGAGTGTTTCCGCCACAGTTTGGTTGAAATCAAGAGTCGAAAAATCTTGACGGTAGTAACCTACCTTTACCCCAAGCGCGATAGAGGCTCTCTCCTCATTACCAGAGGCCAAAGCCTCGAGAAAGGTGCTCTTGCCGATACCGTTCGGACCAGAAACCAATAGATGCGTACTTTTTTTCAACGCCAGCCCCACTTTTTTGATACTCTGACCAAATTCACCCAAAACAGAAACTGTTTTAATCGTGACGATGGTGCCAACAAAATCGTGCGTCGGAATCTCAAACTTCGATAGTGTTTTGTCTTCTTGCCGTACGTCCACTTTATTTTCTTCCAGATCCTCGGCCAGGGTACGCATACGTTTGGCGACGGCGCGCAGTTTACCACCCTTGTTGGCAAAAACATTAGCCTGATCTTTCTTTTCCTGAATGGTGCGTTCCAAACGGACGTTCTCGCTCTGTGCTTTGGCGATGCGCTTGGAAATCTCCGCCACCACATCGTAGTAGTCTCCATTGTACTGCTCAATCTTGTGAGTGAAGATATCAAGGTAAAGCACGCCATGAGTAAAAGCATTCAAAAAATCCGCATCGTGGGAAATAACAATACAAGTCTTTTCGTAATGAATGAGGAACTCTGTGAGATGCGCGATACCAGCATAGTCAAGGTTGTTGGTCGGCTCATCGAGAAGAAGAATGTCCGGATTTTGAATGAGTGCAGAAGCCAAAAGCAAGCGTGCCTGCTGACCACCAGAAAATTCGCCAATCTTTTTCTCCAAAGGCGGTACGGGCAGATTGACTACCTCGAGTACCTCGGCAATCAGTTTGGGCAGATTCCACTGCTTGTCCGCAAAAAATTGAGCAAAAAAATCCTCCACCGTCATCTCAAGCTGAGCACGCGGAATAGTCTGACGACCGATAGCGACTGTGGAACCCGGGTCAATCGATACGCGACCAGAAAGGGGTTGCGACTCGTCTGTGATCAGTTTGAAAAGCGAGCTCTTGCCAGCGCCATTCTGACCCATCAAAGTCACTTTGGAACCGCGGCGCATACTGAAACTGACCTCATCTAAGATGGGCTTCTTGTGTCCATATTCGAAGGACACTTTATCAAAACGGAGAACGATATTGTCTTTGGCCATAATTGGTCTAGAAAATTTTTTCTTTGAAAGTGACGCGACTCTCTGCTTTTGAGTACAAAGTCGCCTCAAAAAATTTTTGGAGGAAAGTGAACAAAGTGCCTCAGTGGTCTTACAAAAAAATCCCTTTTCGGGCAGAGGTATTGTGACACACAATTATCATTCCTGCAAGAGGGCTACTCTTTGATATAGCCCAGGGTCTCCGCTGCGCATTTTTCCCACGAAAATTTTTTCAATTGCTCCCTTCCTTTGACCACCAATTCTTGTCGTACGGTCTCATCACCCCACAGACGTCCTAGTTTTTCTGCCATATCAGAGGCATCCTCTGCCTGACAATAGAGAGCTCCTTCCCCCGCCACTTCTCTCAGACTGGAATTATCGGCCGTTAAAACCGGTACGCCAGAGGCAAAAGCTTCCAAAATAGGAAGCCCAAACCCTTCGTAGAGCGAAGGGAATACAAACACCCGTGCCCCTTGGTAAAGCGCACGCAGATCATCAAAGTTCACCCGACCAGTCAAGATAATATCCTTCTTATGCACGCTCATTTCTCTGGCGGCCAAAATTTCCTCAGCCAGCCACGCCTCTTCACCAGCCAGTACCAATTTCATTTCCGGATGCTGCTTTTTCGCTCCCTCAAAAGCTTGGATCAAACGCACTAAGTTTTTGCGTGGCTGGAGCGCCCCGACAAACAGACAATAGCTTTTGGCTTTTAACGTATAGCTTTCTATCCTATCAGACAATTCTCTCAGAGAGAGTTTCGCACCGAAAAATTCATTATCAAACCCGTGATGGATGACTCGTACTCTCTTTTCATCCAACTGTGGAAAGAAATGTAATAGATCCTTTTTGGTCGATTGGGAAACAGCAATCAATTTATCGGCTCGCATCACCACTCGTTCGAGTAAGAAATTCAACTTAAACAGATCAGTGCGCGGAAAAGTCTTGGGATATTTCTTGAAAGCGAGATCGTGAATAGTGGCCGTCACCTCCACCCCACTGGGCAAAAAAACCGGTGTAGCCTGAATAGGAAGAAAGAGTTTGTCTGGGTGAGTACGAAACAGCTCCCAAGCAAAGCGCGTCTGCATCCACATAAAAGGAAAAGGCAACTCTTGTACGGTATAGTTCACTTCAGAGGGTGGTGTAAGTGCCGCATTGAAAACTCTACGATGGTACAAAAAAAACTCTGTTTCCGGAGAAAATTTCCCAAAACGTTGCAAGAGCTCACGCAGATAGACACGCGTGCCATCGATACGCGCATGATCCAAATCCGAAGCCTGAATAACTATGTTCATATTTTCGTTACCGCATTTTTTTCTTTCCGTATCTTCATCAGCTCCAAAGGCTCGGCGAACTTCATCGTTTCTGCTTTGACCACAAAATCTTCAACCACTGCCCCACGGGTCGTGAAAGAGGCAACGATATCTTGCACCAGATTTTCCGGGGCGCTTGCCCCAGCGCTCATCCCGACCGTTTCTACCCCGTCAAACCATATTTCGTCTAGCGCTGATACATCATCTACCAGATAAGCATTCGTCCCTAACGTTTTGGCCGTCTCCATCAAACGCGTCGAATTAGACGATGAACGAGAACCAACGATAAGCACCAGATCACAGGCTTGAGCCAGCGCTTTGACGGCTTCCTGACGATTGGTGGTAGCGTAACAAATGTCCTCCATCGGTGGCGCGATAATCTGCGGATACTTTTCTTTCAATGCCTCGATCACAGCCCGCGTATCATCGAGAGACAGAGTCGTCTGCGTCAGATAAATCAATTTCTCCGGCTGACCGATGTCCAACTTCTCCACATCGGCCACCGTTTCGATAAGTGGGATATCCTGCCCCGTGGCTTCGGCCAATACCCCTACTCCTTCGATATGCCCAAGGTGGCCGATATAGATAATGCGATAGCCCTCTCTGACAAAACGCACCACCTCCAGGTGGACTTTAGTGACCAGGGGGCAGGTAGCGTCGATCAAATGCATCCCCCGCTCTTTAGCCTCTTTATAGTGTTCCGGTGGTGAACCATGAGCCGAAAAGACTACTACAGCCCCGTTGGGTGCTTCTCCGAGTTCTTCAATAGTGATAGCACCCTTTTTCTCAATAGCCGCCACCACGTGCTTGTTGTGGACAATCTCGTGTTTGACATAGACCGGTGTTCCGAAAATCAGGAGAGTGTCCTCGACCGCTTTGACCGCCCGTGCCACGCCAGCACAAAAACCACGCGGCGAGGCCAATAGCACTTTTTTCACAGTATTCATATCGTTGTATTTTCCTCTATTATAACAGTCTGTCGAATATGTTAGAATAGTCCTACTAAAACAAAGGGCTATGACTGAAGCAACAAAACAGTACGTTATCGGGATGGCGTTCGGCGTATTCGATGGTTTCCACCCAGGCCACCAACATTTCCTGTCGGAGGCGCTCAAGCACTGTCGGGAACTGATCGTAGTAGTGGCGCGCCCAGAAATCGTTTTGACACTCAAAAATCGTGCCCCCTTGCTTACTCTCTCAGAGCGCATCAAAAAAATTCAATCCCATTATCCGACCTGCACAGTTATTCCTGGCGACAGTGCCATCGGTACCTGGAGTGCTCTCAAGGAATATCGACCTGACATCATCTTCCTCGGCTATGATCAAAAGGGATTAAAAAAAGAACTAACTACAATAGGTTTCCCTCATACGACCATCACGGCCCACCATCCCAATACATACAAATCAAGCCTCCTTCACAATGCCCGACTTGGAAGTTTGACTCCCTTGTAAGGTAAGGGGTCTACTTTAGTAGTGCCATCTCTAGGGCGGCGATGGTTGCCTCGATACCTTTGTTGTTTGTGCCTGTTGAGCGCGCTTTGGCCTGAGTGAGGGTATTAACGGTCAGTATCCCTAGTGAAATCGGTTTACCGTACTTTAGCGAGAGAGCGATGATACCCTGTGAAACGGCGCTCGCGATATATTTGTCATGATCGGTCTCGCCCTTCACTACACAGCCGAGCGTGATGATAGCATCATATTTTTTCTTTTTGAGGAGAGTGAGACAACCGTAAGGAATTTCGAAACAACCCGGCGTGTGCACGACGGCGATATTCTTCTTGGCCACTTTCCATAAAGCCAACGTCTCCAAAGCCCCAGTCAGAAGCTTTTCAGTCACTTCGTCCACGTAGTAATCTGAAACCACCACCCCCACGCGCAATTTCGCGCCATTCTTTACCACGTCATCACTTTCCTTATTTTTTCGTTGCATACTTTTTTTTCATTACCGAATTATTCTCAAGCGCGTTGACCACATAACGTGCCAAGACGTCAATTTCAATATTCACTTTATCTCCTTTGCGTAGTGATCCCAGATTGGTATGTTCCAGTGTATAAGGAATGAGCGCTACCGTAAAAATATTTTTTTCAGTTCCAGCTACGGTCAGGCTCACTCCGTTCACTACGATCGAACCCTGTGGCGATACATACTTGGCAAGCTTCATCGGGTAGGAAATACTCACCAACCACGATGTGCCCTCTTCGACAATCCGCCCCACCCTACCAGAGGCATCGACGTGCCCAGAAACTATACTACCATCGAGCGGCTGAGCCATGGTGAGCGAGCGTTCCAGGTTGACCATACTGTCTTTCACAAACGCTCCCGCTGTCGTCTTGCGGAGCGTCTCTGGCATATACACAACGTCAAAAAAACTCTTGCCAAAAGATACGACGGTCGAACAGATACCATCAACAGTGATGCTCTGCCCCAAAGTTATTCGCCACTTGAGCGGACGCGTAATTCTCACAAGGAGACAGGTGTCATCCTCTTGTGTTTTCAACACGCGTACTGTCGTTTGAATAATTCCTGTAAACATAGTTAGTGTGCAAAATATTTTTTCACCATTTCCACATCACGCGCGATTTTTTTCTGCAGGGCATCGACATCAATAAACACTTCTGTTTCGGCCACTTTTTGAAAGAGCGTCATCGTTATCTCCTGTCCATAAAGGTTACCGGAAAAATCAAAGAGGTACGCCTCTAAGAGTTTACGCGGTTGATTGGCATAGATGGCGGCCTGATATACTTTCTCACCCACCACTACCTCCGAAGCATAGGTTCCGACAATATCAGTACGATAAAAAACGATATTAGCCGTCGGAAACCCAAGAGTGAGGCCATCCCCTGCCCCCCGTTCAACCAAACCTTGATGCACCAACACATTCTCCTTCACCTCTTTAATCATATATTTTGAATTGTTTCCTACTAGTATGACTTCAAAAAGGGTGTCCTGTCAATTGAAATATCGGATGTATTTCGCATCTGACCCTTTGTTCTATCTACTTCCTCTCTAAAATCCTCACCACCCCGTTGTCTGCGTCGACTTCTATCAGATCACCATCTTTCAGAAGTTTGCTGGCAATTTTGGTACCGATGATACATGGTTTGCCAAATTCTCTTGACATTATGGCGGCGTGACAGAGCAAGCCGCCTTCGTCCGTCACAATAGCCACCGAACGGCGCATGGCCGAAACATAGTCAGGATTAGTCATGGGGGTAACCAGCACCTCGCCTATGAGGAGTGGGTGAGCATCGCTAGGAGTTAGAGCCACGCGTACTTTTCCCCGAACCTTCCCCTTGCAGGCGACTGTCCCCTGTAGCTCCTGTAAGGAGTTATCTACCTGGTTGAGCTCCTGATCAATCCACTCACTCAACTGATGCCCTGATTCCCCAGTAGCCAAGTATTCCTCCCCCTCAAACATCATAAGCATAAATCCCTTCCTTCGTTCGGTCAAAAGTGCTCCCGAGATCATTTCTCCACCTATCAAGGCCTGATAAATTTCTTTGGAGAGTAAGTACTTCAAATCCAGAAAGTCTACACCGACTCTTTCTGCCACAAGTTGCATAAATCTCAGGTACCGCGTAGATGATTTGTACGATTCTTCGATACCAGCGGTGAGCACATACCCAAGCTCCCGCGCATAAGCTATGTCTCGCAGTAGCTCCTCATCACTCCCCACAATTGCGAGTAATGCTTCGGCCTCTGCCTGATTTTTTTCGAGCGCTTCTTTCTGGAGCGCCAAAGTTTCTGGAAAGTTCTCCGCGCACGCACGCTTAACCCTCCCAACCAATTGGTTGCAGGTCATAGGAAGTATAGGAGAAAAAATAAAAGTAGTGAGCCAGTCATACTTGGCTAAATACTCATCCGCTTTTTCATGAAATACTACGCTCTCTTCAAATTTCTCGTCTTCCTGTGCTAAGAGAACGAGACCGAGTAGTTCATCTTGTTCCAACTGAAAGTTTGTTTTCTTCGTGGGGAATACGAAAAGGAGTAGTGCTTCATCGAAAGCCACTCTCTCTTCAATCTGCTTACGGTATTTCTCGAGCCTCTTTTTAATACGATTGGTTAAGTAGTTTTCCTTAGATATAACCCATGGATGATAAAACCAAGGAATAACCTTGAGGATTTCCTCGTCCATTTTTTCCCAATTGAGAGCCAATGCTTGATTAGATATGTACCCTTCTGATAACTTCCTGTTAATCTCATCTCCCAGCAGATTAAATGCCTGTGGAACACTGATCGAATATTTAAGAATCTGCTCCAAGCCATTACGATCAAAAGTTTTCTCCTTGATGAGAGCGAGGAGTTCTCGACGTAAATGAGGAGAACAATAGCCTTTGCTCGAATCAGTAAAGAGATAGTTTTCATGACGAGCGGCACCACCCAGTGAAGCATAAAGATTTTTTTCGAGCGCACGGGCAAAATAGTCTGAAAGAAGAATAGGCTGTTCCCCCCGTTGTTGATATTCATACTCCCAGTCAACAATTTTGATATCATCTCTGGTCAATAGTGTGATCGGATAGTTCATACTTTTCTCTTAATAACCCTCACCACCCCGTTGTCTGCATCGACTTCTACCAGATCGCCATCTTTGAGAATTTTACTTGCATCCCCAACCCCAACAATACAGGGCTTGTCCAATTCCCGAGCAGTGATAGCCGCATGAGAAAGCATCCCGCCGAGATCAGTAATGATGGCACCGGCTTTTTGCATAGCGAGCAGAAGATCAGGAGCCGTCGTCACCGAGACCAGTATATTCCCCTCTGGCATAGCCCGCATCTTCTCTTTGGTCTCCTGCAAGTGAGTGTAGTCAGAATTGATAATACTCACTGTGCCCATGACCTTGCCCGCGCCATGAGCAGTCACCCCTCGCCACTCTTTTTTCTCACGGCCCAGTCTCTGCTCAAATTTTCCCTGGACTACACGGGCTCGTTCGCCGGTCCAAAGCATTATCTTTTCATGTTCATCCTTATAAAGGACACAGAGTTCTTTTCTTTCCTCTATCACTTGGCGCGGCACTCTTTCTTTTTTCATGGCCAAGCGAACTTCTTCTTCAGAATACCAGGCAACACAATCAGGTGAGTCACCGTTTATTCTCGAAACTTCTACCAGAAATTTTTCATATCCACCGCCCTTGTCAAAAAAAGTGAAATTAATCCCTTCTCGAATTACATTTTTTGATTTTTCTGCTATCTCTAGTCCTTTGTTCATACCACCATAAGCCGCATAGGCTCCTTCGGTATTTATTGCTTCAAAGAAGCTATACTGTTTGGCGAGATTGCCGAACAGTCTAAGTAAAGCATCAACCTGCTGCTTACTGATGCTTCCACGTTTGGCGCAAGTCTCTGCCAGTGTTTCTATCTCATCGAGAAGAGATATTGCCTGCTTCGCCACCGCTTTTACCTTCGCTTCGTCAGAGAAAAAATCTTGGCCGTCGCGCCTCATCTGTCTCACGGACTCTCGATGGATATAAGTCCTCACACCAGCATTGGGACAGATAGAAAGGGATCTTGGCGGATTGTAATATTTAGCAGAAAGGTATTGAAAAAGAAGCGGAACGCCTTCGGTGGTGAAAGTGTGTACATAATCCTCTTTATTCAGAGTATCGTCACTCAGTATTCGCACCACCCCGTTGTCTGCATCCACTTCTACCATATCCCCATCATGCAAAACTTTCGTGGCAATTTTTGTCCCAATGATACAGGGTTTCTTCATTTCCCGAGCAATGATAGCAGCATGACACATCACCCCACCCTCGTCGGTGACAAAGGCGGCAGCTTTATTCATAGCGGGTACAAAGTCAGGTGTAGTCATGGGCGAAACCAAAATCTCTCCCTCTTTCATTTGAGAAATGTCTTTTTGGGAAAAAATCACTCGCACCCTCCCTTGGACTACTCCCTCATAAGCAGATCGGCCACTCACATGCGATTTTTCACGAAAAGCATCAGCAGAAACAGTATTGATAGTGATCCCAAATTGGTGTTCGATATTGCTAATAGCGTCCCCGACAAATAACTGAGCGTTGGTGTAGATATAGCGTTGCTTTCGTCTCTTTAGCTCTTCACGACTAGGAAGGATCTCGTTTTCGATCTCTTCGATCAAAAGATACTCTGCCCCATCGCCCAGGGAAGGAAAAAACTTTCGCAATACCTTTCTCACCAACGCGTCGCTCGCATCACCTATCTTCTCCGTGGCCACGCGGGCTGAGATGAGTTTCGCAAGCTCTGTTTCATCTTCATGAAAGAGTTCCATTAGCCACCACACTGCCTCAAACCACCCCCAGGCGAAGCGTAAATTTTTCAGATATGTCCTTAACTCGGTCAGGTCAGAAATCTCTTCTTTCTTCCAGACACGTCTCAGCGGTTTCACTGATTCCACAAATGTATCTGCCGCAAAATCTACGAACGATGGATCCGCCTCTACCAAACGAGCCAGTTCCTGTTTGACCCATGCAATGCCCGCATGATCCATATAGCAACTCACCAGGCCACTCTCATTCTGAAAAATAATATAAGGCACCTCTGGTTGTTGTTTCTCTGTCCACACGCGAGAATCAGTACTTTCTGCTCGACACCAAGTCTCGACTATCGGGAGACAAAAGTCCCGCGAAAATATCTTTTCATATACTGGTCGTTTAGGAACGTTTTGCCCTAAAGTATTTTCTGCTCCTTCGCTCTCACAAACCAATTGGTGCTTCTCAAGTATTCCATCCAATTCTGAAAGAGGTCTGACTTGATTTTGGAAAAGGCAACATCCATGTTGTATTCGTTCTTCGAGAATAGCTATCAAAGAGGCGTTTCCTAAAACAGCAAGCTGTTCAGCCTCGAAAAGGGTAACTACTCGCGAAAATCTGGAGAGCTCTGGGTAAGAATCTTCGAAAAACCGCACGAAATTCTCACTCATCTGATTAGTGTACTCCTGCGTCTTTTTTCGCATGCGAAGCAAAACTTCGGAAAATTCCCGTGGCACACCCGGCTTTTCTGGTAGTTCAAAAAAAACACTATTCATGGCCGACCAAAACTCTACAATATCTTGGTAGTACTTCTTTACTTCTGGAAAATTTTGTATTTTCTTATCGCCCTCAAAGTATTCTGCCAAATTGTGCCATGAAGATTCCAATTGAGCAGAAATTTCATGTACCAGCTCTGGTTCATCACCCAGTTTTTTCAAAGCCAATGTTGAAAACGCCTGCAATTGTTCCGTATCATACCAGACCTCTGCTGCCCCATCCGGTTTGAGAATGAAAAGGTTATTCTCAATAGAAACTCCAAGATATTTTGTTGTCCCTGCCCGATCACTTTCGTCCCAGATATTCAAGTAAAATAACGACTTTTCTCGAGAATAGATTTTTGAGAGTGAAGTAGGTCTTGCTCGCTCAATTATTCGCACCACCCCACTGTCAGCATCCACTTCCACCAAGTCACCTGTTTTGAGAATACGGGCAACATTTTTGATAGCGATGATACAGGGTTTTTTCAATTCACGTGAGACGATGGCTGCGTGTGACGTTATGCCACCCTTACCCGTCAGGATAGCAGCGGCTTTACGCATAAGAGGCACAAATGATGGCGTTGTTTCCGGAGCGACTAGAATATCCCCCTCTTCAAACTTCCCTGACTCTTGCATGGAATTTACTACGCGCACTTTTCCTCTCGCTTTGCCTCCTGACGCCCCCACGCCCATCAAAGTATCACTCGAGTTACTTTCGTCAAAATGTACATACAAATTATGGAGTTTTTGATATTCAGGATCGCTATGACTGATGATAATTTCATTGCCATCATCATCTACCGTACTAAAGAAGCCCTTCTCACGCTGTAGCACTTCGCTGAAAGCAGGAGCTGTCGAACTCCCCTCCATAGTTGCCACCAATTCCTGCGGCGCGAGCAGGAGCACCTGTTCATACCCAACCCCCAGTTCTTTCCCAAGCGCAGCAAAAATCGGGCGCAGACGAAATGCCGCTTTCATCTCTACACCACCACACTCGGCCCGCCAGCATGCCGTTGCTACGCCGAGACGCACCATATCATCAGGATTGCCCTTTGTATGATGGAATTCGATATAGTTTCCCTGTTTATGGTTTTCAACTTCTTCTGTGAGACGCTGCCGTGCCTCCTTGAGCGTCAAGGGTTCACCCTGCCACTTCACCATCCTCATCCATTTGTATTTTTCTACATATGCCCTAAGAGCGGCAGTCACATTTTCTTCAGGATTCTTTACTAATATAAGTGCCATGCACTTCATATCTTCCATCTCATTTTCTATCCATGTCTTTCGTAAATGCGAATGTACTTTCTCAAAAAGCTCTCCGTCCGATGCTGCGTATCCGATTTCTTTTGACGCAGAGGTGACCTGGTCTCCTATAAAAACGGCGACACACCAAAAGGCAGCAAACTCTGTATACAAGTTTACAAAGTCCGCTATATGCTCGCGCAGATATTCGTCATCTTTCTCAAGTATATCCAAAACTTTTTTAGTAATCGCCGTACCCTCACTATCGAGTCGTTCTGTGAGTGCCCCAAGTGTTTCTTCCTGATAACCTTTTTTGATATACGCCTTTATTTTTTCTCCATCCGCTATTGATAAAAAGAAATATCCTTCAATAGAAAAGGATGTCTGAAAAGAAAGTCCCAGGATACGCGCAGCAACTTCTGTCCTGGACTGATGAGAGTAAAAGGTGTAGACAAATGGTAACTGGGCCCAGCGCCCTTGTTCATACCACTGTGCTTTATTCCAAATCTCTAAACGCCCCAGCTGCTCATATAATTTTAGCGTAGGAACCTTTGTCGAAAGAGTCGTGATAGGGCGGCTCTGAACGATATAAAAATTCTCATTTTCGAAAGCCCACTCGATATCGCACGGGAAGCCGTAGTGTCTTTCGATACGCAAAATAAGTTCAGAAAGTTCGAGGATTTGGGTCTCATTCAAAACTTGGGCTGACGCCTTTGGTTCGGGGATGTCGCGCCATTCATTACTACCCTCGCCACCATCTTTTCGATACAGCGCACGTGTTTGGATGGCGATATTTTTATCAATAATGAGGCGGGGTTCCTTCTCTATCACATAACTGTCAGGGGTTATTTGACCCGAGACGATCGCCTCCCCCAAACCATAGCCAGCCTCGATAATGAGCTGATTGTGATCCTCCGTCACTGGATGCACCGAAAAAGCGATGCCCGAAACTTCGCTTTCTACCATTTTTTGTACCACCACCGCTACTCCAATTTTGGATTGGTGCAGTCCCTTTTCGAAGCGATAAAAAATGGCTCGGGGTGTGAAAAGTGAAGAAAAACATTTCCGCACATTTTGAAGCAGTGTTGCTTCGGTAGTATTGAGATAACTGTCGAGCTGTCCCGCCCAAGCCGCACTGGCGCTATCTTCGGCTGTGGCGCTCGAGCGTACCGCGACATACTGTGCCCCTAGTACTTCAAAATTTTTCAAAATCTCTCTGGCGATATCGCTCGGAACATCACAATGGAGAATCAGATGCTGGATTTTTCCCGAAGCTTCCTCAATGGTGTGCATTTTTTCCGTATCAACCGTATGGAGAATAGCCTCAATCTCCACATTGAGATCGGTTTCACGAAGAAATTGCTCGAAAGCCTCGGTGAGAATAACAAAACCAGGCGGTACAGGAATACCACCTCTCGTCATTTCACCAAGCGATGCTCCTTTCCCTCCCGCTGTCAGAACATCCGTCTTAGAAATTTCCGAAAAGAGCTTGATAAACATACCTAGCCTTTTATCACTGTACCGACAAACTGTTTGCCAGCGATATAATTAGTCACGTTTTGCAAGTCACCACCGTTTAGTACTGCCACCTCCATCTCTTCCTTTTCGGCCATCTGCGAAGCAATCGGGTCAAAAGGAGTGTTCATCCCCGGATTCCATTTACTCCCAACAATTTTGCGAAAATCTTTCCACGTCATACGATCAAAATGCTTGGCATCAGCGTGAATGTGAGGATCCTTGTCATAGACCCGCTCAATATTAGACAGGTTGATGATGCGTTTGACATCGAGGTACTTGCCCAAGACCACCGCATCAAAATCAGTGGAAAATCCCGGCCGCCAGCCGGCCGCCACCAGGACCGGTTCCGGGGCCGCGTAAAAATCCTCCAGGTCGTGCGGGTTGGTATTGATGCGTGGATGAGCAAACTTGCGAAATATAGTACGCACCAAGTGAGCGTTCATGCGGGTAGCGTGAATACCCAGCCAATCCTTGTCTTCATCGGTAATCTTGGTCACTTCGGAAGCGGCATCGATATAACGGCGAGCAGTTTTGCCACCACCAGTCACCAAAATAAAGTGATAACCCATCTTAATATGGCTGACGATGAATCTTTTGAAATTGGCCACGAACTGGGCGTCAATTCCTTCTGGCACCAAGAGCGACCCACCGAGGGAAATGATGATACGTTCTTTTTTAACCGCTTTCATACGTTGTGCATTAACGTGTGAAATATGATACCAACTCTGCAAATGCTACCTCGATCGTTTTTTCTTCGCTCCGTTTTTTTACTTCCGCGTGGCCTGACTGGAGCGAGCGCTTGCCCACCACCACGCGATATGGCATACCGAGCAAATCACTCTCCGCGAATTTTTCTCCCGCAGAAATATCGCGATCATCATAGAGAACTTCGATACCGGCTTGGGTCAGAGCCTCATATATTTCCTGACACTTTTCATCAGTGCCGAGGGAGAGCAGATGCACCCGAAACGGTGCCACACTCTCCGGCCACGAAAGCCCCGCTTCATCGGCCAATTTCTCCACGATCACCCCCATAGCCCGGGTAATCCCGATGCCATAGGAAGCGAGATAGATGGGCTGCGACTTGCCATCGCGATCAGTGTAGCGAATATTCATTTTATCACTCTTCTCAGTCCCGAACTTGAAAATATTACCCGTTTCCGCACTCTTCACTGGAGAGAGGGTAGACTTATCAATCCCGAGCTCCTTGGTGGCATCATCGAGCACCTCTTCATTCACCGCCACGGTTTTATCGGTATTGACATAGAGCACATCCTCACCAGCGGCACACAGCGTTTGAAATTCATGACTAAACTGAGTAAACGCCCCACCGCTCGCAAACGTGACAAACGTTTCTTCGCCAATACCCAAGCGCGCATATATTTTCTTATATGCTTCGATCACTTGCTCATAGTACTGATCCATGTCCTCCTCTGTAGCATGAAGCGAATACATGTCTTTCATAACAAATTCACGCCCACGCATGATGCCGCTTTTGGCGCGCAGTTCGTTCCGCAGTTTAGTCTGAAATTGATAGACACTCACCGGCAAATCCTTGTAGCTCTGTACGAACTGTTGCATCATTTCCATGATCGCTTCTTCGTGACTCCACGCCAGCCCCAATTCCGTACCATCCTGGAGTTTTGTTTTAAACCACACATCCACTGCTTGATCACTCCAGCGACCTGTTACCTCCCATGTTTCCTTGCGTTGCAGGTTGGTCATGATCAGTTCCTGCCCCCCGATCGCATTCATTTCTTCGCGTACGATACGCTTGATATTTTCCAGTACCCGTAGCCCAAGCGGCGTATAGGCATACACCCCGGCCATCACCTTGTAGACATAGCCTGCCCGGATGAGGAGCGAGGCATTTTTACTCACTTCGTCAGATGGAGCAGTTTTACTCGTTTTGGTAAACAGGTGACTTTGACGCATAAGTAAAAGAAAAAAAGTCATTAATATCCCTTTTATCATAGACTGAAACAGCGACACGTGTCAAAAGAATGATTCTTTGTTAGAATTGATATAGACGCATAAAATTCCTTTTTATGACCGAACTCGACCGACACAGTACCAAAGCAGAAGAACTGCGACTTTTAGCCGAAGCAGCCAAGGAACACCCGGAACTCTTCGAAAAACGTTCCTACGTCGAAGACGATGCCGTCCTCGGGGAGTTTGGTATTGTTATTCCTGGCAAGAAGACCTTTCCAGAGGGCTATTTGAAACTGTGGCCACAGGACTTTATCGTGGAAGAAATTATGAGCGATGGCACCGTGGCCACTATCACTCGGGAAAATGTCCTTGGTTCTGAAGCCGTACTCGAACACGAGCCTACCACTTTCGCCACTTTAGTGAAATGCGGCCTTTCCACCA
Source organism: Candidatus Moraniibacteriota bacterium (assembly GCA_043743535.1). Classification (GTDB taxonomy): domain Bacteria; phylum Patescibacteriota; class Minisyncoccia; order Moranbacterales; family UBA1568; genus UBA1568. Next base: position 31,859 of record JAYTWI010000015.1, on the reverse strand, counting down.
TTGAAGTCGTCGAGGATTTGACCAGGCAGCTCGGCTGCGACCGCAAAGCCATCAGTTACGCCGGCATCAAAGACAAAGACGCCCTGACTGCCCAGCGTATTTCTTTTCGCAAAATCTCGCTCCAAAAATTAAAAAATATTTCTTCACCCTACTTTTTTCTCAAAGACGTGGCGGCCGGCAAAGGGGTGGTGGCTACGGCTGACCTGCAGGGCAACCGTTTCACCATCCTCGTGCGTACCGAACAAAGTTTTTTTGAGAGCACCTCTTTCGAAAATTTCGTCGAAAATTTGAAAACCGTGCAGGAACACGGCTTCTCTAATTTCTTTTACTTACAGCGTTTCGGTACCCCACGTCTGGCGAACTATCACTGGGGACTCTCTATTCTCAAAGGCGACTATCGCCAAGCGGTGTACGACACCCTCACCTTTCCAGCCGAACGCGAGCAACCCTATTTTCGCGCCCTACGCCAGATGATAGTGGATGCCTTCGGCAACTGGGAACAGGTGCTCGAAATCTTGGCGCCCTTTCCCGTCATTTTCCGTCACGAAATTAAAATAGTACAGTATTTACGGTTGAACCACGATGACTATGTAGGCGCCCTCAATCAAATCCCTGATCAGATATCGCTGTGGATTTACGCCCTGGCCTCACGCTATTTCAATGAGACTATCTCCTCTTATCAAGAAAGTAAGCAGTCACTACCTGAAACCCTCCCCCTCCTGTTGTCATTCAACAAAAACGACTGGCAACCCTATGAAACATCGCTTAAACGCGATGGCATTTATCCGCCACCCTTTCACAATCTCCGCCCCTTTCCCTTCATTCAGATGCGTCCCCGTAGCCTGCCTACTTTTGATCGTGCCAACATCATCGCAATAGAAGCCGTCGAACAAGGTTTGATTCTTTCTTTCAAACTAAACAAGGGGCAGTATGCAACCACTTTTCTCTCTCATCTCTTCAACCTGGTGAGTGGTCTACCGCCAGAGTACCTCGTGACCGAAGCCGGCGATATCAAAGAACCGCTCGGCGAAGTGAGTATCACTGAGACGCTTGATTATTTCGCTCCCGTCATCCATTCCAAGATAGAAAACGTAAGCGAGACAACCACCGAAAATGTGTAGACTCTTCCAAAAAATTTGAAAGGGCATCGACTCGTTAGAGAAGATGCCCAATCGTTTTGCCCGCGTTTGCGAGCTTTGTTGCTTTGCCTTCAGACTGCCTTCTTGACGTTGTTGTCGTCGACGTACTCGACGTCCGCCACCCGCAGACAGCCGTCACGCACCACCAGTTGGTGCTTGGGTTTCTCGTAGGACGGACTGCGACAGTTGATGGTCAATGCCGCCCCCTCGTTCACCCAGACAGTCGTGTTCCAAGAGTATTGACGAGCCAGCAGCCGGAGCGCATTCTGGATGACCCGTGTCGCGAGAAAGATCCTGTCCTCAGGGGGATCACTTTCGTAGATCACCTCGACCACCGTTTGGGTATCAACCCCCAGCTTCTTACACATGCGCTGGTCCGTGATGGGCTGGGTCCAGTGACTGATGTCCACCATCTTGAAACGGTGATCGTCAGCATTGGCGATGCCGACATACAAGAGCTCCGCACCGACGGAGTCGAGATTGATGGCAGGCACGCCAGTGTCCTGGCGCCTGCCTTGCACGGTCCTGAAACCCTGGATGCGATCGGGGCGTGTCGGGATACCGGGCGGAAAATCCATCCCCTGGAAAAAGTACTTCACCCGGAGACGGCCCGAGGAGTCGCCCATCAAACTGATGGGATTGTCTTCGAAATTGCGTGCCATTGTTGCCTCCTTGGGCGTTGTTGGCGTTGACGAATTGTGAAAGAAAGCTGTTACGCCCTCCCTCGTGGATGGTGTTGTCGGAAGTTCATTCCAACAGTACAGTATAGCGTATTTTGACATAAAAGTCAAGAGTAAATGTCAAACAAAGGCTCAAAAGAAACCAAAAAAGACTCTGATGAGTCTTGATATTTCAACCATATTTACCGATCAACTGCCGAGTGGGTTTACAGATCGATTTACAAATTGACCATCATGGTCTTTTCGGCACCAGCTCGGAGGATAATAAGCGTGAGGGTGTCGCCACTATTGAACTGACTGAGGAGCGCCGGCAATGGGTTGTCGAGATTTATTTCTGTTCCATTGACTGATTCGATAATGTCGCCGACCTGAAGTCCAGCTTTGGCCGCAGGCGAGTCAGCGATAATAGATAGACCAGTACTACCTGATCGTGAATAGACAAGCGCTCCACGATCACGCGGTAGCCCCCTCCCCAAAGAGAGCGCCTTGGTGATGGGCAAATAATAAACGCCGAGAGTCGGTCGCTTGCCGAGTGTCCCCGCGATGACATGATCGAGAGCATCATGCACCACATTGGCGGGGATAAGAAAGGTATGCGGGGAATTGTCGATAGTAAGCACCCCCACCACTCCCACCATCTCGCCGTTGTAGCCAATGACCGGGCCACCGACATAGGCATCCGCCTTATCGAGGTCCATTTCCAAAACACCCTCCCACTTCTCTGATGAAGCCACCGTCTTGCCAGAAAGATTAAAAATGCGATTGATATTCCCCAAGATTCCGACCGATAGACGGTTCTGGTATTCGGCAAAGGTGTTGCCAATAGCAATCAATTTCTTGCCTACCCGGGCATCATCGGAATTGGCCAAAGCGATGGCCGGCGTGTCAGAAACATCACTGACTCGGAAAAAATTGAGATTGGTCAGTGGGTCACGCCCCACCATCGCCGCTTGATGAATGGTGCCATCATAGAGCAGAATAGAGTAGTGTGTCTTCGCCGTATCAAAAGGGAGCTCGCTATAAGTCACGACCAGACCATCATTGGTCAAGAGTACGCCCGACGTAGTTTTCACTTCTTCGGCCGCCGCGCCCAAAGAAGCAGCATTCCCCTTCACATCAGGGGAGGCAGTAGCCAGAGCGACGATATTGACCACGGCTGTAGCTGGTTGAGAAACGATTTTTTCCACCGTGTCATCTTCTTGCACGACAATCTGTTCCGTTTTATTGACCACCGTCACATGTTCGGTCGCTTTCTGAAAAAAGGCCAGATTGGAGAGAGTAGGCATCGTCGCCAAACGAGGGATAACGTAGCGCTCAAAAAAAACTCCCCCGATCCCGCCAAGGATGAGGACAAAGAGCATGATAACAGCGAAAAAAAACGCTTTTTTGATGAGATTTGAAATCATAAACAGTGGTTCATTTCTATCATATTTCGGCATTTTTGGCAAGGGTGGCGAATCCCTACACCAGTATCCTCCAAGGAGAGCTCCACAAAAGAAGAATCATCAGTGCCAAAAAGAAAAGGACACGGAAAAAGGCTTTTTTGAGCGAGAGGGTATTACGGAACGCATCAAAGGAAATGTCCCACACCACAAAGAACGCGATCAGTCCCAGGGCGCCGGTAGTCAAATAGCCGAAAGGCCAGAAACTCATCACCCACGCCATCTCCCCCATCACCAGACCCGTCAGTGTGCTGTAGAACAACACGCGGCGACGCTTACTTTTGTCCACGCTGATGAATGTCTCATAGCTGGTGAGGGTGGTCCCGATAACAAATAGCAACATCAACCCCCACAAAGGGAAAGTGAAATTGAGGTAGAAACCGTACAAGCCAGCATAGAAGAAAAATATCCCCGCCATAGCGGAAGTATTGAGAAAGGCTTCGCCGGTTTTATCAATCGGCGCATGATGGAGGCGATAGTTGCTCAAGAGCGCCATATAATACATAAGTGTGCCGAGAATGACAAATACTACCCGCTCCGCCGGACGGTCAATGAGCGAAAGGAGGAGTGGGGAAGAAAACGAGAGGAGAAGTGGTAAAAAAGCATCGGAAGAACACTTAGTCAATCGCCGAATGGCCGAGAGGGAAATGACGCACAATGGAGTGACCGCCAAGAAATACCAGCCCCAAGAAAAAACAGCGGGGTAATATGAAATTACCCCCAAACCAAAAGAAAAGATAATGCTCCAGAAAAATACCACGAAATGAAAAATCATTATTTTCTTTCTTCCAATTTTACTTTAATGTCTTTCGTCTCTCCCTTGTGCCAGACCCTAAGAGTAATCACATCACCAACATTGTAACGTGCCATAAAAGAAGTAAGTGGGTGATTGACATCTACTTTTGTTCCGCTCACTTCGAGGATAATATCATTCTCCACGATGCCAGATTTATCAGCAGGCGAACCGGGAATAACTGCGAAATCCGTCGGTGTTTGGCCACGCAAGACCAACGCTCCATAATCAAACGGCAGTATGTTTTGCTTCTGAATATCGGAGGTAAGGACAATCGAACGGATGCCGAGATAAGGCGTACTGATTTTTCCGGTAGCGCGCACCTGATCCGTGATATGTTTGACCTGGTTGATGGGGAGAGAGAAACCGATGCTCTGAGCACCTTGCGCCATAGCGACGTTTACCCCGATCACTTCACCTGCCAGATTAAAAAGCGGCCCGCCAGAATTACCCGGGTTGATAGCCGCATCAATCTGAATGATATCGGTCAAGCGTTCAGAATCGCCGCCGAAACCAGAACTAGCATCGAAATTACGTTTGAGACCAGAAACGATACCGCGACTCACCGAGTTGGCGAATTCACCCAAAGGGTTTCCCATAGCAATAACCGTTTCGCCCACCCGCACTTTATCAGAGTCACCGAGATTGAGGGCAGGGAAATCTTTCCCCTCAATCTTGATAATGGCGATATCATTGACCGGGTCACGAGCCAGCACTTTAGCCGGGTATTCCTTGGCATTACTATCAATAACCGTGTAATCAGCCTGTTCATCAGCCACCACATGCTTGTTGGTGACAATCATACCATCCGCAGTGATAAGAAATCCGGAGCCGCTACCTACTTTCTGTTTTTCTGTCCCCGAGCTATTAGTACCCTGCGGGGACTGCTGCTGTATCGAACCAAAAGGATCAAAGAAGGGAAACATACCAAACGGACTACTGTTACCAAAGGAATTTTTTATTTTCGGCACATCCTTACTGATGACGATACTGACCACTCCCGGAGATTTCTTTTCTACCAAATCAGGCACCATGTTTTCTTCGGTCACCACTGTTGTTTTTACTTTGGCAGTTTTGACCACATCCTGCTTCGACTGAAGATGATCTTGATACAGGCGCACTGCCAAGGGCGAAAGGAGCCCACCAACAAAACCAGCGAAGACCATAAAAACAATCAACAAAAATAATTCTCCTCGGCCGTGCCTCCTCAATCTGTCAACAGATGAAGCATGATGAGAAGTGATCGGGGCTGGCGCGTCAATAGTATCGGGCGTGTGGAGTGTTTCCATAGGTATGAGATAATTATTACAAAAGTAATACGCACAGACAGGGAAAAAGTTTCATCTAAAATAAAAGCAAGGCATCACCATTCGATTTCTTATACCATTCATTTTCAAAGGTGCGAAGCGTCGGGTCTTTGAAGAGAATACGCGTGGTTTCACGGTCGAGACGATACTCAGGCGAAAGCACCCACACCGGGATCGTCTTCATCTGTTCGGTCAGCCAATCAGGAAAGGTTACTTTACGAGCAAAGATCTGACGTAAACGGTACAGCTGGTTCCCCTGTTCTGTCTTCTGCTCCTCTACCAATATGATATGGAAGCCGAGACTGCTCTCAATAACGTCTCCGGAAACCCCCACTTTCTCTAGCGCCACCGGCTTGCGCAGTTCCGGCGCCAAGTCACTCTGAGAAAACCAGCCGAGTTCGCCACCAGTCGTGGCCGTCTGTCCTTCGGACGTGTCTCTGGCTACATTTTCAAATGAGTCACCCTGACGCAAACGTTCTTGAGCCTGCTCAATTTTCTTTTTTGCCGCCGACACCCCGTCGATTTCTTTGACAAAACTTTTTTCTAATTGTTCCTGATAGAGACTTGGTACCACCACTCGCTCTTCAAAATCAGTGAGAGTCCAGCCATACAAACGTTTGAGATTGGCCACTACTTCTTTGCTCGTGCCATACTCCTCTAGTTTTCGCGCTACTCCTTGTCGGGCAGTGTCTGTCGTCACCGTGATGCCACGAGCCTGAGCCAAAATCATAATAGCCTCGTCCTCAATCATCTTGTTGAGCACTTCTTTCTCGCGCACTTTCAAACGCTGTTTGCCCTCTGGGGTGGAAAAATCGACACGCAGTCCCACTTGAGAAAAATCCTGATTTTCATAAAAACTCCTGACCGAAGCCATATTTTGTGCCAACTGCCGAAAAGAGAGTGTGTGGGTGTAGCCCATCACGACGAGAGGGAAAGGGCTGTGTGCTACCAATCCGTTGACAAAGGCTGAAGAGCGCGGCAGAGCGTATGAAACAAGCAACGCCAGAGCCAAAAAGATGAGGGCTATGGCCAAAAAAAGATGCGAAATCGTCGCCCATCGAATCCGTTTATTTTTCTTTTTCTCTTCCATTTTTTCTTCCATAGGACTGTTATTCATTTGCTTGAAAAAAGAAGCGCCACCATTTTTGATAATTCGGTGTTTGATCCTGACCTCGAGGCGATACTGCCGATCCATTCTCGGGTGTATGAGTCCCCTCTGCTCTCGGCTGAGACTTGATAATGACGACCTCCTCACCCTCTTTCTTCATGCCCAGTTTCTCCTTTGCTTCTTGCTCACGAAAATCATTGGAAGAAAAATAGCTTATCTTATCACTCAAGGTCTGATTTTCATGACGAATTTTTTCCGCCTCATTCTGTAACTGATCTACTTCACTCCCGATACGCCGATTGCGCTCGATCTGTCGAGAGGAGACATATGCTACCCAGAGAATGAGGAGGGTGGTGAGCGCTATGACGCCCCGTATCCAATATTTCCGTTTTGCCATAACGAGTAGCCATTATGTTTGGATAATGCCAATGGACTGTTAACGCATAAAAATGGGGGCGACGAGAAATGCCACCATTGATACCACCACAAAAATTGAAATGACCACCCAAAGCTTGTAGGCTCTCTTATGCCATTTGCGAAAACTCATACATCATTTTTGAAACCGATTACCTTCCTATGGTAGCAAAAAAATCCGCTTTGGACTACTCTTCACTCAGATTTCTCTGGCGCCTATCACCGATCAATGCCCGCACCTCGCTTAAGTTGACCGGCGGACGCTTGCGCAGGACTTTGAATTTTTTCGGTTCAATATGACCAGCCTGAGCCAAAGAAAGCGGAGTATCAGAAGAAGTATAGACCGATGGTCTGGTGATCTGACGAGTCGTCCAATTCCCTGATCGTGGAGCTGCCGCCGGCACGACTGGCTGCTTTACTCCTTCTTCACTTTTTTGAGTAACCATCCTTTTTTGCTCAATTTCTTGGCGTACCTTGGCGGTGGCACGCTGATAATCTCTGAGACAGTCCTTACAAAAAGTTGGACGTTTACCATCTGGTTCAAACGGTACTTCAATCGCCGTCCCGCAGGTGGCACATTCTGCCTGATACAATATTTTCTCCGCCAACATTTCTCCTTGTGGTTGTAGTGCTCTTGCTACTGGTGGCACTGCCGCCAAAATTTCCTGGCGAATCTGATGCTCTTCTACTGTTGCCTCCGGATAGTCCTTCTCTGCCCGCATAAAAGGCTGCTTTTTAGGAGCCAATGGCGGCAGAGAAGCAGGCGCTAACGGAGGTGACACTGGCGCACCCACAGGCTCTCGTTGTGGTATTGGGGTTTTCGGTGGAACCACTGTTTCAGTCGACTCTAACTCTACACGAGATCCGTGAAGCGGCTTGGTGACCAATGGACGATCTGGGACATGCGGCGGATGGAGATGCTGATGAAGATGGGATCGCGGCGCTACGGCGGGAATAGGTACAGCCAAAGCGGCTTTGAGCGAAGGACGAATCCCCTCCCCAAACGTATGGTAGGCGATCTTCGGCGAAGGTTCCGGCGTTGTTTGCGGTGTAGTCTTCGGTGGACGAAGTAGTGGTGCCGATGTTACTTGTGGTACACTCTTAGCCTGATGAACGATTCCCGATTCCTTATCAACCAGCGCCTGTTTCTCTTCCGCGGTCAACATCCCACTCCAACGACGGATTTTGTCTTCCACTTCGGCCTTGTTCGATGTATAGCGCTCCCGTGAGGCGTTGATGATCTTTTGTTCAGTTTCGGGATCACTCTCGATTTTAATCGGTGGCAAAACGTTGGCACTAAAAGCGTCTCCGGCGATACCATCAATCATCAGTTTGAGATAGATCTGATACTTCGGCAGATTGATGATATCGTTCATCATAAAGACCGGTTCGAATTCTTTTTCCAAAAATTCTGCATCCATCGCTCCTACTCGAAAAGAAATGATGCTGCCGGCGTTGCCAAAAATAGCATCGCGCACTTCTTCCTGGATCTGCGTCACATACTGGTTGGCCAGAATGAGATTGAGATGATATTTACGTGCTTCAGAAAGAATATTAGCGAATGATTCCGTAGCAAAGTTCTGAAACTCGTCGACGTAGAGATAAAAGTCCGCCCGTGTCTCTTCGGGAATATCTACCCGACCCATGGCCGCCAACTGGATCTTGGTGATCATCATCGCCCCGAGAAGCGCGCTATTATCTTCACCCAGACGACCCTTGGAAAGGTTCATGATGAGGATCTTGCGTTCATCCATGATCTTGCGTACATCGAAGGATGAAACCGTTTGACCAACGATATTGCGGATAAGGGCGCTCGATAAGAACTGCCCCACCTTGTTCTGGATTGGAGAAATGACTTCTTGCAGCACCCGGTCGTTCCACTTGGTGAACTCATCCACCCAGAAAGAGCGCACTACTGGGTCGGTAATCTTCTCTACTACTCGTTCACGATACGATTTGTCTACCAGAATACGCGTCACCCCCAAGAGCGTTGAGCCAGGGTATTCCAAAAGCGCCAAAATAGCGTTACGCAAAATGTATTCCAAACGTGGTCCCCATGAATCAGCCCAAATTTTCTTGAACACACCCACCAAACCAGAAGCCACCAAGTGGCGATATTCCGGATCTACCTTTTCCATCACATTGAAAGCAATGGGGAAATCCTGATCGGCCGGATTGAAATAAATGACGTCGTTGATGCGATTGCTTGGGATAGATTTGATCAGTTTCTCCGCCGTGTCACCGTGCGGATCGATGAAGGCAATACCGTGACCCTTCTGGATATCTTGGATAGCCAAATTCTCCAGGAGGTTCGTTTTCCCCATACCGGTCTTGCCGATGACATACATATGCCGGCGCCGATCATCTAATTTAATACCAAATACCCGTTCTTGGTTACGGAAGTTGGTTTTAGCAAAGAAAGTGATTTCTTCTTGCTTGGTCATAATTAGGCTTTACAACAAGTGATTTATTCCAATTCTTGGAGTGGCAAGTTGGCAGGCGCGCTTCCTCGTTTGGCCGCCACTCGGGTCAAAGCCGGTGCGAGTACCGCCATATCAGGAATATGAAACACTGTGGCCAATTCTTCGGAACTGAAGAGAAAACGGGTGCTTTGTGGATCAGTATCACGCGTAATATAGCGCCGCAAAATTCGCCGTTGTCGAAAACGTAAACGTTCGTCAGTAAAAATATAATTAGCGTATGTCTTGGTGTCATCATTCGGCACCAAACTATTCAAATTAAAATCATTGAATTGTTTGATGCCACCAATAAAGGCCGAAACACCAGTCGTCTTGCTAAACGTCTCGCGTCGGCCGATATAGAGATGGCGCATGCGAGTGCGGAACATCGACTTACCCAAATTAGACTGGAGGGCTTTCAAAACATCTTTCTCGCCCGGCGTGAGGCGAAATTCTACCGGTGCCTCATCTTTCTTATCCGCTTCCTTCCCGCCAGCAAAAGCTACCTCCTGAGCCAACAGCCCTTTAGGAATATTATAAAAAACATCAAGGATATCAGACAAGAGTCCTAAGAGTACTCCTCTTTTTTCCTCTTTCTTCTTGCCTAAGAACTCATCTACCGTCAACTGCCCATGCTTGGGACCCCAATCTTCTTTGATCGGGGTGATAATATACTGCAGCCAGAGATACTGACCAGGTCCCATTTTGGCCATCGTTTCAATTAACCCAGCTAGAGGATCAATCATTTTCCCTGTCACCGTTTCCTCAAAAAACTTGTAGGTGCGAATGGGATACAAATCTGGCTTGAGCAGTTTGAAGTCCACTCCCCACAAATCCCAGTCTTTGTTGGGGATGGTTTTCGGTACCAAATGGACATAGTCCTCTACTTCGACAATCTCCACCCCCGGGTACTGAGCATAATAATGAGCCTCAACTAAATTACGAAAGCCTACCTGAGTCCGGACATAAAAATGTACTTGGCCCTCGAGACTGGCGATTTCCAAAGAAAATGACGCGGGAAATTCTCCCTTGATCATACCCTCTGCTGCCGTTGGTGTCTTGATGACTCCCATAAAACCATGGAAGATAGACTCCATCAACAGCGGGCTTTTTTCCACATCGCGTGGCGGGACGATTTCCAACAGCACCCACTTGAGACCCGAGCCATACTGCCCTTGGACGTAGAGCATCCACAGAACCTTGAAAAGGAAGTATAAGAGGGGTGGGAAGAGAATAAACCACACACTCAAAACGACCGAGAGGACGCTCCCCATCTGTCTAAAAATATCTATAAAGCCTGCAAAAAAAGTACCCATAGAGGAAGGAGTTCGTTGACTCCTTGATAGTTCAAGAATTCTTTTTTTCTTTATGCTTCCTTCTTGATAGTATAGGCGTTTTTGCCCATGCGTGCAAAAAAAGTATTCAAGTTGATGACCACGGTCGACTTTTTGACTTGGCGCACTTTCAGTACCTCGATCAGTATTTCTTCTCGGGAGAGTGGCTCGCCAGCCTTCTTTAGAATTTCGCTAATTACTTCTTTGACCGTACCTTTTTTGTAGCCCCAGTCAGAGAGCGCATAAATACCGCGTCCCACCAATACAAAGCGCATGTCTTTGATCAGCTCATTATGAACGGTCTGCGGATGACTGTGCTTTTTCTTCTGTAGCCCAAAACTGTCTATGAGACGGGCAATCTCACGGAAATGAAGTGGCTTCTGTGCCGTCTTCAAAACCAGATGGGCTTTTTCACGAGTACCACGCGGCTTGATATCACTCCAGTCAGAAAGTCCCCATTTTCCGAAAACGTTCTGTTTGATCTCTTTGGCCACCGCCAGAAAATCAAAAAAGGTCTTTTCATTGATCTCGGGGTAACGCTTATAAAAACGATCGTGCAGTTCCTTGCCTTCCAGCGCATCTTGTGCCGACGTCAGAATATCTTTCACGACATCTTTCATTTTTTTCCACTCTGCAAGTGAAAAGTCTTTCAAGCGATAGAGTTGTTCATATTCCTTGGTCGCCTTTTCTTCTTCCACCACCGAGAGCGACTCGATGAAAACCAAGAGTGCGCCACGTTCCTTGTGATTCTCGAGCGACACGACTGCGAGCAATTCTTCCACCTTGATCACACCATTTTTACGCCGCAGAACCGCCTGAATAGCCTCTGCCACTTCAGCCATCGACGGATGACCTTTTTCTTTGGCCAAAAAATTGAGCGTACTGCCGATAACTTGACGTACCCGCTCACGAGTAATCTGATAAGACTGACCGATCTCTTCGAGTGTTTTAGGGACACCGGTGCCAATACCAAAACGTGCTTCGACGATGTTGCGGGAGCGCGCTGGTAACTGATCAAGAAAAATCGAGAGCGTTAAAAAGAAGGATGTTTCCGGCACCTTCTTTGTCGCTGTCTTGGCAGTTGTAGTCTCTTTTGGCATAAGTGTCTCAGAAAGTCTCTCTTTACCCCACCGAGTTCTCTCCTTTCGTAGCAATTTATATTAACGCATATTCCTATATTTTGTCAACCCCGCGCCCTCTTGGCAATATTTTCGACAGAACCTGCGTATTATCTTTGTGAGTAAGCAAGAGCAAAAGAGAAAAAGAACTGGTTACAACAAACACCTACCCGCATTGCTCCGTAAAGCGTTTCCGACGGACTTGCTCCGCTTGCAAAAATTAGTTATAATAATAAGGCGTAAAAGAAAAAAGAAATGAGAGTGCTCCGACGAACAAAAAATGTTCTTCGAAGGCATAAAATAAAAAAATATGACAACGACAACACACGCTCCCGATATGGAGCCGGTAAATGACGCTGATCACGCCATGAAGATTCAGGCGCTTCGCGACATGGTAAACAATGCCGAGAAAACTATCCAGAGTGCCAAGGCCATGCTCCTCCAGATCGAGGGCAAGAAAAAGTCGGGGCGTCCACGCAAGATGGATTTGGATACAGCAGAGGGTACGGTTATCGAAGGCACTTTCGATGGCCAGATTATGTTCGGTAGCGATAGTAAACAGTATCCTGTCCCAGCCAACTACGCCTCAAAATCAAAACTCGTCGAGGGTGATATGCTCAAATTGACCATTACTGATAATGGAACTTTTCTCTACAAGCAGATTGGCCCGATTGAACGGCGTCATGCTATCGGCGCGGTCACCCAAGACGAATCTGGCAATTACTATGTTCTGGCCAGTGGCAAACCCTACCGTGTCCTCCTAGCTTCTATCACCTACTTCAAGGCCATGCCCGGGGACGAAGTAGCAGTGGTATTACCTCGTGATATAGAGAGCAATTGGGCCGCTATTGAAAACGTCATCCAAAAGGGTGTTCACAAGGACTGGCAAGGCGAACTCGCCAAGGCAAGCGACGAACACAGCGCCATCAATAGTTGGAAAAAAAGTTTGAAGGATGATAAGGATGATGCTGCTCTCATTCCTGCCGAAACGATAGCACCGGAGACTCCCGCCACCCCCCAGAAATCTTCTGGCACGCTCTCCCCGCTTGATGCTTGGGTGCGTGATATGGAAGAAATTGAAAAGGAAATCAACAAACAACAGTAATTCATACGTAAACCACCTAAGAATGTTGTGATAGACTTCCACGTAACGGAAGTCATCATTTTACGGTAATATTCATACTATGGACATGCAGACGACAACAGCCTCCCCCGTGAGTGGCACACGCCGGGACTATATTTTCGGAATCGTGGCTGGATTGATCATCGGGCTACTCATTCTCCCGGTTCTCAAAACTGCCAAGCCAAGTCTCTATGATTCTTTCGCCATCATTATCGTCCCCCTCTTTGTCGTCTTGACACCACTCGGTCTGGTAGTGGCTTCCTTTATCAATCGCAAACTTTCCTTTGTCTGGCAGCTCTCAAAATTTGCTGTCATCGGCGTGATGAATATGCTAGTCGACCTGGGAGTCCTCGCTTTCTTATCTGCCTTTGCTGCGGAGAGCGCAGCCCCCATTGCCCCCGAAGACGCCTGGTTTAGCCTCTTGGCGTTCACTGTCACCTACTATTCCCTGTACAAAGGCTGTTCTTTTATTGTAGCCAACATCAACAGCTACCTGTGGAACAAAAATTGGACATTTGAAGCCTCGGCCAACAAGAAAGTTGGAGCAGAATTCTTGGAATTCTTCCTGGTCAGTGTCGTCGGTTTTATCGTTAACGTGGTTATCGCTTCGTTTGTTTTCAGCGCCTTCCATAGTCTAAACAGTCTCTCGACCAGTCAATGGGGTCTCATCGGTGCCGTCGGAGGTAGCTTCGCTGGTCTAGCCTGGAACTTCATCGGCTACAAATTCATCGTCTTCAAGAAACCAGAGTAACAGGTATCCACCTGATTTTACCAGCACTCGCTCGGTAATAAAAAGTTACGAAAAATATTCAAAAGAGCCTCCTTGCGAGGCTTTTTTTCTTGCTCTAAAAAAGGTATACTACAGAAGCAGAGAATTTTCAATTATCAAATTCCAAGTATTCTCCCTATGCCCTCGACCACTTTCTACCGCAAATACCGCCCACAAACTTTCGCCGAGGTGGTCGGTCAGAAACACGTTGTGAGGACCCTGACCAACGCGCTCCGCCTTGGGCGGGTCGGTCAAGCGTACCTCTTCACCGGGCCACGCGGTACCGGCAAAACCACACTGGCGCGCCTCTTCGCCAAAGCCATCAACTGTTCCAACCGGAAAGGAGCCGAGCCGTGCCATGAGTGTGCACATTGCCTACTCATGGCCGAAGGACGAAGTTTCGACGTCATCGAAATCGATGCCGCCTCCCATACCGGAGTGGATAATATCCGCGAACTGCGCGAGACCATAGCTCTGCCACCCACTCTCGGTTCGCACAAGATTTACATCATCGACGAAGTGCATATGCTCTCTATCGGTGCTTTCAATGCGCTCCTAAAGACGCTCGAAGAGCCGCCGGCTCACGTGATCTTCATTCTGGCCACCACAGCACTTCACAAAGTACCCGACACCATCATTTCACGCTGTCAGCGTTTCGACCTTTCCCGTTTTCCAGTCAAAAGCATCACCGAAAAATTAGCCAAAATCGCCAAGGCAGAAAAATTGAAAATTGATGCAGCCGCTTTGGAGATGATCGCTCTCTCGGCCGAGGGGGGCATGCGCGATGCCGAGTCACTCCTCATGCAGATTGCCTCGCTCGAGGTATCACCCATCACCGAAGAGGTAGTTATCGAAATTCTGGGTACCACCAAAAAGGCTACTGTGGTGACACTCCTACGCTTAGTCGGTACGAGTGACCTCTATGGCAGCCTCTCTTTTGTCCGCACCCTTTCAAAAGACGGAGCCGACCTCTCACTTTTTTCTGGAGTCCTCCTCCACTATCTCCGCGACCTGCTCTTGGTCAGCGCCGATAACACAAATGGTCTCGCCCTCCTCGATATCACCGATGAACAAAAGGCGACACTGAGTGAGCTCGCGCGCATATTTACACCGGCGCAAATTGTTTCGATGCTCGAATATTTTCAGGTGGCCCAGATAAATAGCAAGACCGCTGTCATCGCCGAACTGCCACTAGAAATTGCCATCGTCAAAATATTATCAGACAAATCCTCCGCCACGCAGCACACAGAGAGGAACCCCAATACACCACCCGCCCCTTCCTCGCCAGTACCCCAAACACCCACCGCATACGAAAAAAAATCTGATACCAAAACACCAGAAACAAAAGAAGTGAGCAGTAAGCAAAAAGCCATACGAATAGAAAAGCCCCGAGAGGCGCATGCCATCGCTACCCAAACTACGAAACCAGAAGTAGCCATCGTCGATATCGAAACAGTCCGCGCTCATTGGGCTACTATTCTCGATACCGCCAAACGATTGAATGCTTCTCTCACCCTTGCCCTCTCCACGGCTCGGCCACTCGAAACACACGGCCACACGCTCGTGATCGCCGTCAAGTATCCATTTCACAAAGAACGCCTGGATGAAAACGCCAATCGATTGACACTGTCTACTGCCTTTGATAGTATCCTAGGGCAAAAAATGAAACTCTCCATCGTCTTGGAAGAGGCAAAGAGTGACTTGTCTGAGCCAAAAGATAGCTTCATAGAAAATCCATTGATGAATCAAGCGCTAGAAATGCTCGGCGGCAGAGTAGTACCAGAGGGATAGCCGATTTCTTTGACAATATACGAACTAGAGTTATACTAGCTGTAGCTGTTATCCTCAGTTTGTATGGTAATCAAAATAGAAGAAAAAGCAAAAGCGATCAGCCTACGCAAGCAAGGTCTTTCCTACAATGAAATCCTTCGAGAAGTGTCTGTAGCAAAATCGACCCTGTCAGTTTGGCTCAAAAATGTCGGCTTGGCTAAAGCGCAAAAACAACGACTGACAGAAAAACGAAGAATTGCCCAACAAAAGGCACAGCAGGCCTGTCGCCACATTAGAGTCATTCGGGAGACGGCAATAATCAAAGCAGCGAGGCTAGAAGTAGGAAAAATTAACAAAAGAGAATTCTGGCTCATTGGGGCAGCTCTTTACTGGGCAGAAGGCACCAAGCAAAAACCCACTCACGTATCACAAAAAGTTTCTTTCAATAATTCTGATCCGAAAATGATTCTTATTTTTGATAAGTGGGTAAAAGAGTTTTGTGACAGAGATCAAAATGGTATTATCTATAGTATTTATATCCATACTACAGGAAACGTAGAGCGGGCTAAGAACTTTTGGGGAGAACTACTCAACACTCCTATTGAAAAAGTTTACTTCAAAAAAGGAAATCCTAAGACGACTCGAAAAAATACTCAAGACAACTACTACGGACTTCTCAGAATCGAGGTACGCAACAGCACAGATCTCAACAGAAAGATCAAAGGATGGAATCTCGGTATTGTTCAAGGATTAGGAATGTAGCAAATATAGACTCAAATATTTATTGGGGAGTAGCCAAGCGGTAAGGCAGCGGACTTTGACTCCGCTATGCGAAGGTTCGATCCCTTCCTCCCCAGCTAAGGAATTTTAAGGCCTCATAAAGCCTTTTTTTATTTGCAAAAAAATCAAATGTTCTCTATACTTATCCCAGCACTTTTCAAGGGGTTCCCATGAACAATCTCCCGTTCGTTATCGTGTATTCCGATGAGTCCAATGATGAAGCGATCGCCTATGCGTTCGCAAGTGATCTGCGCGAACACGGACTTCCTGTTCAGGTACTCACCGTTGATCAAATCGCCCAAAAACCGAAGGGTTCCTATTTCTAGGCGTTTGGAAGGGCTCCCACTCCCCTTGTCGGCTCTAAACAACGAAAAGAGAAATCTCATTCGTACGCTCTCGTTACCTACACAGGCCGAAACAGAGGTGGCGAAACTCGGAGCCGATGTATACGTCGTCGCAAGCCAGTGCGATGGGGCGCTACTCATCACGATTCCGATACGTCGCATTCTCCGAGCAAAAACAGAATCGTCGTATGGTATCACAGACTGGCAGTACCAGTTGCTTGAGCCAAGGAGTTTAGGCGACCAGGTTGCCTCTCTCGCAGCTGATACGTACCGCCGACTCCAAATAGGGAAGCCTGTTGTCTTTGGCTTCAACCTCGATGAGTCAGGAGCCCCCATGCTCGTTGAAGCAATGCCAAACTTCGGACTTTCGAAATACTCAATCCTGCCAACAGCGCTCCGACTGAGTGACATCAATGTACGAGCTTTCTTGACAAGCGTGTACGACCTCTACCCCAGTTGACCAAGCAGGATTCCTGTTGGCTCAATGAAGCCAGCGGTTCTTTTTTACTCGAAGCAACTTTGCTATACAAAAAACGTTCTAACATTGTCCCAGAGCCTCAGCAACATTATGGATGTAAAGAATTCAACGCAAATTATTCTTCTTGATGGAGCAAAGGGCGCGGGGAAAAGTACTGTTTCACATCTTCTTGCAGCGCATTTGCCTCATGCCGTATTCTTAAGCTTAGACGAAGAGAGACGGGTCCTGCCTGATCAAAAGAAAACACGATCCGAACTCAACCAAAGAGCATTCGAGATCATACTCGAAAAAACAACTACGGGTTTGAAGAAAGGCCTGAGTATCGTTATTGACTGCGGACTGACTGAAGAGCGAGTCTCGATTTTGAATAACTTAGCAAACGCTAAGAAGGCCGATGTTCATAAATTCTTTCTCAAAGCGTCTTACGATACACTGCTGGAAAGGGTACGAGGAAGAGATCAAGCAAAAGGCAATCCTACTGATGAAAAAAGATTCGAGGAAGTTTTCAATATTTTACATTCGAAAGATTTCACAGGGTTCACCATAATCGAGACAAGCACACTGACACCGCAAGAAGTAATTGATAAGATAGTCGATTCACTCATATAATTGTTTTCTGGATGTCGGCGGTATAATGAGAACAGAAAGCAGACAGTTCGATTTCCATTCCTCCTCAACTTAAAAAAGTATGGACACAAAGGTAATAATATTTGATATGGATGGCGTGTTGTTTGACACTATTCCGTATGCTGAGAAAGTAACGATGGAAAGCTACCCAGGTATGACCAGCGTCATGTACAAAGAGCTCCATAGTGGGAATTACCATGAAGAACTCCAAAAGCACACTTCGCTCAAAAAAGCGATGTCAGAGGAAGAGGAACATGAGCACCGTCTCGCCTATGCCGAGAAAAAGAAACATACTCCACTCTTTGAAGGAATTGAAAGCCTACTCAATGAATTACACAAACGCGATCATATACTCATACTCAATACAAATGCTTTTGAAGCCAACTGCTTACCGTTACTGAAACGAGCCGGGATACAGGCGCTGTTTGATATGGTAGCGACTGCTGAGGTTTCAAAAAGTAAAGTCGAAAAATTTAGAATTATCAAAGAAAAATATAGCGTCGACATAAGTGATACACTGTTTATTACCGATGCGCTGGGCGATGTGAAAGAAGCCGAAGCAGCTGGCATCCCGGTTGTAGCCGTCACGTGGGGAGTTCATGATAGTTCATTTTTCAATCGCGAAAAACATCCTCACTTGGTCGGAGTGATGAATACCGTTAATGAATTGCGAGAGTTCCTTCTTCAACAGTAACGAGATAGGTTCTAACTTCGTCCCAGAGCTTCAGCAGAAATTCAAAGCACCTTCTCGGGTGCTTTTGTGATATAATCAGTCTAGATTAAGAATGATTGAACACCCTCCTGTATGCAGACATCGGAAACAAAAAACGTTGCTTTTATAGATGGACAGAACCTCTATATGGGCACAGCAAAAAGCGAACAAAATCCTTGAAGATTCTTTTCCCCAATAAGAAATTTGCTTCTTCCTTGTATAAAAAACTCGGCTCGGAATACTTTGATTATTTGGAGCTTCCGAATGTACGGAAAAAAATTGCGAGAAAATAGCCAGAAAAAAAGAAAAGGGCTCCTTAGGTAGTAAGCCGTTCGGATCCCTTTTCGTCTGAATGTTTGTATTATAGCAAAATAAGGGCATCTGTCAATGGGGGGGGTAAAGACACCCATAGAAGACGAGAAATCATCTCGTAGCGAGCTTTCTTATCTTCCATAGTACCAATTCCAGACTCTTCCCATTTTCGAGCAATTTTGAGAGAATAACAGGGCAATATCCGCTCATCACTGTCTCCCGAAATATCAGCAAATTTATTATATGCCAATCTACGAAGCAAAAACTAGTGATCAGCAATGTCCTTTCTGTGAAATAGTGGCGGGGAGATTCGAAACGCCCGGGATATTTTGGGAGGATGCAGAATTTATAGCATTTCTATCAATTGATCCCAACACTGAAGGGTTCTCTTGTGTTATTCCAAAAGAACACTATGGCAGCGATGTTTTGAAAATGCCTGATAAAATTTTGAAGCGATTTATCATTGCTTCTAAAAAAGTAGCTCATGTTCTCGAATCTCATTTCGAAGATGTCGGAAGAGTTGGGTTGATAATGGAGGGAACCGGCATCGATCATGCACACGTCAAGTTGGTACCTATGCATGGTACTGAAAATTTAAAAAAGGGAGGGTGGCAGCAATTTCTTTCTGAGAAAGAATTCTGGTTTGAAACCTATGAAGGCTGGATTTGTTCTGGAGGAGGGCTAAAGGCAGATTTCCAACAACTGAAAATTCTTGCTGAAAAATTGAGAAGATATCAAGATAAATAAATTCCCACTTCGTCCCAAAGTCTCAACAGACAATTTATGAAATCCTTAAAGTTCGCTCCTCACCTTGTTAAGAAAATACTCTCTGGAGAAAAAACATCTACATGGAGATTATTTGACGATAAAGATTTACAAGAAGGTGATGAACTCACTTTTATAAATAAAGAAACTGAAGAAACTTTCGGCAAAGGAAAAATAATCTCTTTGTATTCAAAGACACTGGGAACACTTGAGGAATCTGACTGGAATGGGCATGAGAAATTTGCTTCGGAAGAAGAACTATACACTAGCTACAAGCAATACTATGGGGATAAGGTAAGACCCGAAACTGAGGTCAAGATCCTCTCATTTGAATTTAGGCTATCCTGAGCCAAAAAGTTTCTAACATCGTCCTAAAATCTCACCTGATAAACTATGCAAGAAAATATACGAGAATTTTGGAAGAAGTATAGTTCTGATTCAGAAAATTACGAAGTATTTGACTTTGGTGTTGATAAAGAAACCTCTGAAAAATTAAAAGGCCTCGTTCTTACTAGAAAAAAGAAGGCCACTACTGGATTATGGGAAGAAGAATATTTACTCCCTAGCATAGGCTCCAAAGCGATCATTCTTGATTATTTCAAAGAGCCTTTTTGTATCATTGAATATACACAGGTATTTTCTGCCCCCTTTAAAGAAATTAATGAAGGATACGCATTACTAGAGGGAGAGAATAATTCTTTAGAAGAGTGGCGGACTGAACACAAGAAAGTTTTCACTGATTGGCTCGCTTCTAAAAATAAAGAATTTACTGAGGATACCAAAGTAGTGGGTCATATATTTAAGCTTATTTATCCAAATGGAGATTAGTTCCCAAGTTTCCAACATCATCAGTCTCGCCGATGTGAGCTAAAGTTGAATATCAGAGTCTCAGTAAGTATTTTTTTCAAATGTAAAAATGTATGAAAACTTCACTCCATAGAATTGTTACCAAGGACTCGATCGAGCTCGTCGGACTTCTCTACGAACCAGATGATACTACCGATAGAATCCTCGTTCATGTTCATGGCATGGCAGGTAACTTTTACGAGAATACATTTCTTGATGCCCTTGCTGAAACTCTCACTAAAAATGGCAGCGCTTTTTTTACGTTTAATAATCGCGGATGTGAGTTGATGAAAGATTTGACAAAGATTGTTGACGGAAAGAGAACCATCGTTAGAATAGGAAATGCTTATGAAAAATTCGAGGATAGTTTGATCGATATCACTGCCGCAATAGATTTCGTGAGTTCAAAGGGCTTTTCAAATATTCATCTTTCCGGCCACAGCCTGGGCACACCAAAAGTTGCCTATTATTCTGCAAACGGAAATGACGAGCGGCTCTCATCAGTCATCTTTCTTTCACCTGCCGATATGGTTGGCCTCATAAGGATGGATAAACACTCTCAGCGAGATATGAAGCTAGCAAGACAGATGGTTGCCGAAGGGAAAGGTGGTATGCTTTTGCCAAACTCTAAACTGTGGGACGAATGCTCCCTCTCCGCAGAAACATACATCAGTCTGGGCGGCGATGATTCGGCAGTGGCAATATTTAACTTTTATAATCCCGCTGACGAGCTCTCACTCCTCTCAAAGATAACTATCCCGACTTGTGTAATCATGGGGAAAAAAGATGATGCTTTGGTGGTTTCGATTGACGAGACAATGGGGCGGATAAAGAATGCTCTGCCAAACTCCCCAAAGGTTGAAACTTATATTCTTGGAGATGCTAATCATGGATATGACGGCTTTGAGCAGAAATTAGCTGACGTGATTGTTTCATGGGTTCAGCAAATAGATTCCAATATCATCCATCCATAGCCCCAACATTTTATGAAAAAAGTACTTTTGCTCGTTTTTTTGTGGCTCATCGTGGTCAATGTCTTTGGCTTTGTGGTGCTCAACCGCTTCAACCTCACTTCGGACACGGCCTACACGTGGATCCACCAATGGAATTTCCCGCCCATTCAAAGCTTCGATTTTATCGATATGCATAATCGCTGGGACAGCTACTGGTACCTGGACATTGTGGAACATGGTTACTACCTCAAAACAGACAATACTCTCTCCAACGTAGCTTTTTTTCCACTCTACCCGGTACTCATCAAAATCGCGGGCACCATACTCCTTGGCCACTTTGTCTTGGCCGGCTGGCTCATCAGTATAGCCTCGCTTTTTCTCGCCGTAAGCTACTTTTATCGGCTGGTACGAGAATTCCATCCTGATATTGATCCGCTCCTCCCCATCATCTTCATGCTCGTCTTCCCCACGGCCTTCTTTTTCAATATCGTCTACACCGAATCCCTATTTCTTTTTCTCACCCTTGCTTGTTTCTACTACACTTTTAGACGCCAGTTTTGGTTAGCGGGGGTATTTGCTTTCTTCGCCGCGCTCGCCCACAGTAACGGCGTTTTTCTGGCTATTCCCCTCTTGTGGGAAACATGGCGAGTATACGGCTTTCGCAGCCTCTATACCTGGAGGATCCTCCCCATCACACTCCCCGCTGTGGCGATGGTATCATTTTTTGCTTACAGTGCGTGGAAATTTCACGATCTTTTTTTGTTTTTCAAATTGGAAAGCGCCTGGGGTCGTTCGTTCAAACTCAATCCTGACCACTTCCTCTTTTTCAGCCATCCGGCCATTATGAATTTTGTCATCGACCTCTCTTTCACCCTGCTCATCCTCACTGTCATCGTCCTTGTCTGGCGCACACTCTCCCCGCTCTATGCTGTTTTTATGTCCGCCACTGTCCTCGCTGCTCTCACTTCAGGAACGCTTATGAGTATCGGTCGCTACAGTCTGGTACTGTTTCCCATGTTCATCTTGCTCGCTACAATATCAAACAAAACCGCCCAGATGACTTGGATTTTTGCCTCCACCCTCTTCCTTGCTTTGGATATTATGCTTTTTGTTACTCATTATTGGGCCGGCTAAGCGAGTGAAGCGAGTAGAGAGTGGTTACTGCTTTTCGATCAGCGTGTAGCGCCCTACTTTTTCCAAAGATATCGCCTGTCCTGTCCAATCACTGTGCTCATTCGTTAGTACAACAACAAAGATCTGGGTGGTAGGCAGTGCGGCGAGCGTATCATCATAGCGCGACAGTGTCAGATGATGCCGAGAGGCAATATAGGCCAATGGTCGATAGAGATGGAAAAGAACATTGTTCTTCCCATCAATCATTATAGGTCGAGAAGCATCGGCGTGTTTGGCGAGAGCAACTGTCAACCCCTCCAAATCGCCCAAAGTCATGATAGACGTCAGACCCCGGGCATCACTCGAAACAGAAGTAAAATCATCACCTATCGCCTGGAGATTAGAAAGCGAGAGAACGGCTACAGAAAATATGAGTACACTGGTCTTACTTTTCCATGAGCGCTCGCAAAGCCACGCAAACCACAATCCTAAGAAAACAAATGGAATGAAAGAAAGTCCGAGGTAAAAGCGCATAGAAATCTCACGAGCCACCGGTATGAGCACCAAGAGAGAGAGGCATCCATAGAGTGCCGTAAACATGAGGAAACGGCGCCTGTTTTCATCCTCTTCGCTCGTAAGTCGACTGGCGAGCAAAAAAACGCCACCACCCGCAAGGAAGAGACCAAAAATGAGAGTGAGTACCGCCCCCATTTGCTCGCTTATACTCTTTTGATTGGTTTGGAAGAAAGAACAGACATCATTGTCACCGAGACCGGAAACGATATGCATGTCGGCCTGCAGTGAACATTCGGTCACAGTGACCAAAGAATCAAACACGGAGGTATTGCGACTTTGCTTGGCCTTGTTGGCCTGAAAAAACGCTTGGATATTTTTGCCGCCCGTTTGGGAAAAATCAATCAACTGCGGAACATTGAGGATGGCGGCAGTCAAGACAATAATCGCAAAATATTTCTTGAGCGACATCTTGCGAAATATTGCATAACCAAAAATGACCAAAAGGTATACCGGCAGTGTAACCAAAAGCAAAGTGTGGAGCTGTACCGCGACGCCAAATGCCACTCCCCCAATGACCGCCCACAAATATCTCCCTTTCGTTTTGTTATCAAAAACCTTGAGGAGAGAAAACAAGAAGAGGAGAATCCAGAAAGGCTCGGCGTTAGGGTTCCAAGAAAAACGTCCATAACGCACGGCGAAATACGAAATAGCTCCAATCAAAGAAAGAAATAAAGAAATTTTTTCACTGAAATAACGGCGCAAGAAAAAGAATAAAAGTGGAATGGTCAGGATCGAAAGAAAGAGCTCTGGATAGGCCAGGGTGTCAGGATAATTACCGAAGAGTTTCCCGGAAATGGCTTGAATATAGTAAAAGGCTGGGCCAAGACGGAATTCTGTCCCACCAGCTTTGGGTCCGAGTAAGGGAAGTGCCTGTCCAGTCAAAATATCACTCGTCAGTAGAGCATCCCGCGCCTGATCGTTATTGAAACGAAGCCAATCATGAAAGTGATACGTACGTAAGACGCTCCCCAAAAGCACAATGGCGAGCAAAATCCAGATTGCGCGTGGAACTTTGGCAAGACTGTTTTGTAACGTCTTCATACTCCCTTACTTTAGAAACTATTGCCCATTTTCCAAGCTATACATAGCCAGCACATCAAAATCCCGATACGAGCGCACGTTATGACCATCTATTGCTGACCCCGGAGTACCATCAGGGCTCATTTGCATAGTAAAGACTGGTTTCCCTACTGGTACCTGCGTATAATTCAATGCTCTGACAAAGACAATCCCCTTTTTTCCTGCTACGTAGGCCAGTGATTTGTAGTAATCTTGAATGTAGCGCTTTTCGACGAGTATATACACCTCTTTCTCTAAAGGAGCCTCTTCTGAGACATAGGCAAGCATCTGATCGAGTTCTCCCAAAACGATCCGCCCCTCAACGTGCACGCCATTTATAACAGCCTGCAGCGAATAGAGGTTGATGAGCACGATGAGTATACATGCCGGTACGACAAGACGAAGATACTTCTCTGGAAAACGGAGAGACAGATAGTCGACAAAGAACCCACAAAAGAAAAGTGGCAAGAAAAAAAGATGGACAAAATAGCGCATAGCACCACTTACCACCGGCAAGAAAACAAACAATGAAACGATGAGGTACAAACTCATCAAGCGGAGAAAATATCTTTTCCGTTCATCTGCTTCGTTCTTGGCCAGGCGATACAGCATCCCGTAGCCAAAAAAAGAAAAGAGTATTATGAAGAACCACTGGAGAACAAAGGCTGGCTGTGTGAGGTTACTTTTGACCCACTTGTGAAGGTTGGTAGTAAAAATATCTGACAAAGCAAAATTGCAGTCTTTGTCGCCAACCGAGGAAAGGATATAGGCATTGGCCTCCAACGTGCAGTCCACCACTTGGGAAAATTTTATGGGGAGGAGTGACTGCCCTGTGTCAGTCTTGCTCGCACCAGTCACCGAACTAAAGAACGTCTTAGAATTTTTGAAATTGGTTTGCCATTCGCTCTTGATTTGACCGAAATTAAGAAGCAGCACCAAAAGCAGTACCGCCGCCCATTTGAGCCACAGACCCCGCCGCTCGTGCCACGTGGTAAAAATAAAAACACACAGAGTAACAACCGGGAAAAGAATGAGCAAAATAGCATGGAGCTGCACCCCTACCCCGAGTGCTACCCCCAAGGCCACCACCCAGCCGTAGGCAACGTCTTTTTTTCTGACTAAAAATTCCAACAGCGCGAGTAAGAGCAGAAGTGAGAAAAATGGGATAGAATTGGGATTCCAGGCTGAATGAGAAAACCACAAAATATAAAAAGAGGTCGCATACAAAGCCAAAAGTGCGAGTGAGAGTCCCTGCCGAAAATACTGCCGAAGAAAATAATAGAAAAGTGGCAAAGAAAGAATCGAGAAAAAAAGATCAGGATAGGCCATGGCGTCAGGCGTGTTGCCAAATATCTTAGCCGAAGTGATTTCGAAGTAATAGTACATAGGACCGAGGCGAAAACGACTTTCCCGGCCACCACTCCCAGATTTGCTCATGTCGGGTCCGAGGAGTGGCCAAGGCGCTTTCCCATCCACTACTTGACCCACCCGCACCGCATCATTAATTTGATCAGAACCCAGGTCTAACCGGTCATGGAACTGATACGAGCGCAAGAAAACACCAACGACGATAATCGCGAGAAGGATCCAAAGAGAACGTGATACTGCCTTAAAAAAATTGCTCATAAAGAATCAGGTATCTATTTTTCAGCAAGAATCAGTTTAGGGATGTCTGTCAGAAGCATACCAGACCATTGTGACTGATGCATAGGGCAGCGTCAAGAAGAGGATTTTCTTGGTGAATTCTAAACCCAATGCCCCTTTTTTGGAGTAGGATGGTACATAACCCATCTAAGCCAAAAAATAGTAAGCATAAATACACCGTAGTGTAACTAATATGCGTTATCTAAAAAATCGAAAATAAAAAGAAGAAACCCGCTAAGTCCGAGGACGTAGCGGGAAGTAGTGGGTCTGCTCAGTCCGTTGATTAGCGAAGCATATACCTCGTGGCTTGCCACGGGAAGCCTTGGAGGAAAGTTTGAAAACCCTCGGTTTTCAAGACTCTTCTCTAGTGGCGTAGCCTCCTGACGATACCCCGTCAGCTTGATGCGGGGAGTTTCATTACTGCTGGTTACGAGAAGTGGTGACGCCAGAGCTCTTCCTCGGCCGGAGTTGCGGGCGAGTAAGTCGTCACTGGCAGAATCTTGAGCATGACAGTATTCGTTCGCACGAGCTTGCCGTCACGCTCCATGATTCGCGCAGGTGCGAGACCAGTGATAATGTAGATCTGGCGGGCTTTCCGGAAGACGGCGTAGTTGTCGCCCGGGTGTTGCACACCGATCCCAGTCGCACGCGAGAGTTCGGTGTGACCGGTCATCTCCGCGCGCTCCGCTATGGCGAAGAAAATCACTGTCGGGATGCCGTACATCGCGAGTACCAGACACAGGGCCTTGAGCATGGTTCACCTCTCTTTCGTTGGGTTGGAATGTGCAGTTTTGATCAAGCCACCATGGCTCAACGCCACTGCTACACTAGCATAGATGGTGCTACTAGTCAATGGCAACAAAAAATTTGTAACAAAAATTCAGCTTCTTGAATTCACTTTCTAGAACTCATCCATCTTCAAGAATACGCCCTAGCCCTATTGTCTCAAAACATAGAGAGTTACAGCTCCGAATTTTCGCATACTCTCGAAATGGTAGCCTTCGAATCGGTCGCCGACCTCGAAAGTTTCATCCCGGGTCTTGGCGACATAAAACACCCGCGTCCCGCTCGGGAGCACTGTATTTTTATCGTCAGCCAAAATCAGTTCGCGGCCAAGGTGACGTACCAAATAGCCAAGGGGCTTATAGAAGCGTTTGTGGTACATCTTTTTCCCGGTGAGATAGATAGGAGCCGGAGCAGCGTCACCCTTTGCGATCAGATACCCTGCCATCGGTTCGATTTCTCCCAATATGCTGTTATTAACATCACTTCCAAAGCCACTAGCTAGAGCCAACCCAGCCTTGGCCACCGTCGTCAAATTGGCGGCGATGAGTAAGAGGACGATGCTGGCGCCAATAACTTTCCCCGCCCCCCGCCAGCGTTCCTCTAACACTTCTAGCCACAACCCCAAAATCAGAAATGGAACAAAGAAAAGAACGATGAAATAATGTACGGCCATTTCACCGGCCACCGGAATAAAAATGACAAAGGAGACGAGCTGATACCCCAAGAGCAGTGCCAGAAAGTGACGCTTTTCCGGTTCTTTCTCCCGCCAGAGCGCCCGCCACCACAAAGCGTACCCACCGAGAGAAAAAAGAAGGCTCAATAAGACGCCCATGAGAGGCATGACATTCTCGAGAAAAGCAGAACGCAAATGCTTATTCCTCGTGATATCCCGGAACACCTGCCACATCCCCCCACAATCTTGGATATCCTCTAGCGAAGAAACAATATAGGTATTGGCCTGGATCTGACACGAGGCGATCAGACCAGTATTTTTCATAAGCTCCGTGTCGCCACCGGAACGGCTGATTCCATTTAAAAGTGCGTGAATATTGCCACCACCCGTTTGCCATTCATGGATAAGCTGTCCCGTATTCAAAATGAGGACGAAGAAAAGCGCGACGAAGAAACTTTTCCAGGGCAGCCGTTGTTTCTTCCACAGCCACACGAGTACGCCAAGCGCTACCACAGGCATACTAAGAAGGAGCAGTGTGTGCTCTTGGATACCGACTCCCAACCCGATACCAGTCAGTGTCGGCCAAAGCAATTTCTGTTGTTTCTCTTCCTTCATCATCCCCAACAGCCCAAGCAAAAACAGCATGAGAAAGAAAGGAATAGCATTGGGATTGGAAGCAAAACGTGAGGAGGTAATGGCAAAAAATGAAACGCTCATCGTACCGGTCAAGGCGAGCGCTATCCCAATCGAGAAATACTTTCGTACGAATACATAGAGGAGCGGGATAGCTAAAAGAGAAAACAATACATCCGGGTAGGCCATCGCTTGCGGTGTCATCCCAAAGAGCGCCGCCGAAATATACTGCCATTCATAGTAGAGTGGTCCTAAGTTAAAGAGAGTATTACCCGCCTGTGGACCGGTGAGTGGAAACGGTGCTGTACCCTCTAAAACATTTTCGATAAGCGTCGCGTCACGAGCCTGATCAGGACTGAACTGCAACCAGTCATGGAAATGATAAACACGAAAAAATACCCCGAGGAAGATAATTCCAACCAGGATGAGAGGTACTCTCTGTTTCGAAATAAAATCAATCATCAATATAGATTATAGTATCACTTTCTCTTGCCCTTGGAAATGAGACCTCACATCTTGACCATTTTCCCCAGGCTATTCTATATTTTACCGAAAACAAGGCAAAAACACCAGTTCATTTCCCTCTAGAAGGCTGGAATTTCCCCTAAAAATATGCTAAATTTAGCACATTGCCCCACCAACTGAAGTGACGAGAACTATGACTTTAGCGACCATCTTTCCCTGGTTCAAGCAGAAAACGCGCACTTACAGCGTCGTTTTTGTTTTGACTGGCATCATATTCGTCGGCTTTGCTCTCCGCACCTACCATTTTGCCGATTGGCTCCATTTCGAAATCGATCAGAGCTATGACACCCAGATTATTTCACAGGCTGTCGACCAAGGAATCGGAAACCTCCCACTGCTCGGTCCCACAGCTGGCGGTGGGCGATCTCTCCGTCTCGGCCCCGCTTTCTACTATTTGGAATATGCCAGTGCAAAACTATTCGGTAATACACCAGCCGGGCATGCCGCCGCTGTTCCCCTTCTCTCTATTCTGGCTCACCCTCTCTTCTATTTCTTCTGTCGGAGATACTTCACGGTACCACTAGCTCTAGCACTTCTCGCCCTTTTTTCTGTTTCCGCCTATATCGTCCTCTTCTCACGTTTTTCCTGGAGTCCAAACGTCTTACCCTTCTTCATCATCGCTTCTTTCTACGCCCTCTTGCGTAGTGTCTCTCCTCGAGAACAACACCGGGAACGCTTTTTCCTAGCGGCTGTGACATTCCTCACCCTTATCACCCAAATCCATTTCAATGCCTTTTTCATCGTACCAGCGATTGCCATTTCCTTCCTCCTCATCAAGCGGCCACGATTCTCTTGGCGAACTTGGGTTCTCGCAGTCAGTCTCTCTATGTTTCTCTACTCCCCAGTCCTGATCAATGAATGGCAAACGGGCGGCGAGAATTTCCAATTCTTTCAAGAAAAACTGACCAAGTCCCAACCAAAAAATCCTGATATCCGTGGCACCCTGATAGAGGACGTGCGTCATACCGCTGCCGCCTATTTTTTCATCATCAGTGGCCAAGGTATCATCGACAGTAAAACCATCCCCCATAGTCTGTGGACCGACGATGGGAACGCCTGGTATTGGCCAGGGTTGCTGTTTCTTCTCTCAGGAGTGGCGGTGCTGGCGTGGAATATCCGCAAAGAAAAGAATCCGGAAAAACGCGACTTCCTCATCCTGATAACACTGTGGTTCTCTTGGTCATTCCTCTTCTTCTATTCGCTCATTAGCGGTTATCGAGTATACCCACGATTTTTCCTCCTTGTTAGTCCGCTCCCCATCATCTTCTGTGGCTTGCTCCTCGAGCGACTCCGCTACGAGAAAAACATGTGGCGGTTGGCTATATTTGCCAGTATCATACTCGCACTCATACTTTCCAATCTCTCCCTGATTAAAAACTCTTTCACAAAACACGCCGAAAATTCCTTTGACCATATCCCTACCGGCGATGTCTTTCCCGACACCCACCGCATCAACATCACCGACCAACTCGCGGTCATCGACTACATTCTTTCCAAAAAGGAAGGTAATACCTATCCAGTGTACCTCCAAAGCTTTCAGGAAATCGAACCAGCTCTCTGGTATCATCTAAACCGTAGGGGCGTCTTTTACCAAGGGGCTCTCGATGCCGACCACGTCTATACCGAGGGCAATTACTTTCTTATCAATAGTGACCCAAGGCGGCGTGATCTGATGCGTTCCTTCGATGTGGAAGAGAAAAAACAGTTTGGTGTTTTTATCGTTTACCACCTCACCCCATTCCCCCAAGCCATAAGCGCCCTTAGACAAGACCCTCTGCAGAAAGAAACCTACCTTCAAACAGAACAAATTTCCAAACTGCTTACGTGGAAAAAAGTGTTCTCACGATGAGCCAGCAACAAACTTTCTTATGAAAAAATATCTCATCCTGGTAAGTACGGTTGTTCTACTACTCCTCCTCTTTTTTCCCATACGCCAATATTTCTTGGCCAAACAAACAAAAGACAGGTTTCCAAAAATATTTATTGACATTTTTCAGAACGAAGCCACCATCGTGCCGCCGTTCGCCATGCCAAAAATCGCCCAGCCAATCTTCCCCAATCGCACATGTGCCATCACTGATTATGGAGCCATCGCCGACGGCAAAACAAAGAACACCGTGGCTATCAGTAACGCCATAAGCGATTGTGCTGCCCAAGGCGGCGGGATAGTGCTCGTTTCCGCTGGCACCTGGTTCACAGGTCCGATTCATCTCGAGAGTGGCATCAATCTTCATCTGGAGAAGGGCTCTACACTTATTTTTAGTACCGATCTCACTGACTATCTCCCCGTCGTCTTTTCACGCTACGAAGGCATCGAGAACTACAGTTACTCCCCTCTCATTTATGCCAAGGACAGCGAGAATATCGCTATCACTGGCGAAGGTATGTTGAATGGTCAGGGTCAGGCCTGGACAGACCTCAATGATACACGCATCACTCGCTCGCTCTATGATATGGGAGATAGAAATACCCCCGTCAAAGAACGGGTCTTCGGTGATCCCAGCCACCTGCTCCGTCCCACCTTCATTGAACTCATTAATTGTTCAGCCATCCTATTGGAAGGATTTTCTATCGGCAGCGGCCCCTTCTGGACCATCCACCCGGTATACAGTAGCGACATCATCGTGCGAAATATAAGCGTCCTTACCAACGGTAAGAATAACGACGGCATCGACCTCGACTCATCAAAAAATATCCTTGTCGAGAATTCCCATTTCGAAACCAACGACGATGCTATCGTCATCAAATCCGGCAAAGGACAAGACGGCTTACGTATCAATCGACCGACCGAAAATGTCGTCATCCGCCACACCGCGATAGAAAACGGACACGGCGCTATCGCTATCGGCAGTGAGATTGCTGGTGGCGCCCGTAATATATTCGCCTATGACGTCCAGTCAAACGGCAGCCAATATGGTGTCCGTATCAAAACACTGAGCAACGAAATTGGTTTGGCCGAAAATATGTGGTTTCAAAATATCACTGTAACCAGAACATCATTCAACGCTGTCCAACTCACGATGCTGTATGATAACGTTAGTGTCGAAGAAAATCCGGGCGATCTGAAAACGCATTTTCCTACCATTCACAACATCCACTTTACTGGTCTTGCCGGTACCAAGAATAAAAACTCCGTCAATATCGATGGCCTACCCAACAGTCCGATTAGCAACATTTCTTTTCAAGAAAGCGCCTTAAGCGGCACATACGGCTCGACTGTCACGAATGCTGCCAATATCACTTTCGACCACTTCAACGGAACAATTGATAAACGCGAGGTATTTATTGTGAAGAACAGTGAAAACATCAGTATCGAACATGCGCTGTGTCGAGAAACTGCGGAAGCCATCTGCTTCTCAATATCAGGCGCCAAAACAAAAAATATCCGTTTACAAGACAACGATTTTTTCTCAAGGGAAGCTCTGATCATCGGAAAAGATGTTCCTCAGAATGCTATTACTTACTGATATATGAAATATTAACCACTCCCCCTATGTGTGGCATCGCCGGAAAAATCTCCTTCACTGAAAAACCCATCTCTTCAAATGATATTGAAAAGATGACAGAAGCTATCAAA
>JAYTWI010000014.1:0-45817 GCA_043743535.1 Candidatus Moraniibacteriota bacterium | reverse complement strand
CCCTCAAAAAGTTGGCCTCACAACTAAAAACGTTCTTTCTTGCTTTATTCATAATGATATTCTAACCTGGAGAGGTTACGAATACCACTAATTACCTAGTTTTGGTATGGGCTATAGGGTTATAAAAATCAGTGTCACGCAATTTATACCAATCAGTTTTATTTTTCGAACGATAGGCTCCCCCGAAACCATCCTGAGAAAATTGAACAAAAAAATCAAATGGTTCAGCCTCCCCCAGTTTACTCCAATCAAGAACAGGGGAAATTGCTATCACTTTTTTGACAATGGATAAATCCGTATTGAGCAGTACCGCCGGACCGCCAAAGGAGTTTCCGAAGAGATGCACAGCTAATACCCTGACAGGGTATGCTTTACCAGTAGCGACGTCTGTTATCGCTTTCTTCTTTGTTAATTCCAAAATAACGTCGCGGATATCTTTCGCTGGAGAATGTTCGAGAAATGATCCGGTGCTCTCCCACGTTCCCCTGTAGCGAGGAAATACTACTACGTATCCTCGGTCAGCGAGAAACAAAAGACGCTCTTTCTTGCACGGAGACGATGGTGCTCCATTTGCAATCACCGCTACTTTGCCGGTTTGTTTGGTGGGAAATAACACCTCAGCCACGATATCTCCAGCAAAGCGCGTCCGTATCGGGTAACTGCTTTTCTTCATACTTATGGTAGATAGATGCTTGGGTTCACTGTAGCCCCGATAGGAATTTTCAGACCCTTGACCGTTGATGACTCCACCACTTCATAAGAATTTTTAGAGAAGACCGTGAAATGTACGTGATTGCCAGTTGAATATCCGGTGCTCCCCATATTGCCAATCTTATCGCCTTTGCTTACTTTGTCTCCCTCACTCACTGAGATAGAGCTCATATGACCATAGAGCGTTACCATCCCATTACCGTGATCAATGGCTACCCATTTCCCATAGGCGTACCGGCCGAGATTACCAGTACCGATGACTTTACCGCTTCCTGCAGCATACAGGGTTGTCCCATACGAACCAGCGAAATCAAGGCCATTATGCATGCCGGATTTATAAGCTTTTTTGGAGTAGCTCGTTTTGCCGTACCCCTGAGAAACAGTAACCTCTTTGACTGGATAGGCGAGTAGACCGTGTAGAGCACTCGGCATCCCGGAAATATCACCGGACTTACCAGCTTCCAAGTCTTGAATTTCCTGTTCGATATCATCGCGCTGTTTCTGTAAATCGTCCACCAAATTACCGTACTTAGTGGCATCCGCCTGTGTCTTCATCAAGAGTGCGGCTTTATCCTTTTTGGCTGCGACCAAACTTTGATTACGAATAGCCAAGTTTTGAGATAAAGCTTCGACTTGTTGTTTCTTGGCAGTCACTTCTGCCTGCTCTACTGTCAAACTATCACGGAGTGCCTTCACCGAACTAAGTAACTCTGCCACCTTATTACTGACATCTGCTGTCCAATCTTCATTTTTGAAATAGAGAAGCGTCTCAGTCGACGTAAACAGGAGTGGCAAAGCATCGCCAGTATAGTTGGTATAGTAGATACGCATCAGCTCGGAAAGCATTTTCTTCTGCCGTTCGATGAGTACGCTCTGTTCGGCTACGCGCACAGAAAGGGTATGAATTTGTTCTTGGAGCGTTGCAATCTTTTGAGTAGTGTCATCAATTTCTAACTGCAATTTATCGATCTGTGCTTGCAATCCAATCATTTGATCACTCAAAGTCGCTCCCTGGCGCTGTTTCAAATCAATAATCTGATTATAGGCCTTGATCTTAGCCGTCAGATTGTCGTACTGATCCTGAAGATCACTTTTTTGTTGTGACAGGTTCGTGATACTATCACTCGACGCCAAAACAGGCGCCACAACAGCGCCACCTAAGAAGAATAGGAGGAGGAGGGGTGAAAAAATACTTCTATTTTTTTGAGGCATAGTACCTATCAGTATACCACACCGCAAATCTAGCTACGAAAGCTTTTGCAAAGCACTTTCCAACCGCTTCAGACTTACTTCCTTGCCTAAAACCCAAGCCACGTCAAAAGGTGAAGGGGAACGCTCGGCACCCGTCAATGCTACCCGGAGTGGCCATAAGAAATCCCCGCGCTTCTCCCCTGCCGCTTCCAAAAGTATTTTTTCGAGCACTTCGCGCTTTTCCCATTCGCTCTCCAAAAGGGCAGCAAGAATTTTATAGGAACGGGTGAGTGCTTCTTTGGTCATCTCTTCTGTATTCTGTTTCCAGTTGAGGAGGGCTCCATCATAAGAGAGTTCCTCTGTAAAGAAAAATGGGTTATGCTCCCCTACTTCGATCAAGGTCACCAAACGGTCACGTTCGATGGTCAAAACACGCATGAGATAACTTTCCGATTGCTGTTCAGCAGGGGCATTTTTAATTAACTCTTTTTTATACAGGCCAGCCGCTACAACCTTTCCATAGAGTTCATCAAGCGGCATTTTTTTGATATATTCGCCGTTCATCCAGTCTAATTTTTTCAGATCAAACACCGCTCCGGCTTTATGAAGACCGGACAACGAAAATATTTTTTCCAACTCTTCGAGAGAGAAAATTTCTTGTGTATTTCCCTGGCCTGGGTTCCAACCCAAGAGCACAATGAAATTTATCAGAGCTTCTTTCAGATATCCTTGCGACAAAAAATAATCTACCGAGACGCCACCATCTCGTTTCGAAAGTTTCTTCTTGCCATCCTTTGCCAAAATCACCGAGAGGTGGCCTATCAAAGGGACATCCCATCCGAACGCCTCATAGAGGAGGATATGCTTGGGCGTTGAAGGCAACCATTCTTCCGAACGTAGGACATGTGTGATACCCATAAGGTGATCATCTACGATGGCCGCCAGATGATAGGTCGGGAAACTATCGGATTTCATGAGGACGTGATCATCGAGGTCTTTGGTGTGAAACTTCACTTCACCTCGTACCAAGTCAGTATAGACAATCTCTCGATTCTCTGGGAGCAAGAATCGAATGACATGCGGCAGTCCAACATTGATATTTGTTTCTAGCTCACTTTCAGTCAAATGAAGACAGTGTCGATCATACCTTGGTGCTTGTTTATTCTTCCCTTGCTCGGTACGCATTACTTCCAAACGCTCAGGCGTGCAAAAGCAACGATAGGCTTTCTTCTGCGAGACTAATTCATCAACATACCTCTTATACAGTTCTCGTCGTTCAGACTGAATATACGGTCCATACTCCCCTACTTCGACAATCCCCGGATATATTTCCGAATCTCTGCATGCTGAACTCGTCACAGTAATGCTCGCCTTTTCAAAGGGTCCTTCCGTATAAGATACCCCCATTTTTTGAAGATTTTGAATGAGGCTTTCTACGGACCCGGGCACAAAGCGCTTTTGGTCGGTATCTTCGATACGAAGAATAAATGTACCACTCTCCTTTTTGGCAAAAAGGTAACTATAAAGAGCTGTCCGAAGACTCCCCACGTGAAGATCGCCGGTGGGCGATGGGGCAAAACGGGTTCGCACTGATTCATTCATACGAAATGATATTCAAAATATGGCTTTATTATAGCTTTATTTCACTCCTTCGTCACTATTGACTTTTATTATTAAAAGGTGTATAATATTAAATCAGTACCTGAATACTGAAAAGTTCTTTCAACCGGCCAACTTTGGCCATTTTATCAGGAGATTAAGATGTTCAACCGAATCGCGAACGCGGTCACCTTCCTCATCTTCGGCCTGCTCGCCACAGTTCTGTGGCTCTCTATGGTCGCCGTGCACGACTTCAACACCAGTAACGGGCTGGTATTCGTGCGGGAAGCAAAATTCATAGAATACTTCCAAGGGCGAAACGACGGGACGGTTGGTTACAGCGTCGAGTACACCAAATGCGGCTTTGGTTTGGATCAGATTCCGATCCAGGATGCGAGGTTCAGCGATGGCAAACTCGAGTGGACAGAGCCGAGTTACATGCGCATTGAAGTTGCGCAAGGTGGAATGAACACCATGCATCACCCAATACCACCTGAGACCGTTGCCAGCTTACCAAACCGCTCAGATTTTGTTTCCTACAAAGGAGAAATCATCAGTTCCTGGCGCGCGCGAACCCGTATCTGCAAGGTTGATTTTTCCAACCTCTGGGCGGCAACAAACCGATGGGTGTCAAAGACCTAGACCGGCCTCCAACGGGGTCAATAAAAAAAGTGGCAGGAATCAAAAGATTTCTGCCGCTCTTCATTTCCTATAATTTCCTATACTATTTTTGACAGAGTGCTTTCACCAAAAAGACAATTGTGGCATTCCAAATACGCTTGAAACGTTTCGGCTGAAGAATGAAACGCCAGAGCCATTCCAGACCAACAACGCGCAATATTTTCGGCGCGCGGGGCAGCCCCCCTGTTAGATAGTCGAAGCTTCCACCGACCCCTACGACCAGGCGCGCTTCAGGGAAACAGTGCTTTTTTTCATACAAAAACATTTCCTGCTCTGGCGCCCCAAAATTACAGAGAATGATAACTGAGTTTCTAATTGTCAGGTTCCAGTTTTTCATTACCCCCACCTCGATTTCTGATCCATGGACTATCAAGGTGGGATATTTTTTGAGAAGAGCCACCTTTGTTTCCTGATAAGTTGAAAGCCCTCCCTGCCGCAGAGCCAGATAGACAAGCAAATGCTGCTCTTCAGCTATGCGGAGAATTTCTGCCAATAGATCAGCACCGGGGAAGCGAGTCAATTTTTTCCTTCGGAGCAATCCAACCAAAACAACGCCGACTCCATCCACTACCCGTAGATCAGCCTGGAGAAGTGTTTGTTTGAAAGCATGGTTCTTTTCTGCCAACAATAAAAACTCCGGATTAACCGTCGCGATGCGGTGAAATGACGGCTCGATGAGGAAATTTTTTATCCGCCCGAGAACATCCTGACGACTCAGATTATCAAGTGGTATGCCAAAAACATCCATAGCAATTCTAGAGCAAGGAGAAGGTATCGATAGCCATATAACGACGCTTGCCATCGATGGCGAGACTTTCGTAAACTGCCACCGTGTCAATGGGTTCGATGATATGTAATTTTTCTTTCAAAATAGGCGTCTCAGGCAAAGCCAACCACTTCTGTTTTTTTATCTTAGCCAGGGTAATATGTGGGCGGTAAACTTTTTTCTCCGTCACAAAAGAAGAAAATGCTTTTTCCACATCTTCTCGCAGGGTTCGTAACGCCTCACTTCCCTCGCCAACGAGCCAGATCATTTTGGGATTATCTTCACTTTCCAAAAGCTTTAGCCCCGTAAATGAGAGTTCGAATGATAGTCGATCGGCGCACACTTCCCCTACCCGTGCACACATTTCCACCACGTCTTCCTCATGCACAAAACCAAGAAAGAAAAGGGTAACGTGCAAATTTTCTGGCGCCGTCAATAGAACTGCTTCCTTGGGAAAAGCAGCCATTTCGCGCGTCAAACGAGTGCGGAGAGCTTCCGTGAGCGGCAAACCAACAAAGAGACGACGAGTCTTATTCATAGTTGAAGCGTAGCTTAAAAGAGCCAAAGAATCAACCTCCTGCTGGAATAAATATCCTTCAAGCGCTAGAATGGCTCTATATGACAAAATCCTCTCTCTATCGTTTGGAAGTGGCTCCGGTGATTATTCTCCCTCTCGAAAAGTCTCCATTTTTTAGCTATGTGAGTGACAATGTGGTGCCGCTCGGGTCACTGGTGGCTATTTCTTTTGGCAAACAGCATATCCTAGGCATAGTCTACACTTGCGCGCTTTTGCCAGGGAATCCTTCCGCCTGGATGAAAGCTATTACTCGGGTCGTTGCACCATCATTTTTGAGTGATGAACAGCGTGCCTTGGCTGAAATGATCAGTACAGAATATTTTACGCCCCTCGGAAAAACCCTCAAACATTTCCTGCCGAAAATTACCAAGGAACGAAGCCAAGGACAAACATCACACCAACATACAATTGCATCTCTCAGTGGGAATAAAACTGAAAAAGCCATTTTGACGCAATTCATGAGTGAAAAAAATCTTCAGCCATTTTTCCTCGATACCACTACCCTCCTTGATCCGAAACATTTTTTTGCTCTAGTGGGAAAGAAATTACAAACAAACAGCAAACAAACTCTCATTATCGTCCCCGAGCTCATGATGCTGCCGAGTCTGGAAGACACGTTCCGAGGTTTTTTCCCTGCTGCTCTCGCTATCCTTCATAGCAAACTCTCACACGGAGCCTATTTTTCTGCTTGGGAACGTGTCAGGAGCGGGGAAGCAACGATTATCATCGGTACGCGCCAAGCGCTCTTCACGCCCTTCAAAAATCTGGGGGTGGTTATCATGACGGAAGAACAGGATGAAAGTTACAAACAATGGGATATGAGCCCACGCTATCATAGTAAACGGGTAGCTACGTGGCTTGCTTCCCTTCACCACGGGAAACTTCTCCTCACCTCGCCCACTCCGAGCATCGAAATCCTCTTGGCGGCGCAAGAGAAAACCATCACGCTCTTAGGTACTCTCACCAAATATCCGTCGCTGAAAAATAAACTTACGATTGTCAACCTCCGCCTCGAACGCTATCGTAAGAATACCTCTCCACTATCGCTCGAGCTTATTGAACGTCTGCGCACAGGACTCATACGTCAGGAACAATCCCTGCTCTATATCAACCGCCAAGGGATGAATGCTTTTTCTGTGTGTGAAGGCTGCAAAGAAATCTTTCGTTGCCCATCCTGTGGCAGTCCGCTTTCCAGTACCAAGGAAGGCTATTTTCGTTGTCTCTCCTGCAGTTATAAAACGAGCCTTTTCCCCAACTGCCCAAGCTGTGGTCATCTCTCATTCAAACACATCGGCTTTGGCACAGAACGCATCGAAAAAGAACTACGCCGCCTTTTCCCGAATGCTGCTATCGCCCGAGTTGATAGTTCTACTCTGGGAAAGACTATCACGGGAGAAGTACTGTACACCGAAGGTATGGCAGGGCGTATCGATATCATTGTGGGAACACAAATGGTGTTGAAGGATCCACCCTTGCCGAAACTCAGTCTCGTTGCTATGATTGACGCAGACAGCTTGCTCCTTTTCCCTGATTTTCAGGCTGATGAAAGGCTTTTCCAAAGTCTCTCGCGCGCTCGTCTCCAAGTTGGAAATGGTACTGTGGTGGTGCAGACTTTTCACCCAGAAAGCGCTTTTCTCCAAAGGGTGACGGCTATGGATGGCTCGACTTTCTCTCTACACCTCCTCGCAGAACGTGAGGCTCTTTTCTACCCCCCCTACGCCCGCATCATAGCAGTGATCCTCACTGGTAAGACCGAGGCGGCTGTAGCCAAAACTACTTTAGCCATTTGTGAGCGTCTGGAAACGGTCCTCCTGGCGAGAGGAAAAGTACATGCCTCTGAAACAGCACGCTTCCTCAAACGCCAATTACTTTTTGAAAAAACCATCATTGTGCGCCTCCCAAACGATAAACCGCTCTCCGAAAAACTCATTACCCTTTTACGCCAGATAA
The DNA here is from genome assembly GCA_043743535.1 of Candidatus Moraniibacteriota bacterium. Classification (GTDB taxonomy): domain Bacteria; phylum Patescibacteriota; class Minisyncoccia; order Moranbacterales; family UBA1568; genus UBA1568. The sequence goes on along the minus strand of JAYTWI010000014.1, from coordinate 38,342 downwards.
GCAAAGACGGCATCGTCGATGTCGATCCCCTCGCTCTCCGATAATATTTGTTCGCCTATGCTCTCCCTTGTCACCGGTGAAACAACTGATATCTTGACCAAGAAAACTGCCTTGGTCGATGATCCGTTGTCGCCAGATATACGATCGCTTCTGCCAAAAATGATAGCCACTATGCATAAGGAAAGGGGTGTAGGATTGGCCGCGCCGCAGATTGGTTTGTCGCTTCGTTTGGCAGTAGCCGTCGTCAAAAAACGGGAATATTATTTCATCAACCCTGAGATTACTTCCTATTCCCAAGAGACAGTAGTATCTGAAGAAGGCTGCCTCAGCCTACCAGGTGAGTTTTTCCCCGTTATCCGTTCCGAGGCAATCACTCTCAAATACTGTAATGAAAAAGGATTACCTAAAAAAATCCGAGCCAAGGGATTTTTGGCTATCGTCATCCAACACGAGGTTGATCACTTGGACGGCATTCTTATTCTCAATCGTTTCCAAAAGCAACAAAAGAAAAATATATTAACCGTCAAATAAGTATGTCAGCCTGGATCAATTTCCTTCGGCCTAAAAATGTGCCAACGGTACAAAACGCGACCGACACCAACACCCTTTTCGGAAAACGAACGATGGTACTTTCTTCAACTCCAAAAATCCGGCTAGTTTTTATGGGTACTCCGCTCTCATCAGCTATACTGCTCGAATCCTTGCTCGCTACTGGTTACCAAGTCGTTGGAGTTGTTACGAAAGCCGATATGAAGGCCGGTCGCAAGCAGGAGCTTACGGAAAGCGAAGTAAAAAAAGTCGCCACAGAAAATAATTTGCCTTTGCTCCAACCATTAAAAATGGATGCGGATACCGCTAAGGCGCTGCATGACTTCAAGCCGGATCTTATTGTGGTAGCTGCTTATGGCAAGATTCTGCCAAAAAGTATCCTCGAGATTCCACGCTATGGTTGTATAAATTTTCATACCTCCCTTCTGCCAAAATGGCGCGGGGCTTCACCAATCCAAAATGCCATTCTCGCCGGTGAAACCAAAACGGGAGTGACTATCATGAAAATGGATGAAGGTATGGATACGGGCGACATCCTTGCTCAGATTGCCGTATCTATCGCGCCCGATGATACGAACGCCACGTTAAGCGAGAAACTGTTCTCGGCCGGTAAAGACCTTTTGCTCGAAACCATCCCCCTCTTCATCAGTGGAGAGATATCGCCAAAAAAGCAGGATAGTACGGGAGTCACTCTATGCCAGCTCATTGAACGAGAGGACGGCCACATCGGCTGGACTGATGATGCTGAAAGCATTTATAACCGCTATCGAGCTCTCACGCCGTGGCCAGGCATCTTTTCCCTGTGGAAAAAAGAAGATAATTTGCTACGTCTGAAATTGACCAGCCTCTCTTTTCAGAAACAACCTCCCCAAAACGCGCATTCTTTGGGAGAGGTATTCGAAATTGGTGAAAAAGTAGGAGTGCAGACTGGCAATGGCGTCATTTTTCTCGAAGAAGTACAACTGGAAGGCAAGAGTCCGGTTCCCATCAAAGACTTTCTTCTCGGCAATGGCTCGCTATTAGGCACTCTCTTACAATAGAGCTTCTAGAAGAGTCTTTCTTGAACAGATCACCTTTATGCAGAGAAATTTCTCTTCGGATGAAAAAGATTTCCGGGCCATGCTCTTTGGTGGAGCCCTCATTCTCTTGGTAGGGGGGTATTTTTTGCTCCGTCCGCTGCTTCTCAAAAATCAGCAACCTGACTCTAATTTGGGAATAGACGTCTCACCAAGTGACGCTTCCACGAAACTTTCTCCAGACGATGCACATACTATAACTGCCGAAGTAATCCGCCAAAAAATCATCAACAGCGAACACATCACATTCATCGATATCCGCGACCAGGCTTCGTTCGATGCCGAACATATTCCGCATTCACTTCACTTATCAGAAGGGGCATTAAATAACTTTTCTCCCCTGAAGGACGAACTGTTGGTCATCGTCTATACTCAGGCTGACTCTCGCTCTTTAGTAATCGCCAAAAATATACTGGCGCAAAAATCTTTCCCTGCTTTCTTTTTACAAGGAGGCTTTGAATCCTGGAAGAAGAACAATAACCAGACTATCTCGGAGGGGGATCCAAATTCATTCGTCGATCAATCAAAAATTACCTACCTGTCACCCTCAGAATTGGTGAAACTGTTAGGTAAAAATGATCCAAATATCGTCATCCTCGACGTCCAATCTGAACAGAACTTTGCGAGAGTGCATATCAAACATGCGCTCCACATTCCGCTCGACCAGTTGGAAAAAAGGATTAGTGAAGTAAAAGTACCGCACGCAGGAACCATCGTAGTCTACGGAGAAACTGATATCATCTCATTTCAAGCTGGCGTGCGACTGGCCGACCTCAACATTTTTTCGGCACGCACCTTAAGTGGCAGCAATAATCTTACGCCGACTTCAGGTCTACCACTCGAACCATAGCAAAAGCAGGGATGCTGATAAAAAAACAATCACATGGAATGTGATTGTTTTTCACAAGTTTTGACGACCGCAGTTTGATCAAGCATTATTAGTTCACCACTGCCAAAATGTCTTTGTAGCTGGCTACCAGATAAGTCTCGCCAGCCATCTTCACTTCTTCCCCACCATAGAGACGAAAAATGACCCGCTCACCGGCTTTTACTTTAATCTTGTCACTTTCCCCAACGGCGATTACTTTTCCCAGCTGAGAACGTTCCTCCTTGGCCGTATCGGGCAAATAAATACCTTGAGCAGTTTTGTGCTCCGCTTTCTCCGGCTGCACCAAAACGTTCTCCCCTAAAGGACGAATGGATATTTTTTTCATAAGCATTGATGTATTATTCTTATTAGTCATTTACGCATCATCCATGATACAAAGACTGGCGTTTAACGTCAATATTAGTGCAAACTTGCACGGTATAATGTATCTAATTGTCGTACAGCTTCTTCGGGATTCTCACTGTAAAGCTTGAGAATTTGCTTATAGACAGGGCCGATGGCTCCGTCCCTATGATGAGGGAAGACCACCCGAAACCACTGACGCTCAGGACCTCCCAAGGGAGAGCCCTGCGGGTCAATTATTTCGCCCATAATAGCTTCTTTTTTTACATCGAGATTACCCTCTCTGATTCGCTTCTGAAGTTCCTTTGAAATGGTGTGGTCTGCGATTTCTTCTGCTTGAGAAACAATCTGTTCATCAGATAAATTCCTCAACAAATATTCCACCCAAGAAAGCTGCAGGCCATTCATTTGAAACATTTCTTGTGCATCTCGCTCGGCCGCCTGCTCCTCTAGCGAGACTGTCTCGTGAGGAGGAGTATCCTCAAATTCTCTAAACTCTTCAAATACTCTCATAGCCGTTTCTGTTACAATGAGTTATTTGCTCTTCAAAATTTCCAGTGCCTTGTCTAATTGTGGATCACGTTTATTGTCTCGGTCATCGCTCGTAATACTAACTTCGGTATCTGGTGTGATTCCTACTTTGTTAATCTGTTTGCCCGATGGCGTAAGCCAATGAGCCACCGTGATCTTGACAGAAGTATCCTTGCTGACCGGGATAAGTTCCTGGACTGATCCTTTGCCAAATGACTTCTTTCCAATCAACGTCACGTTTTCACGATTGTCTTTGAGCGCACCAGCCAAGATTTCCGAGGCGCTAGCGCTTCCTTCGTTGATCAGGATGGCAGTCGGTACCTTACTCAATACATCTCCTCCGCGCGCCTTAATCTCCCTATGACTACCGGATCCGTCTTCTTCAATGACTACTACATTCCCCGCTGGCAGCATCAGACTCGACATCGCCACGGCCGTTTCCAAGAGACCGCCTGGATTATTGCGCAGGTCTATGATCAAGCGCTGCGGCTTCTTCTCAATTGCCTGTTTCACAGCATCTTGAAATTCTTTTTCCGTATCATCACCAAAACGATTGACCCGGATGTAAGCGGTGCTATCAGCCTTCATTTCGAATCGCACGCTCTTCACCAATATGACATCACGTTTGACCAAAATATCGCGCGTTTCCTCCTCGCCTGAGCGGAAAATAGTCAACGTAACAGTCCCTCCCTTTGGTCCTCTAATTTTACTCACTGCTTCTTCAAGCGAAAGACCGGATGACAAGGTGCCATCAATTTTTATAATCTTGTCACCAGCCAAAAGTCCAGCCTTCTCTGCTGGCATGCCTTCGATAGGGGCAATAATTGTCAAAATATCGTCTTTGATGCCCATTTCGGCACCAATACCTTCAAAAGTGCCGGAAATATCTTCATTAAAAGCCTGATTCTCCTTGGGGCTGAAAAATGTCGTGTAGGGGTCACCAGTGGCCGCAAGCATCCCCTTGATAGCACCGTAAAAGAGCTCACGAGCATCAAGTTTTGATTTGTCAACATATTTATCTTTCAGAATTTCCCACACTTTCCAAAATAGAGAAAAATCAATAGTGGTATCCTGCGATTTCTTGTTGAGGATGATCGCCTCATCCGGCGAAAGTGCCTGCATACTTTCCGTGCTAGAGGCGGAAACATTTTTTCCTCGCTCATAACCAAGCCAATATGATCCGCCCAAGAGAAAGAGCACGAGGAAAAAAATAAATGCCTTTTTGAACACTACCTGTCCACGTTCATAGGTTGCAAGCGAACTAGTTTTTGGTGTTTCTGGAAAAGAATTCTCTGGCATACAAAAAATATTTTCAAATAAATTACTCGATCCTGGGTAGAGCCTTGTGACGATACTTCCAAAAATACTTGATGGCACTCTCAATATGATACCAAGTCAGACGATTAAAGAGAAGGGAACCAAAGAATCCGCCCTTGGCACTGCCCTTACCGTGATAGTGATAGACCGAGGCTTCAGGGAGATAGACCACTTCAAAGCCGCATTCCCAGAAGCGCCGACACCAATCCGTATCCTCCATATACATGAAAAAACGATCATCCATCGGACCAACTTTATCTTTAGCTTCCCTCGTCACCAGAAGCGCTGAACCCATTAGCCAGTCTACCTCTTTGGCATGTTTACGATCATACAGAGCCATCGTAAACCATTTTAGATGTTTTCTGCCGAAGGGCAGGTTTCCTAGCCAGGTACGACGATAGAGGATTGTTTGCGGACGATAGAAATGAAAACAGCTTTCTTGAATACCGCCATTGAAATTCAATTGTTTAGGGCCGAGAATACCAACAGCCGGATGAGCCCTCAAGTAGGCCATCATCTTTGGCAAAGCGTCGGCTGTCAATATGATGTCACTGTTGATGAGAAAAATATATTCGCCGCGAGCTTTCGCAAGCGAAGTATTGATCAGTGTTTTGAAGCCAACATTATCCACAAAGGGAAAAAATGAAATATCAGGGAATTCTTCCCGCATCAAGATTTCAGTGTCTTCCTCTGTCGCGCTATCGGCCACCAACACCTCATACTGAAATGTGCTACCAGCTAGCTCCTTCTTGATGGAGCGCAGACAGAGGCGTAGAATCTCCGGATTGCGGTAGCTATTGATCGCCACTGTCAGCTCTATTTTTTCCATAGAAAAAGAGAAACACCGAAACACGCTGATTAGCTCCGTTCACGCTCTAGACTAGTAGGTGAGGGAGTTTTTGAACAATTCGTGAATGCGATCGTAGTTGTCACCGATAGGCAAGAGGATGTAGCCAGTTTCTTTGGTCTCCGGCGGATTGTATAATAATCCAGCATCGTTAGCCTCCAACACTTTCTGATTGATATCATTGTTTGCTCCAGCCTTTTGGTACAGGTCGAACAAACGCTGCATTTCCCACACTGCCATATTGGTCGAAACGTTATTTCCCAAACTATCGAGGAGTGCACTTACTTTGGAAAAGTCCGTCAGTGTTCCAAGGCTCAGCGCCTTATCTTTGACCAGCTTCATGATTTCTTGCTGACGACGGGCTCGTTCGAAATCACTCGAGGTGTAACGAGCTCGCGCATAGCACAACGCTTTATCACCATTGAGTACATTATCCCCAACTGGCAGCTTGAAATCACCACCACATTCCAGTTCTGCCACTGCGGCCGCTGTCTTTTTTTCGAAGCACAATGGCCAGTGCTGATAGGTAAAAGCACCACTCTTACGCTTAATCTGTTTGGCTTCGTAATTACCGGAAAAAATAGTGTATGTCAGTGCATCGCAGCGTTGTTCCAATCCGCGGAACTGAATACCCTCTTCAAATGGTTGATCCAAGTGGACGGTCACTCCACCCACCGCGTTTACCACATCTTTAAAGCCTTGAAAATTCATCGTGATGGCGTATGGGATATCCAGTCCTGTCACTCCCCCGACAACTTCTCGCATATCTGCCATCCCACCCCCATTATGAGAACGCTCTTCGCCATAGGCAAAAACAGCGTTTATTTTACTTTGTTGATTGCGACCCGGATCCTTAACATACAAATCGCGCGGCACAGAAATAAGTGACGCTTTATTCTGGTCTGCTTCGCCCACTTTCGGATGAATCGAGAGTACCATGATGGTATCGGCCAAGAGACCGCCGCCAACCATCCCTTCGCCACGCATCCCCAAAAGAAGTATGTTAATCCGACCAGCTTCTTCGCCCTTCAGAGTCTTGTCTGATCCAGGCAAAGATTTGACCAAACTGCCAAAAATATTGGCATGGCCACCAGTAACCTTATTCAGTATCGCGCCCGTCTTAAACAGAAAGACTCCGCCTGCAATACATACGAGCACCACCAAAAAGAACACAACTCGAAAGGCGCGTCTTTTATTCACTTTCCCTTGATTTTCTGATCCAGTCATTATAATTATTATTTGACATTTAACTCTCTACCACAGCGCACGATACTTTTCAAGCAAAAGAGTCGCACTATTTTCCCAAGAATAAAGAGAAAGACGTGTCTTTCCCTTGACAATAGCAGCGGCTCGCTGTTCTTGGTTAGTAGAAAAAGTATACATTTTTTCGGCGCAAGAAGCAAGGTTCTGTGGATCAAAATAGATTGCGGCTTCTCCGGCAATTTCGCGAGCACACGGGATGTCGGCTGCCACTACTGGGACACTCTGGCTCATCGCTTCCAGAAGCGGGATACCGAAACCCTCGTACAAGGACGGGGATACGAACAATTGCGCGTTCCCTACCAATCCCGGCAAGTCACGTTCTTCTACATACCCCGGGAAAAAAATATCAGCCCTATACGCTGAGTGAGCAATGGCAGTTTCAATCTGACTATCCACGTGATGAGCAAGACGATTGCCGACCAAGACGAGCGCACAACTTGGCAAACGTGCCTTCAATAAAGAAAAAGCATCAATGAGAAAGGGAATGTTTTTGCGGGGTTGGAATGTCCCGACGTACAACAAAAACTGTTTTGGCAGTTTGTAGTGCTCGCGAATCTGCTCTCGCCGATCATCCGAAGCTACCAGGAAGGCGCCACTCAACGCATTGGGAATGACAGCTATTTTTTCCGCAGAAATGTCATAAAAGCGCATGATTTCCTCCTTCGTAAATTGGGAGGGTGCCACGACGAGTGCTGCTTTGCGTAAGGCTCTCGGGATGAGAAGGGTCAAAAACAAACGATCAACCAGCCCGATAAAATTCGGATAGGCAGCGAAGGAAACGTCATGGATGTGTGTCACCACCTTCGTTTGTACTGGTATCCATAGCGGCAGAATATACTGCGTGTGATAAATATCGATTGGATGGCGAAGAAGAAACCACGGCAACGTCAGCAGGTTCCAAGCAAAACGATTTCGCCCACAGAGTGAGACAAAGCGGACATTCTCTTGCCCAACACACCCGAGCTCCCCTTGTATAACAGCGATTTTCTGCGGCTCGATGATATCGGTCAGTAAGACATAGGTATTCTCTCTGTCGAGAGCCAAGAGCGCTTTGGTAAGATTAAAGAAAACTCTTTCATCACCCGTGCGCTGCTTACCCAAAAGTCGGATATCGATAGCAATGGTTTTTTTCATATGGTCTCTCCCTGCTTGAAAAACAACAGGTATTTAACTGATTTTACCAGCACTCGCTTCGTTTGGTAATAAATCGACGCGTTCGATATTGAGCACCCCTAAGGCAAGGAGCAGAAAAAAGAATCCTAAGAGGAGCCCAGCGTTGAACATATTAAAGACAAATGCTCCAAGAAAAGCTAACAAAAGAAAAAGAGCAAAAATACGCTCCCCTTCTTCGTTTGGCACGACATATCCCTTGAACGCTGCCAGAACGATACTCGCAAACAGCGAAAGAAAAGCAACCAGCCCAAGCAGGCCGCTCGAGAGCCATACTTCCAAAAATATGTTGCTGGCATTGAGCCCTGAGCCGCGTTCATCCGTTCCCAGAAACACAGTGGCACTCCCCCAGCCAATGCCCAATACCGGATGTTCACGGATAAGAGTCAACGTTTTGATGTAGATTTCTTGCCGTACCGAAATATTTGGATCGTCCCGATATATTTCCTCTACCACATTCCCAAGCGCCCGCTCGGCGGTGATTTCTTCCAAGTGGATAAACCGACAACCGGCAGGCAACTCATCCACGGTACTAATTTTTGGGGGCAGTACCCAATCCAGATCGCCCCGACAAGATACGGTAATTTTTTGCAGTCCACCAATACTCGCCGCGCGATCAAATAGTGGGAATGGGGTCAAATGAAAAATCGTAATAACAACAATAGCGATAAAAAACGTAGTCGCCGTAGTGAAAGCAAAAAATACCGCAGCTGGGAAAAGTGCTTTTCTTTCAACCCAACCATGATAAAAAATGAAAAGTCCAAAAGAAGAAACGCACACGACAGCCGATCCCAGCCAAGCACTACGACTGACCGTCAAAAGCAGGGTAAGCCAAGTGAAAGATTGGAAAACAAAGAGTCCCCAGAAAGACCCGCTAGCCACCAGGGCTCGCGCTGAACCGAGGAAGGAGGCGCGCGTCCAGGTTTTTTTAATCAAAAACAAAAGCAGTGCGCAGATGAGAGCCAAAACAACAAGGGTAAAAAATCCCAACCAGTCTGCTTCGTTAAAAGTACTATTCGGCCGACCGGCCATCACTGTATAGCTTTGTGCACCGAGTAACGACCGAGTATTCTGCCATAAAGCGTAACCAAATACTACTACACTTGACCCCAAGAAAAACGGCAGTCCCTGGCGCACATCGGCTAAAGTGCGAAAAAAGATACGGCTCAGAAAATACAACCCCACAAAAGAACACACCACCAGCGTTTGTTTCAACGTGACCGCGAAAATTGGTGCATTGAAGAGTGCAAGAAAACTCCCCCCCAAGAGAAACAAGAGCAAACCATCGTACCAATTAGGACGAAATAATTTAAAAGGCAGCCGTCCAGTAAGGAAACGTATGGTCAGAGCCAAATACAAAAGTACAGCCAAAAACTGATAGGGTCGCACATCCAATCCTGCAAGCGGCGTAGCCAGATGAATGATTTCCAGCGGTAGCATCCCGATAAATAACAGGAATACCCAAGCAGGACGATAAAGCGCACATAGAAACCCCACAAAAGAGAAGAATAGAAAGTGAGCAAGAGAAAGCGGCAGCACCGAGACATTCTGAAGCACAATCAATATAATTCCAGCCAAAACATTCCCTGTGAGCAGCAGGATTTTATTGAGGCGCAAACTGAAAGGGAAAGCTATTTCCATAGACTTAATCATTTTTTAGAGTGGCCATCATCACCTGAGTGAATTCCCGCCAACTGAAGCGAGCTTGCTGTGCTACTGCCTTGCCAGAGAGTGATTGCCGAAGGAGCTGATCCGTAAGCAAACGCTCCATACCGGAAGCAATTGAATCGGTATTTTCAGCGTCAATATACAAACCGGCGTCACCTGCCACTTCAGGCAAGGAAGAACTATCTGCCAAAAGCACCGGTGTCCCCATCCGCAAGGCTTCGAGCACTGGCAGGCCAAAGCCTTCATAGTGTGAGGGGTATACAAAAAACAGAGCATTGTGATAGAGGGCTGGTAAATCCGTCTGGGGCACGAAATCAAGTAACCGCACCTCATCCACTATTCCAAGCTTCATGGCGATACTGCGCACGGGGGTAGCCAGCTTATTCTTTTCAGGAAAAATCATGCCGGAAATAACCAATGGCGGGAGAAATGATTTGACCGCCCTTTTCGACCGCAACTTGGCATAAGCCGCAAGTAATCCTCCTGTATTTTTGCGCACTTCCAGGCCACCACCGTGGTAGATATAGCCGGGGATGAGATGGTAGCGCTCCATCACCAGCGCACTCTCTTCAGCGGACGGCACCTGGCTGAAAAGCAGAGCCGCGTCAGGATAGGCAACTTGAATCTTCACAGCACTCATTCCGAGTGCTACCATGTCATTTTTGGTCGCTTGCGAAACAGCCAAAAGTGAATTAGCCTTTTCCATAGCCCTAAGGACGAGCCGCCAGTGCCATCGCCTGAGACTATTTCCCCGATACTCTGAAAAAAGACTGGGGATGACATCATGAACGAGCATGACATGTCTCATCCCGCTCGGCGTCACCGTGCTCGTCTGGTACAAACTCAAAAAAATTGTGCAACCGTCCTTCTTCGCTTCATGGGCCACCTGTTTCTCCCACAGTATTTTACGAATGCTATCGTCTCGTTTCCAAAAGGGAAGGAAGTGTCTGTAATGAAAATTGCTCGAATATCCTTCCAAAATAGATGATTGTTCGCCATAGAGAAAAAATTCGTCCACCCCGACTACCGCGGCGTCCCGTAAAGTATGCAAAAAATTAGCCGTTACCTGACCGATGCCCGTGCCAGGCTTTCGCAGAAATGAAGCATTGATACCAATACGCATAGCACTATTGTAACAGATTTTCCCAAAGAAAAAAGGGGTGTTCACTCAAGTCTAGAGCAGTACAAAGAAAGCTACTCTATGGCCTTTTTCCTTGCGAGAGTGGTAATTATTCCGTATACTAAAGCAAGTATATCCGTAAATACTCCTTGCATGACATCTCTCTTACCAGCTGTGAAAAAAACTGTCGCCGTCATCGGCTTAGGCTATGTCGGACTCCCTTTGGCGGTAAGAGCCAGTGAGCGTGGCTACCGGGTGATCGGTTTTGATACCAACCAAGAAAAAATTTCCCTATTGAACAAGAAGCGGTGTCCTATTGAGGATCCCTTCCTCGAAGAAAACCTCACCCGCTTTCCATTCGAAGCCACCGCTGATCCAAAGAAGCTGAAAACGGCTGATGTGCTACTGATCTGCGTCCCCACTCCAGTGGATGCTTCATTTTATCCAGATCTGCAACCCGTCATTTCTGCCTGCGAACTTATAGCTTCTCAAGTTAAAAAAGGGGCACTCGTTGTCTTAGAATCGACCGTAAACCCAGGAGTAAGTGAAGAAGTGGTGAGACCTCTCTTTGAAACGGCTGGTTTTACTATCGGTAAAGATCTCTACTTGGCTCACTGTCCGGAGCGTATTAACCCCGGCGATCCGAAATGGAATGTCACCAACATCCCACGTGTTGTCGGATCATTCGACCAGACTGGTCTCAATCTCGCCTATGATTTCTACACCTCCATCATCGACGGTGAAATCCGCAAGATGAAGTCTATTCGTGCAGCCGAAGCTGTCAAGATCGTGGAAAATTCCTTCCGCGATATCAATATCGCCTTCGTCAACGAACTCGCCCGCTCTTTTGATGTCTTAGGCATCGATATCAAAGATGTCATTGATGGCGCTGCCACCAAACCATTCTCCTTCTTGGCTCATTATCCCTCCTGTGGTGTGGGCGGCCACTGCATCCCAGTTGATCCCTACTACCTGATTGAACGAGCCAAACAGTCAGGTTTCGATCACAAGTTCTTGAAAATCGCCCGAGAAATCAACAACGCCATGCCCGCCTACGCGGTTGAACTTTTACAAGATGCGCTCAACCAAGTGAAGCTGCCGATGAACGGCACAGTAATAGGCGTGTTAGGCCTCTCCTATAAAGCCAACATTGATGACATCCGTGAGTCGCCTGCTTTCAAAGTGATGAAGCACTTGGAAAAACACCTGGCAAAAATCCACACTTTTGATCCGCATGTAAAGAAGAAATCGAGCGTCGCCAGTCTCGAAGCGCTCCTCAAAAAATCAGACGCTCTCGTTCTCGTCACCGATCATAAAGAATTCAAAGAATCACTCACCCCAGCGCTCTTAAAAAAACATAGTATCAAAGTGATTATAGACGGAAAAAATTGCCTTGATAAGAATATTTTCCTCAAAGCCGGTATCATTTATAAAGGCATTGGCCGCTAACGTATGATTTTTTCCCTGCTGAAACTTATCATTTGGCTCGCCGGAGCAGCCGTGGTTGGCTACTTGGTATTGCAACATTTCGGCTACGAAGTGAACTGGAATTATTATGAGGGGCGCAAGGTGGCTTGTCAGGAACGTATCAATCAGTGTCGTAATGACTTGATCAAATCCGGAATCGAAGGAGCCAAAGAAAAATGTAATTTCCAGTGTGTTGACCCGCAACTATTGTTTAAGAAAAAATAATCGTCTCGTCTCTATATTTAAATTTTTATTTTTCTACTATGCGACTCATAGTCAACATCCCCGCCTACAACGAAAGAGAGAAGATAAGTGAAACGATAAAACGCATTCCACGAGAGTATAACGGCATCGATGAAGTGTTGATCCAAGTCATCGATGATGGTTCAACCGATGGTACAGCGGCAGCTGCACGAGCCGCGGGTGCTGAACACGTTATTTCTCATGGTATCAACCGCAAACTCGGTGTTATGTTCGCCACTGCCTCAGATAACGCCTTACGCGCCGGAGCCGATATCATGGTTAACATCGACGCTGATGGCCAGTTTGATCCTCAAGAAATTCAAAAACTGCTCGACCCTATCCTTCACCATCAAGCAGATATGGTGATTGGCGACCGCTTTTCGCAACATTCTGCCAAAAACATCCCCTGGATCAAAGATTTTTTTAACCGTCTGGGAGCCTCGCTCGTCGGCTCATTTTTGAATGTCAAAACACACGATCTGACCTGTGGTTTTCGCGCCCACAGCCGTGAAACGCTATTGCGCCTCAATAATCCAACCGGTTTCACCTACACCCAGGAAACCATCATCGACGCCATCGGTAAAAACCTACGCCTCCTCTGGGTACCGGTTCAGGTCACCTATTTTGCCAATCGCAAATCAAAGATTGTCAAGAGTGTCTACAGCTTCGTCTCAAACAGCGGCCGTATTATTATTAAGGCAGTACGCGATGTCCGGCCGATGAAATTTTTCGGTATACCAGGATTTTTTCTCCTTATTCTCTCCGCCCTGGCCTTCATCCAATTTTTGGCTTTGTATTTTCAAGATTTCAAAATCACCCCCTATCGTAACTATCTCTTGTTTTTTGCCGTCACCTTCTTGATTGGTCTGCAGTTTGTGGTCTTCGCTCTCATTGCCGATATGATCAAAAGCAACCGCAAACTGACCGAGGATTTAACGTATCTAGTCAAAAAAGAACAATACAAGAAGTAGCATGCTAGCTACTAAGATTTAAAAGAAAGAAACAAGAAAAAAGGGAGTCGCCATTGGCAAACTCCCTTTTGTGTTTCACTGATTTTGTCTCCCGACAAGGCTCAGTGAGAAAACCTTGGTGAGACAGTCAGAATCACTCAGGCACCGGTGTGAACCAGCCCATGGCCGGCCTTTGCATATTTACCATGGCTGCCTGGTGCTCCTGATTGGAAGTTGGATCTTCCAGTGCCGCCGTCAGCGCACGATAGGCCCGCTTCACCGTAGGGGAATGAATCCCATTGAGAAGTGCGTCATCACCCGACATGAGCACATGCCGCACCTCAGCCACACGGGTGGGTCGGAACAGACGCCCGAGTTCCCTGTCCCAGGGCTGAGCCGCCTGAGAGGTCACGGTCAATTCATGGATTGACTCATTCTGGCTTCCCAGCCCAAGCGCTGCTTCACCGATCTTACCGGTGTGGTTGGCGCCGAATGAGTGCCGGTTGCCCTCGGCAAAGCACTCGAAGTGCTCCTGTCCGAGGCTCACCATTGAGATACATGAGTTGTTCACCCATACCTTTAGGCTTTTGCCTTCGACATGAACACCGTCGTTGACGGGGTAGATATCGTCCTCTTGCTCCCATTTGTAAGGAGCAAATTCCTGGCCCGTTGCCCACCCAATGATGGCGTTCCAGACTTCACGCAGCCCCGACTGCGTTAACGGGTGAATCCAGCCAATGGCATTCTCCGTCTGCTCAGTGGCGGTCAGACCATTACTGGCACAACACTGCCTCTGGCCGACCAGCACCAACGCGCCGCTGACAAGCGCGATGCCCTCATCGCTATCGGGCGCATACCGCGTCCCAAACGGCGTGTGACGCCCGAGCACGATCTGCTCGTAAACAGCGACCGCTACTGCTAGCGGCTTGGCCCTGAAATGAAAATTGATTTTCATGATGGCTCCTTTCGGGGGCTTACCTGCTCACCACAACTCATGACAGTCGTGCAGGTTCCGCGTGCGCGGAATTGATTTGGGTGTGAATGGCAAGCGAATGCCAGCTTACCGATGTGAGTATCGGATTGCTTCACGAAATTGCTTGTTAAAGTGCGTCAGCGGCGCGGAAAAAACAAGATGTCATTACGGCGCGCACGCCTAGAGTTTGCACTCCATCAACATTCCGTCGAAACGAAAGGCTGAATCAAATGAAAACATGCTATCATCATCAGTTAGTCGTCGTTCGTTCCGTTCATTCCGTCGCCCCCCTACGCAGGTGTCCTCATTGAGGGTGGCGGGTAGGGGTTCGTTCGGATTGTTTATAATAGCATATAATACACTATGAGTCAATAGTGACGAATGGATGCAAAAAGGGTAAAATTAAGCCATATTTCGATTTTTGATTCATGAAAATCCTCTTCATCTCACGGGCTTTCCCGCCGGTCACTGGTGGTATCGAAAACCATAATCACGCTCTTTCAGTGTGGTTACCGAAATTTGCCATGGTCAAGACCCTTGCCAACCACTCCGGGAAAAAAGCTCTGCCGATCTTTTTTCCTTACGCTCTTCTGCGCGTACTTTGTACATTCCACGCTTACGATGTTCTCTTACTTGGTGATGGGGTTTTGGGAGTAGTCGGGTATCTGGCGAAGTTTTTTTATCCGAAAAAAATCGTTGTATCAGTAGTCCATGGTTTAGACCTCACCTACTCAAACGCTTTCTACCAAAAATTATGGCTCGGTGTTTTTCTTCCACGACTTGATGGCTTCATTGCCGTGAGCCAAGAAACGAGGGCACGGGCAACAGAAAAGGGACTCAACAAAGAAGACATCACCGTCATTCCAAACGGCATTGACCCTACCATGCTCTCATCTACTGGTTCAAGAACTGATCTCGCTAACTTACTTAACACTTCGCTAAAAGATAGAAAGATTCTCTTGACTACTGGTCGGCTGGTGAAACGCAAGGGCGCCTTATGGTTTATCAGAAACGTGCTCGGTCAATTGCCGAAAGATACTCTCTATATTCTCGCCGGTGCGGGACCGCAAGAGTCAGCCATAAGGATGGCGCTTGAGGAAACTGGACTTTCACCTCAGGTACGTCTGCTCGGCCGGGTCACTGATGAAGAACGCAATCTGCTCCTCCATACAGCTGATATCTTTATTCAACCAAATATTCACGTCATGGGTGATATGGAAGGCTTTGGCATCGCCGCCATTGAGGCAACGGTTTGTGGATTACCCGTTGTGGCCGCGCGCTTGGAAGGGCTCATTGACGCTATCACCGACCACGAAAATGGTATACTGGTAACATCAGAAAATGCCGATGAGTTTTACCAGGCTGTAAGTAGTCTCTTGACCAACGATGCTACGCGACTTGCGCTCGGTATGCGCGCCGCGCGTTATACCAGAGAGCACTTCCATTGGAACGTCATCGCCGAGCGCTACGTCACGACACTTAAAACCGTCAATAAAAGATAGTATGCATTCTTTGTTTACCACCTTTCTTTTTCTTACGACAACCGGGCTGTTGTTTTTTGTCCCGGGCTACACCCTCATACACGCTTTTAAGATAGAAAAACTCTTCAATACCTTTGAAGTTTTTCTCTTCTCCTTTGCTCTCAGTGTTGGACTGCTTGATTTCCTCATGATTATCCTCGGTAAAGCAGGGGTTCCATTTACGCGCTCAGCGCTTTTTTTTGCAATTACTGGTAGTGTTTTTCTTCTCGCTCTCGGCTCACACGTTTGGCACCGCTTCCACCAAAACCTTTCAGCAGAAAATACTTCTGATACAGCGGACACCGCGCCTCATTTCAGTAAACGCCAAGTGCAGCTTTTTCTTTTGCTACTCCTTCTCACCTTTGGCATCAAGACCGTCTATCTCTCCCATGCGGTAGTGCCAACCGCCACTGACCTCGGGCATCATATGTACTGGTCCAAGCTGATTGCCGAAACGGGCAAGCTCCCCTTTTATGGCAAACAGGAAATTATTTCAGATGGAGACGGCCGTGCCGTACTATCGAGTGAACCCACGCCCATCGCTGACTTCATCATCGGTGAGCACTTGCCCTTTGCGGCGATCAATATCTTTTCCCACATCGATTTTTTTTCTGCCTTCCCGGTTATTTTTCTCTCTCTTATCAACCTCCTCTCCGTCTTGACCCTCTTTATTCTGACTTTTCGCCTGGCCACAAGTATCAGAAACCGTTTCCTTTCGGATAATTTCTTTACTCCGGAGAACATCGCTTTAGGGGCGCTACTTTTTTTCGGCCCACTCTATACCTTGGCTTCTCCCGAAGAAAAATTTGTTTCTGGCGGCGTGGTCGGCAACGTTTTTGGTAACCTCTTTATCCCGCTCATCATTCTTGCCTATTATCGAGCTTTCAAAGAAAAACGTCCTAGTCTTTTTGCTCTTGCTCTCTCTTTAACCTTCACCTTGGCCTATATTCATCATTTGAGTACCCTGGTGCTCCTACTGGTACTTATTTTTTCTGCTGTAATCTACCTTGTTTTTCATCACGCTACTCTTGGTACTGTGTTTCGCTCATGGCGCAAACTCTTCTTGGCACCCGCACCACTTTTCGTCCTCCTGTTTACTTGTCTCTTCTTTTTCCTGGTTGCCATGCCCACCTATATCGAAACCCATGCTGTTGGTACGGCCTTAGGTACTCCCACCAAAACAACCCGCACTGGACTCTCTTTTTTACAAATCACGTCGTCTTCCGGCGAGGCGCGCGTCGCTTTCGGCCTAGCAGGCCTTATGCTATTGTTCTTGCTTGTTACCCGTAAACGCTACGCCAGCGTTTTTCTCCTTGGTTGGGGTATCGTACTTTCGATCATGACGCTCCATCCAGAGTGGCTTTTCATCAATATCCCCTCCAATCGCATCGGCGCCTATCTCTCTTTCCCGCTCGGTATCTTGGCGGCCTTTTCACTGATCGCATATCTTGCTTTCGCCAAAGAACATGGCAAACGATTATTCCTCCCGGGCATACTATTTTTTGTCATGCTTTTTAGTAGCCTAACTTTTGCCTTCGGTAGCGGCTCGTTTGATAATAGCCAGACCTTGCTACCAGAAAGTAAAGCCGCGAGTGCCCTCGAGACATTCCGCGCCAGCGCCTATCTCCAGGAACACAACCAGCCGACAGACATCATCCTCAAAGATCATAACTACATCGTGGCTGATTCCTGGATGAAGCTCTTCTTCCTGCGTGATTATTCCTATCCGCTTTCGCGCGGCTACTTCAAACGGTATGAAGACAACCCAGAACGCGAACAGTGCACTCTCCTTATGATCTCGGTGCCCAATACCACTCGCGGACAGAAATGTTATGATGATACTGGTACCAATCTGGTGGTCGTCAGTACCCACTTCGACACCACCCAATTCGAAAAGTCACCACGGTTCTCGCGCATCTACCAAAGCGCTGATATCGGTATCTTTGAACGTCACTAAAGCCTATGCTCTCCGTATCGCAGAAATCACTGATTATTATTTTTGTCCTCCTTTTTTCTGCGAGCAGCTGGTTTTTGTTTTGGAAAAATGAAACCGCCCTAGATCCACAAACCCTAAACGACACTTGGACGCTGTCCTTTACCGCCCCACAAGACGAGACGAGCTTGGCATTCAATATCGAAAACCATACCAAGCAAAACACTTTCGCCTACCAAGCAAGCTATACCGTCACGCCAGATAAAATAGTCTCAGTCAGTGGCTCGGTGGTGGTCGCACCCGGCGAAACCAAAACCATCACCCCCGATCTCATCCCATCCCCTGGTTTCCGAACCTCCATCGTCGTCAATATAGGCAAAGAGAAAAAAGAAATATACCGTAAATAGACTATTATGCTTCAGTATCTCGTCTTCGTCGGAGTCGGTATTCAGCTCGTAGGTATTTTTGCTTATATCAAAGATACTCTCCGAGGTGAAACGAAGCCAAACCGGGTAACCTGGCTGATGTGGGCAATAGCACCCCTCATCGCTGTGGCGGCCTCTTTTTCCACTGGCGTGCGCCTTGCGACTCTCCCCGTTTTCGCAATGGGCTTCTTTCCACTCATTATTTTCGTTCTTTCCTTCGTCAACCCCAAAGCTTATTGGAAATTAGAAAAAACCGATTATATCTGTGGGGGCTTCTCTGTCCTCGCTCTGATCCTGTGGCAAATAACCGGAGAACCGAGGATCGCCATTGTCTTTGCTATAATCAGCGATTTTTTCGCTTCGATACCAACTATCCTTAAATCCTGGAAGTATCCTGAAACAGAAACGAATCTAGCCTACATAACTGCCACCTTCGGCACCGCCACCAGTTTTTTTGCTATCACGAGCTGGAATTTTTCAGCCTACGCTTTTCCACTTTATCTTACCGCTATCAATAGCCTCATTGTTTTTATTCTCTACCGTAAAAAATCCATAGTCTAGAAGAATATGACCAAGAAAGTACTTCTTGCCACAAGACCACTCGTTTTGCCTTGGGATGAAGCTTCCAAAAACTTCGCCTATTTCCTCGGTAAGGAAGTAAGGGGTCATGCACTCACCCTCCTCACCACCAGAGAAAGACTGCGAGAGCTCCCAACAAGCGTTTATCAGGAAGCCATCTATTCGAGCCGTTTTTTTGATCTACCAGCCAAAGGTAAATTTTTCCTCTATCTTTTCCAAGCAAAAAACCGCTTCGACATCACTCACTATCTTTTCACTCCGACCAAACTCAACACCTCAATCATTCGCTTTCTCGCCTACCCAACCAAAGGGAAGACGATTCAGACCGTCGCCACCCTGCGCGAAGATCTCTATTCAGAAAAAGAGCTACGTTCACTTCTCTTCGCTGACCGCATCATCGTCTACACCGATCTCACTAAGCAAAAATTAGAGCGAATGGGGATCACGAACGTCATCCGCATCTATCCGGGTATCGACCTTGACCTCTATCAACCACGGGGCAAAGAGGAATCCATTTTAAGTACCCATAACCTTACTTGGGATGATTTTTTGATTATATACCCAGGAGAATATACCCGTCTCGGCGCCACTGATATGTTAGCCGAAACATTTATCAAATATTTTATCGCCCATCCCGAATCTCCAATGAGATTCCTCTTTGCTTGCCGTATCAAAAATTCTGCCGATCACAAAAAACGTGAAGAACTGCGTACGCACGTTAAAAAACATAACCTTCAAAGCAAAATTCTTTTCCAAGAAAGCCATGCCCACACTGATATGGCCGCTCTCTATAACACCGCTGACGTGGTCATTTTTCCCGTCGCCAACCTCAGGGGAAAGTTCGATGTTCCCCTCGTCATTATCGAGGCCTATGCTTGTGGCAAACCAGTTATTCTTTCCGATTTACCGCAATTTAAAGAGTTTGCAAACGATGCTGTTTGTGTTACCATTCCTAAAGATTCAGGAGACAAACTCATTGAATCCTTGGCTTATCTGAAGGACAATGAGGAAGAGCGGGTTCGTTTGGGCGAAAATGCCCGCCGTTTTGCGAAAGACCATTTCGATCTCAAAAATACAGCCAAGCAATACGAAGAAGTCTACACATCATTATAATTATAGAATCGAACAAGAAAGATACTCCCTTTTCTTCCCCTTAGTTTCCGGCGAACATTTTCGACTCGTTTTACCGAACGGGGAGCTGTCCACTCGAGACCATCGGTCACGCTCGACCGTTACCGGATCACTTATCGTAAATGTGACCGCCGAAACCGGAGAAAGAAAATGGAGTATCTCTCTCCTTCTCCTCTCCTGTCCTCATAATTATGTTTGAAAATAATCTCACCAAAATTTCTTCGCATAAGAATCAGTTCCAAACGGACAAAATGAAAGTTCCAGTAGTTTTTCACGTGGACGAAAAACTTATGCCGGAGCAATCCACGATGGAACAGTTAGAGAGCGTAGCGGCCAATAAAGAGATCTTCCATCATATCGCCGCCTTGGCCGATGTGCACAGCAAACCTGGCCGCAAAAACGCCACGGGTACCACCGTCACATCGGAGAAATATATTCTCCCGCAACTAAACGACTCTGATCCGGCCTGTGGAATGCGCATAGTGCGACTCGACCTCGATGACACAAACACCACCCCAAAGCAAATTGATCAGATCTTTCGAGCCGCCACCCTCACAGTACCGACGAAAAAATATGTCGGCACTATCCTTCCGCTCCGCGTCATCGTTGATATCTGCCGCCTCGGAATCCGGCCGCTCATCGCTTACCTCGGTATCAAAACCAAAAACGAGGCCGAAAACAGTATTGACCGTGGTAATTTTTTTACTACTCCCCCCACTCGTCGTGGTATTTTTAATATTATTCCACCGCTCTTTTTGTTTTTCGCCCAGTTTCGCGCCGGTATCATCGGTGCCGCCGGCAACCACTTCCTCGATTTGATGAGGGTCTCGGATATCATGGATGAAGAAACGGCCAAGAAATTCAATCTCCGTAAAGGTCAGTATCTCCTCATGGTCCACTGTGGCTCGGGCATTTTGGGTCAGTACACGATGTATATGTTTACCGCCAAAAAACGCGAACACCTCTCGACTGCCATCCTTATGAACCTAGGGCGTTTCCTCTGGTTCACGCCCTACAAAAAAACCATCGCTCAGATTGCCGAAAAAATTCGCGCTTCTGATTTTGGTCGCGAAGAACCGCTCATCCGCTTTGAAGGTACGGGTGAGGATGGCACGCTTTATATGGCCGCCCGCAACGCCTGTTCCAATTTCGCCCACGCCAACCGAGCTACTATCACTCACAACTTCATCCAAACAGCAGAAAAAGTTCTCGGTCGTGAGATAAAAGCCGATCTCCTCTACGATATGCCCCACATTCTGGTTTCCCAAGAAGAACACTATGACAAACAGGTGTGGGTTCACCGCAATGGCACCACCCGAGCCTATGGCCCTACCAAAATGAAACATCACCCACTCTTTCAAGAAACTGGCGAACCAGCGTTTATTCCCACTTCGATGAGTACCGAAGCCTATCTGTGTGTCGGCCAGGATGGCAACGATTCAACTTTTTATTCTTGTAACCACGGCGCCGGCAAAGCGACCAAAACCACCGAGGACATCGTGCCTAAGAGCACAGAAGAGTTGCATCAGAAGCTAGAGACCAAGGGTGTGAAACTCTACAACGGTCGTTCTTCCAAGGTGATCGAGCAAGATTCTTCCCACTACAAACAAGCAGCCGACGTCATCGAAAGTGTCGTCAGAAACAACACCGTAAGGCCGGTAGTCAAAATGCAACCAGTCGCCATTATTATGTACTAACCATTCATTCCGTGAAATTTATTACCTTTTCTGGAGTTGATGGATCAGGCAAGTCGACTCAGCTCAATCTCCTCAAAAAAAAATTAGAACGAAAAGGAAAAACGGTGGCCTATTTTCACGCCGTTGAATTTTCGTTGGCCAATAAAATTGCCCGTCTGTGTCGAGGGAAAAAATCCTTTGTCCCCGGTGAGGAGAGGGCGACAGTGACAGCCTCTATACTTTCAGTGCTGCTGCGTGAGAAATTTCTTTTTTGGGATATGATACGCTTTTATTACTTCCTCTACCGCCTGAGAAAAGAAAACTACGATTATCTCCTCTCTGATCGTTCCTTTTACGACTCGCTCATCAATCTTTCCTATCTCTCGAGCTCCAGGCTGGTCAAATTTGGTATGTACTTTCTGGAACCACTCCTCCCACGCGCTGATGTCGCCTTCTATTTCGGTATCAATCCAGAAATGGTGATGGCACGTGAAAACGCGCCAGAACAAGGAATCGAGTACTTACGTGTCAAAAATATACTCTTTCAGAAAAAAATTGCCGACTGGCATATGATCATCATCAACGCCGACCGTGACCAAGGAGCGATTTTTCAAGAGATCACCAGTTTTATAAAAATATAATTTTTCTCATCCGTTTCATTTTCTTACCCTTTCGTTCCAGCGAACACTTCTGACTCGCTTCGTCGAACAAGGGGGGCTGTCGAGTCGAAACCATCCTGCCTGCGCCCGACTGTTACCGACACGCTCATCACAAGTGTGACCGCTGTCACACGGCGAAAGAAAATGAAATGGACGGACAAAATTTCGTAACATACCGGGTATGAAAAAATTCTCCCAAGCACTGGTGTGGCTAACCCTTTCTGAAATCATCTTCAACGTGGCTGGCTATGTCATTCATTCTTCTGTCGGCCGCATTTTGGGTCCGGCTGATTATGGCCGTTTCAGTCTGATTGTCACTATGACGACCATGATTATCATTTTGATTGGCAATGGCATCCCAACCGCTATGTCCAAATACTTGAGCGAAATCTTTGAAAGTGCCCCCGAGCGCATCGCCGGTATCAAACACCAAGCTATCCGCATGCAAATATTTCTTATGCTCGTGGTCACGGTCATCTTTTATTTCGCTTCACCTTTCTTAGCCTGGACGCTTCACGATGCCTCGCTCACGCCACTCTTCCAGATTTCTTCCCTCATTATCCCAGCCTTTGCCGCCGCTTCGTTTTATTTTTACTATTACACTGGCCTCCACTTTTTTCGCCTACAGGCCATTCTGAAAACACTACGTGCTCTCGGTCGCATCTTCTTCATCATCACTTTTGCCTATTATTTCGGCGTCGCTGGAGCAGTGGCTGGCTACATCGCCGCTCCACTCTTTGTTTTCGCCATAGCATTAGCCGCTGATATGTATATCACCCACCGCTATTTCCCTGCTACCAGACAGACCAAGAAAGAACGCATCGCTTTTTCTGGCAAAACCCTCTTGCAATATGCCTGGCCACTGACGCTTTTTCTCCTCTTCTACGAATTCATTCTTACTTTAGATCTATACTTCGTAAAAAGTCTTTTACACAGTGACTATTTAACCGGCATTTACAACGCCGCCATGACCGTCGGACGCATTCCCTACTACCTCTTCTATGCGCTCACCATTATCCTTCTTCCCGCTATTTCCAAAACCACCGCTGAACGCAATGTGGAAGAAACAGAAAGTTTGGTCAATAAATCCCTGCGTCTCCTCACCTTCCTCCTTTTCCCCATGGTGACGCTTCTCATCTGCTATGCCCCGCAGGCGCTACAGATTTTCTATGGTGCCAGATATTTAGACGCAGCAGCACCAATGGGTATCTATACCGTGGGTGTTGGATTTCTCACCGTTTTCTATGTCTTAAGCTTTGCCCTAAACGGCGCAGGCTTAGTCAAAATTCCCATGAAGCTTTCTCTTTTTGGCTTCTTGGGTATGATTGTTCTCAATTTCCTCCTCATCCCCCGTTATCAGTTAATCGGCGCTGCTCTCTCCACCACCCTCGTTTCTTTCGTCCTAATGATCGGCATTCTCATCTACACGAAACGGCACTTCCATGTCACCATCGCCTTGCGGATCGTCATGGTTTCCCTCGTAAGCACCCTTATTATCGTCTTGACCAGCCGTATTCTGCCCCATGGCACCTATACCGCCATTTTCTCTGGCAGCCTACTTTTTGGACTTTATTTTGTACTACTCTACCTCTTCAAAGAATTGGGAACGGAGGATATCGCACCCTTCAAAAAACTCTTCGCCCGAGAAAAATAGTACGTTTGACAAAAATACCAAAAAACTTGGAATTTCTTTCATTCGGGTATACACTCAAAGTATGTTTTCATTGGTGACACCACGAAGCAAGTTCGCGTGTGTTGGTTCTTTTTTGAAAAACAGGGGTTATCGATGAACGGATTCTCCCCATTGAACTTTTGGGAGTACGCTTTCACTGTTCAAACAGCATTACTCGAAGCGTCTTTCAAACAACCCGTGCTATACCGTCAAGAACGGGAATGGGCACTGCAAGGAAAACTCCTCAAGGCAATGCCCGGAGGGGGAAGTGAGGACTACGTCCTTCATCGCATTGGCCATGTCTCGGCAGCCGCTCGTGCTTTTTTCGAACAGCACCAGCCACTCACCATGCTAAGTGCCATTCCCGTTTTCGAAGCAGTCGAAATGCGACTGCTCGTTGAATGGGTATATCACTTCCAGATACTGGAACATGAAGTGTGGAAAGTGCACAACCGTACTCATCCTGTCCCGTTGAAAACGTGGGCTGCACCGGACTCCTATCGCGATGAACTAGCCAAAATGGTGGAAGGCGATCCGGCTTTATCTCAGGTCATCATCATGATGGGAAGCCTGCCAAGATTGGTGCGCCACCAGATGGAAGGGATCATCGTCCAACAGATCTGTGGCCAACTGGACGCGGTGCATGAGCAACGCCACCCCCAAATGGGATAGCTCGTAGCGTTGTCCGCAGCGTTGAGAAAACATCCCCCGCAGCCTATTGGCCAGCGGGGATTTTATTTTCTCCTATCCACATATTCACAAAACGCCTCTTCTTAGTCTCCGAAATTGGTACTTTGCGCTGGCACCGATAGAGCACTACCGAAAACATCTTCCCAAAACAGACGATCTGATCTGCTATTTTTCTTATTCAACCGAAAATCAGGCGAAACCTCTCGACCCAGAACATTCAGTTCATATACCGCTATCTGTCCGTGTTGTTCGGAAGAAACCACGGTAAAGATGTTACCAAATTTTTTGACGGCTGGACTCATACCAGAAGAACTAGGAACAATAGCAAAGTACTCGGCCTGCGGATCAGTATTGATGCTCATCGGCATAAAGGTTAAGGCCGGGTCATTCTTCATTGAAAGCATATAGCGAATGGGATTCTCGTGTTCAGGTTTGACATAAAAATAAAGCGTCTTCCCCGGCGTATGATGGGCATACATGAAATCAGCCACGCCTTTCAGTTGTCCCAAGGTGACACCATCTTTGGCCTTGAGAATAAGGGTACGGCTGACAGCAGTAGACTTCATCTGCGACAGTGCTTGCTCCTTGAACCAAGCGGCGGTCCCTCTTATATTGTAGAACAAAATCAATCCCGTAATCGCCAGGGAAGCAAACAACGCCTTTTTCCCAAAATGTTCTTCCAGATACCGACACAAGAGGCCAATAAAAAGAAAGGGCAAAGGAAAGACTACGATGTAAAAGCGAGGACGTAGCTGGTAAGCAAATGGGATAGAAAGAAGAAAAAAGACAACACACCATACCAAAAGGAGCATAGCAAAATCCCGCTCAAGCGCCGTCTTAGCCAAACGCACGCCACGGAAGGAGAGCGCTACACCAACCAGTAACAAGAGACCGGTCAAGACAGAAGTCATCGGCCATTCCTTGGCCACATCGCTCGTGTAACAGCGCGAGGTGGTCAGGAGACAATAGTAATGCAAGCTTTCGCTGATATTGGTCGTCAATTTGTCAGAAAAAGCCTGACTCGATGGTTTCGCACTCAGAGCCTCGATGAAATTTTTGGAATTCTGGCCGTGCTTCATCACGTCGCTTATGACTACGGGTGTGTAGAATATGCCGAAGACCGCTATCATGATAACAGCCGAGAGAAACAGTTTGTGCCACGTCGCTTTCTCCCCTAGTCTCTGCCACGATGCTTTCTGCCACATCTCATAGTGTGTCAGAATCATCAGACCACTAATACCAATCAAACTAAAAAAGCCAAAGAAATGGAGCTGCGAACCGATCGCCAAACCGACAGCCCAGGTAGCGAGCCACAGACGCTGACGTTTATCTTCCGTAGCGTTGAGAAATTTCATCAGTCCAAAAAACGTCAAGAGAGCGAAAAACTGCAGTGAATTGGGATTCCAAGCAAAACGGGAATACTGAATAATAAGGAAAGAAAAAGTATACATCGCCAGTATCATCAAACTATGGCGGGGTGAAAAGTACAGGCGCGCAAAGAAAAACAAAAGCGGAATCGTCAAGATGGAAAAAAAGAGATCTGGGTAAGCGAAAACATAAGCCTCAGTGGAATGAAACAACATCCCGGCCAGATACTGAAAGTAATAGAAAATTGGCCCCACCCGCAAAAGTCCGTGCGCCAAATGGATGGCGCCCACCCGTGGGCCAAGTAGTGGCAGACCAAGGAGACCAGTCTGCATGGAACCGCTTACCAAAAAAGCATCTCGTGATTGATCCATCTTGAAGTAGAGCCAATCGTTGAAATGATAGGTGCGCACAAAAATCCCACCCACGAAAATCACCAAAAATATCCAAAAAGTTGGATTACGGGCGATTCTTTTCAAGTTTTCTAGAAAAGGCATGGTCATTGATATCAAGTAGTATACCGAAAATTATAGCACGTTTATCGAAGAGTCAAAAGAACTTTTTTTCCTACTTTATGGCTTATTAAAAGGTTATTTTTCCGCCGTTTCTCGCTCACAATTTATCTATAAAGAAAAAGAAATTCTGGCTATGAAAATAGCCGAAAATACGCTATCATTTGGCTAACCACCTTGGCTCAACTTCCGATCAATCCGTTTTTTCCTCATGTATGCCTCATCTCAAAAAGTCAGTTTTGTTTTTTCTATTGGCAGTTGTTTTGGTTGCCAACTTTGCTTTCGGCTTCCCCCGCTTGGCTCGCTATTCGGCAGTCGATGAACCGTACTGGTTTTATGGCCGCATCACCAAATTCTGGACCGCCGTCGCCACCCACAAATGGAAAAGTACCTCTGTCAACGACAAGCCTGGTATCACGGTGGCTATCATTTCCGGTGCCGGCCTTTTGAAAGTGAGCCCGATGGATTTCCAACATATCCGTGGCGAACAAAAAACGCCCGAACAAAGAGCAGCTATTATACATTCTAACTTCTGGTTACGCCTGCCAATTTTTCTCACGTGCCTTTTGGCACTTTTGGGCTTCTTCTTCCTACTTTCCAAGCTTTTCAACAACGAAGTGGCTCTCCTCAGTACCGCCTTCATCGGACTTTCGCCTATCCTCCTCGGAATTTCTCTTATCGTCAATCCTGATTCTCTCTTGTGGGTTTTTCTGCCTCTTTCACTCCTTTCCTATCTGGTTTTCCAGAAGAATACCGAGAAAAAATATCTCTACGCCGCCGGCGTTTTCCTTGGTCTTTCCCTCCTCACCAAATACGTAGCAAACGTGCTCTATGTCTTCCTCTTTGCTCTCATTTTCCTCGAATATATTTTTCACCACGGCGTAGAGAGGCATCCTCTGCGTTATCTCAAATCAGCCCTCTATCATTACTTGATCGTTGTTCTCACATCTATGGTGGTCTTTTTTGTCTTCTACCCAGCCACCTGGGTCAGCCCAAAAATGCTCCTACAGGGCACGTTTTTGAGCAAAGCTTTTGTCTCTACTTGGCCGCTCTTTGCCGCCATTGTCCTCTTCATTATTTTTGATTTTTTTCTTCTCAAAGGAAAAGTAGTCGCTAAAACAAGTGCCTTCCTCGCCCAGTATGAAAAACAGATCATCAGATGGTCCGCTCTATTTGTTCTCTCCTGTATCGCCTTTGTCTTCCTCAATACCTACCTCGGTATGCCTTGGTCTGATTTTGAGGGCACGCTTTCTTCCCCCAAGGCTGGTACCGGCACTATCCTCACGCTCCCTATTTTCACCGATAATTTTTTCGCTGATTTCTATGCTTTGATTTTCGGTCTAACACCGGTTGTTTTTCTTTTCTTTCTCATCGCCTTGTGGAACAACGTCAGAGCGAAGGCCACTCTCGACCGCGAACACGTTATCGTCTTTTACTTCTCCCTCTTTATTCTCCTCTACTACGTGGCCTCCACCGTCAATCACGTCGGAGCCACTGTACGCTACCAGATCATACTCTACCCATTGGCCGCTATCATCGCCGCCCTCGGTGCCCAAGAGCTCTTGCAGATGACTGCCATCAAAAAATATCTCTCCATGCCCGTGGTAGCCATCCTCGCTATCATTTTTTCCTTGATCAGTCTGTATCAGGTACGGCCGCACTTCTTCTCGTATGCCTCAATGCTCCTCCCGCCCACTAACATCCTCAACTTCAAAGATATGGGTGATGGTAGTTTCGAAGCGGCAGAGTACCTGAACTCACTCCCCAATGCCGAAAGACTAGCCATCTGGTCAGACAAAGGTGCCGCGTGCGAGACCTTCATCGGCACCTGCACAACCGGCCTCTCGTCCAAAGATTGGCGTGACAGGCATTTCGATTATTTCATCACCTCTACCGGCCGCAAATCCCGCACCAACAAGATGGCTGGATCCATCCATTCCTTAGTCGATCTCAATCGCCTCTACTCTCCTAACTACTACGATTTCAAAATCAATCTCGACAATAGACCTAATAATTTCGTCAAGATCGTGAGCGCCATAGACGCTTACAAACAACGGTAGGCGCTACTCCCCCTGTTCCCGGGTGCGCCAGTACTGAGGCAAAGCGAGGAAGGAGATAAACATTTGGAGAAAACGTGAAAGAAGTGCCACCGTCACAGCCATCTCAGCACTCACCCCTACGAGGGCAAAAAAAGTGACATAGGCCCATTCCTTGATACCAATATTGTTGACCGAAACAGGTGCCGCCGACACGATAGTGACGAGAAAGATGATACTCAAAAAGGGCAGTACCCCGATAGCGCTCCCCAGGGCGTGAAACAAAGCAAAGTTGGAAGCCGCCACTCCTACCATAACAAAGAGCCCCGACCACAAGCTGGTGGTCAGCCAGATGTGTTTGCGCGTATAGAAAATAACCTCTTCGAGAATGCGCCGCACAGTATGAAAAGGGATACGCGCCACAAAGGCACGAAACCAACTGAGACAATAGAGATAGGTAATAATGAGATCAATCAGAAGAAAGCTGATAATAACAGCCATGGTCACCAAAAGTGGAAAACTACTAAAAAAGTACGGCCACAAAAAAACACCGAAAACCACGGCCAAGACCGCGGTCGTCCACAGCCCGATGAAACGATCAAAGACTACTGTAGACAACGCTGCTGCCCGCGCCCCAGAGCTTTTAGCCAAGGATAGTCCACGGTAGGCATCACCGCCGATAGTCGAGGGCAGAAAATTATTAATAAATCCACCGGTTAGGTAAGTGAAGAAAGCTTCCTTCAAAGAAAGTGGCAATCCTTTGAAATGAGCAATAACCTGCCACTTTTTGGCTGACAAAACATTGCCCGCAAGTTGTAGTCCCAAGGCCAGAAAAAAAAGCCACCAAGAAACGTGTGAAAGCATAGCGCCCACTCCGCCCCAATCCACCCGCCGAATCAACCAAAAAACCAGTCCAATCGTCACGGCTATTTTCAGCACCAAAGAAAGTTTTTTTTGCATAAAGACAGTATACCAGAAAAAAGTTCCGAGGAGTTTCCAAAAATTATTTTCGAAAACTTTCAGTGAGAACTTTGTGAAAATCAAGCGCCACAGTATGCCAACTATTCTTCATTGCTATCTGGCGACTAACCGCTCCAAAGCTAGAAACTTTCTCCGGCGCCGTCAAAAAGATTTCCAGGGCATTGGCGATAGCAGTGCTTGACTGATAAGGTACAACAAAACCATTTTTTACCTCTTCGATCAATTCTTCTGCCCCACCAGTCGGGGTCATAATTACTGGTAGCCCGCAAGCCAAGGCTTCGAGCAATGCATTGCTCATCCCCTCATTGAACGATGGTAACACGAAAAGTGAAGCTTCCTGATAATACCGGGTTGTTCCTTCTCTCGCCACACGTCCGACAAATTCTACTCTGTCCTCAACACGGAGTTCCTTCACCAACGCATCGAGGAGTGCCCGCTCATTGCCATCGCTATCACCGAGAATCTTGAGACGAAGCTCTGGGAAGCGTGGTGCTAACTGTGCTACCGCTTCAATGAGATATCGCAAACCTTTGCGACTGGTCACACGTGATGCCCCAGGTGTGATGATGAATTCATGCTCTGGACGCTGTTTGGGTGCTGGGAAAAAACGTTTCGTATCGACACCATTCGAAATAATAGCAATCGTCTGTTTTGGCGCTGTCTTCAGTGCCAAAACACGAAGCCCCTTACTATTAGCAATAACCGTAGTGGCCTGACTCCAGATAAATCGTACCAATGGTCGGATGAAGACATAAAGAAAGGTGTATTTGATACTGTAACCAGGAACATCTGAACCACGAAGCGCTACCACATACGGCAAACGGAAACGCCATTTGAGGAGCATGGCCAGAAAACCACAAGGTACACCAAAAAACGCCAACGTTCCGTCGAAGGGTTTTTTGGCATCCCGCAACAAACGCCAAGAAAACAGAAATGCCTTGGCACTATATACGATGAGATCAAATGCTGATTGTGAATGCAACTTTTCGGGATTTTTGCCAATAGGCAAGCGATGGACATAGACCTCACCACCAACATGGATATGTTCCAGAGTGCTGCCAGTGGCTGAGGTAACAAGGTGTACTTCTGCATCCTCCATCTGAGCAAACTCTTGTAGCAGCTGAGCTGTAGCGTTAGCTGCTCCACCACCCAATGGAGGATATTCGTAATTAAGGAAAAGAATCTTCATAGCTACACGCCGATAGCATAATAGGTGAAACCAGTAGCTTCTACCTCGGAACGCTCGAGGATGTTGCGTCCATCATAGATAGTATGGCCCTTCATCAGTTTCTTCACCTCTTTGTAGTCTACTACACGGAACTCGTCCCATTCAGTGGCAATGACCAAGATGTCAGCGCCCTTAACAGCGTCCAGAGCCTTCTTAGTATAGCTCAGATTTTTGTGCTGCATAACCTTTTCGGTATTAGGCATCGCCACCGGATCAAAAGCCCGTACCTTACAACCTTCCTCCAGAAACAATTTGATATTTTCAATGCCTGGAGCCTCGCGGATATCATCGGTGCGCGGCTTGAAAGCCAGTCCCCACACGGCAACGGTCTTGTCCGAGAGTTTGTCACCGAACACTTCCTTAAGCTTGATAAAGGGCTTGATGCGCTGAGTTTCGTTCACTTCGCTCACTGTCTCAATAATGTGAAAATGGGAATTGTACTCACGACCGCTTTCGATAAAAGCCTTGACGTCTTTGGGGAAGCACGAGCCACCATAGCCGATACCGGCGTAGAGGAAGCGGCTGCCAATGCGACTATCGTAGCCTAGACCCTTAGCCACTTCTTTGACATTCCCCCCTGCTACCTCACAAAAACTGGCTACTTCATTGATAAAGGTGATTTTCATGGCCAAAAAGGCGTTAGCCGCATATTTGATGATCTCGGCGCTCCGCACATCAGTAAACATAATCGGTCGGCCAGAACGAGCCAGTGGGCGATAAATCTGCTCCATCAGTTTGCGAGCCTTAGCTGATTTGGCACCCACCACCACCCGATCGGGGTTCAAAAAGTCCTTGACGGCAGCTCCTTCGCGCAAAAATTCCGGATTAGACACTACTTCAAACGGATACTTACCCTCGCTCGCTGTCTTGATGATTTCTGCAACTTTTTCTGCCGTGCCAACCGGCACGGTTGATTTGTCGACAAAAATCTTGAAGCCGTTTAGGTGCTTGCCGAAGGTTTCCGCCACCGCAAAAACATACTGCAGATCAGCCTGACCTGTCACTTTGTCTTCTGGTGTTCCGACAGCCATAAAAACCACATCGGATTCCTCTATCGCTTTCTTCAGATCCGTGGTAAAGGTGAGGCGTCCTTCATTGACGTTCCGCCGTACGATCTCTTCCAACCCTATTTCATAAATAGGGATGCCACCTTTTTTTAGAATAGCGATCTTTTTCTTGTCAATATCGGCGCAGATAACATTATGACCAATTTCTGCCATACAGGCTCCTGAAACCAAACCAACATAACCCGTCCCTAAGAAAGTTACTTTCATAGCCGTAAACGATTAACGATAAAAATTCTTTCTACTGTTGCCGCACTTCCCGCACGCTATAATTCATGCGATGACGTACCTGATAATAGCTTCGCACCGCGATATCAGCCAACAGTCCAGAGATAAAAAGCTGTACCCCAACCAAAACAAAGAAAATGCCGATAAGCGGCCACAAACGCGCAGCCAGAGCAGCCCCGAAAAAGAACTTTTCAATCGCCATCCACAGAAGAATGGCCGCTCCGGTTGATGACAGGATAAAGCCACTTGCTCCGAACAGGTGGAGCGGGCGATGGGAATACTTGCGCCAAAACCAAATAGATATCATATCCACCAAGCCTTTGAAACCACGCTTCCAATTATATTTGGTCACGCCATGGATACGCGGATGGTGTGATACTTTCACTTCGCCTACGCTATACCCCTCAAGCTGTAAAATAGCCGGGATAAAGCGGTGCATCTCACCAAACAAATCCACGTCCTCGAAACAGGCACGTTTGTAGGCCTTGAGACTGCAGCCCGAATCGTGGATATTGTCATGAATGAGAAGTTTGCGCAAGAAATTGGCAATACGGGAAGGGATTTTCTTGCTCCACGGATCCTGCCGTTTGAAGCGCCAACCAGACACCACATCGAATCCTTCAGCCATTTTCTCCAAAAGAAGCGGGATATCAGCCGGGTCGTTCTGCAGATCGCCATCGAGAGTGATGATAATTTCACCCCTAGCTTCTTTGAAACCAGCATCAAAAGCCGCTGTCTGACCGAAATTTTTACGAAACACGATGAGCTTGAGAGGCGTCAGGCCAACCGCCTGCGCTACCGTCTTGTCTTTGGATCCATCATCGACAAAGATAATTTCAAAAGGTCGCCCAATTTTTTGAACCGCCTCGAAAATCTTGCGGTGAAGCTCCCGAACATTCCCCTCCTCATTATAAAGTGGCACCACGACTGACAGATAGGATGTTGATTCTTCCATATATCCAAATAATAAGACAAATTACCCAAAACACCAAATCTCCCCTTACCTTGGAGATTTTACCACTTTCCTGATATAATTCCCAGTAGTAAAGAAAAAATGAGTCGTAAACCAGTGAAGTTGGTAACACTTTTAATTTTCGTTGTCTCTATGAAACCCAAGCAAATTTCCGTGGTCGTTCCTTGCTACAAAGAGGCCAGCGTGATTGAACGAAATATCGAACATCTCAACACCTACCTGGAAGAACGTTTTGAACAGTTCGAAATCATCGTGGTGACTGACGGTAGCCCGGATGATACCAAGATAAACGTTGAGCGATTTGGAAATACTAACCCAACCATGCCCATCGTCCTCATCCCACTCAAAAAAAATCATGGCAAAGGTTTCGCGGTCAAAACTGGGGTATTGGCTTCGCGCTACGACCCGGTGCTCTTTTTGGATGCTGACCTGACTATCCCGATCGAGGAGTTAGAAAAATTTCTGAAAGCATTAGAAATAACTGATATGGCTATCGCTTCACGACTCATCTCCGGTTCAGATTTTGAAGAAAAGGCTCCCTGGTACCGCACCATTATGGGCCGAGTCTTTCATCTCTTACAAATACTCCTCCTCGGAAATTTTGAAATTTCTGATACCCAGTGTGGTTTCAAACTTTATCGTCGCACTGTCGCGCTCAAACTCTTCAAACGAATTACCATCAAACGTTTTGCTTTTGATGCTGAACTTTTGTTTTTAGCCAAGCGCTTTAATCTGAAGATTGCCGTCCTGCCCGTCACTATCTTGAAAGACCCTCGTAATACCAACGTCAATCCGCTGCGTGACTCCATCAATATGTTCTTCGCCCTGCTCAAGATTCGTCTCAACCACTGGACTGGAAAATATTACATCCGAGGGGACTAACCAAGAGGGTGTCTTCTGCTTACTCTGTCATACTTGCCTATGTGGATAGTCATCCCAGCCTACAACGAAGAGAAAATCATTCAATCAGTCCTGCGAGAGATTCAGGCAGCCGGCTACCACAATATTATTGTAGTAGATGATGGCAGCACTGATCAAACCTATACCAAAGCTAAGGAGATGCCCAATGTCATAGCTCTCCGTCACAAACTCAACCGCGGCAAGGGGGCAGCCACCAAAACCGGTATCGAGGTGGCCAAACTTCGCGGCGCTGATATCATCGTTACGCTCGATGGTGATGGTCAGCATAATCCCGCGGATATCGAAAAATTGGTCAGACCAATCGAAGATCTACACTGCGATGTGGTACTGGGTACTCGTCTTCTAAATCCCAAAGGGATGCCTTGGTACAAAATCCTGGCCAACAAAATTGGCAACATTATCACCTGGTACTTTTATGGGCTCTATGTTTCCGATAGTCAGTCGGGCTTCCGCGCCTATTCTCGCCATGCAGCCGAACTGATCAATACCAAAACTGACCGCTACGAGTACGATAGCGAAGTCATCCACGAAATCTACCTCTACCAACTCTCCTACCAAGAAGTACCAATCGAAGTACGTTATACCGATTACTCGATGGGCAAGTTACAAAAACAGGGTTTCTGGAATGGTCTGAAGACTTTTTACAAAATCGTGTGGCATCTTATATCCTAATTCCACTGCTATGAATCTGAGCAACCTTCACCTCTATCAAATCGTTATTGTGATTCTCGCTTCGGTAATGCTCTATCAAGGCATCAGCAACTTCTTCCGGGGCAAAGATCATCAAACCATCCTCAAACTCGGCGTCCGCCTGGTGGTGTGGGGTGGGATGGCCACCATTGCTCTCTTCCCAAACTTCAGCAATCTTCTGGCCAATCTGATCGGCATCGAAGGCAACATCAATGCCGTTATCTTAACCGGCTTCATCCTGGTCTTTCTGATGATCTTCAAACTCCTCTCCGCCATCGAACGATTGGAACAACAGGTTACCATCCAGACCCGTACCGACGCGATTGACAGATACCAGACAATTTCTAAAAACAAATAGCTCCATGTTCCCCATCCGAAGAATTGTTTGGATAAACGTATTTTTTTTTGCTGTCTACTCACTCTCGGTAGTTGTTTTACCTATCACTAAAGAAATTGTTTTTTTTCGCTACCTCCATTCCTTACTAGCGCTTTTCATTCTCTTCCCCCTCACTGGAGTCAATGTTGGCTCACTACTTGAACGGGTCACCCACCAAAAATTTGATCTTCTAGAAAGAATCAACGTCGTCGCCATTCTTGCTATTTTAGTATCCCCGCTCTTGGTTACGCTTGAATACAGCGCAGCACCCTTCCTTTCGCCCGCTCTTCCTCTGTTGAACGCCCTAGCCATAGCAGTGGTAGTAATATTGCTTACACCATATTCTTTAGACGTGCTGCATCGTGACGAGACAGCCCCTCATCATCTCTCATGGCCAGCCATCGGGATAGCGGCGCTGTTATATACTGCTCTCACCCTGTATATAGTTAAACAGTATTATTTCCTACCAGATAGCGATCCATATTACTGGTATCTGAAAGCGCAACAAGGATTCGAGGATGGAACGCTTCCCCCACTCAACGGGCACCGCCCCCTCTTCTCATCTCTGACCTATCTTTTCCATTCCATTGCGAGTATTGATCTCTATGCTTTTTTCAAATACGTCCTACCATTCATTAGCCTGCCTCTTTTCCTCTTTCCGACAATGCTCGTAGCAAGATTTTTTTCCAAAAAAATATCGCAACTGGTTATTCTCCTCACTCCACTCTCGAGCGCTTCAATCATCCTGTATTCTTTGCTCCCTATCCCGCAAGCCGTCATAAACGTCGGCATTGTATTTTTCATTTTTTTTATCCTCTATGCCTGGTTTAAG
This sequence comes from Candidatus Moraniibacteriota bacterium, assembly GCA_043743535.1. Lineage (GTDB taxonomy): Bacteria > Patescibacteriota > Minisyncoccia > Moranbacterales > UBA1568 > UBA1568. The sequence continues at coordinate 2,446 of JAYTWI010000014.1, read as the reverse complement.
GGTGAAACTTTTTTTTACTTTTTCTCAGGAGCATTTATATCACTTTTTTATTTTTATCATGAAATGGCGGTTTTCTTCTTTCTGCCCTGGTTCTTCGTCACCCTCGCTCTGTATCGCACACCACTCATCAAATGGATCAGTGTTCATAAAGCTGCTTCTATTCTCTTTTTTGCTTTACTTCTTTCTCACGCCTCGCTCATTCTCCCAGTGCTCAATTTCATAAAAAATTGGCTCATCCGAATTAGTGAAAGGTTCACCGACTGGCATACTAATTTTTCCTTTCCGCTTACCTTTATCAATATTGATGGCCATATTGCGGGCTGGGGTAGCCTGACGGGAGTAATCAAATACTATGCCTTTTACACCGGGCCGACAGTCATCATCACCCTAGGCATTCTCGGCTATATCTTTTTTTCTGCTCAATCTCACAAAGAGCCGAAGCTTCGTTATTGGAACCAAGCAGAATTTCTGACGCTGTTTTACATCTTCGCTATTTTCTTTTCGCTTGCGGAAATACTACCACGACTACTCAATATCGCTTTGCTGCCAGAACGTTCCTGGGGGTTTGCTGGTCTCATTATTCTTTCCGCTATCCCCTTCATCCTCAAGCACCCACGAAACAAAAATGGGCTGTTTACACTAGCACTTTTGTTTGGCATTTTTCTTAATATTGGCGCTGCCGTATATATCAATAATCTGAAAGTAAGTCTCATTCCAAAATATCAGATGACTTCCGCGCAATGGATAAAAGATAATTTACCAGACAATAAAATTCTATTCATAGAGCGTGATTGGGATGTCATGAAGATATACGCCCAAGCGGAATTTATCGAAATTCCAGACCGCAGACTGTATACTGATATTATAATTTTTGATCAAGCACTTGAAAAAACTACCCACTCAAAAGCTGCCTTCACACAGTCGTGCGCCCACATAGTAGCCACTGATATCGCATACCCAGAAAAAATGACGGCAGTAATACAACAAACTGAGATAACCCCACCCAAAGAGGTTTATGTCTACTATGCCAAACCGAATAGCGCCAGCTTGTATGCGGAAAGACCATACTATAATGATTTCAGTACGAATGAGCCAGCAACTTTCATATTCGATGCATACCCAGCCCGTTTCAAACGTGTGTACGCTCTCCCCAATGAAATCGTCATCATCTGGAGATTACTAGAATAGCATCTATGAAACTCCTCATTTTTTCACCATACTACCCCCCGCATATGGGGGGGCTCGAAAGTCACAGTGATGAATTCAACAAACACCTCAATAAACGCGGGGTGGCAATCACCGTCTTTACCCCCCGCCTCCCCAAAGCAGCGCCGGAAATAGAAACGCGCCATGAAAATGTTCGCATTATCCGTTTTCCTGCTTTTGAACTGTTTCCCAATTACCCCCTGCCAAAATTTTGGGAGAGTTCCTTTTGGCAGATGTGGCAGTGTGTGCTCGAAGAAGACACCCCGGACCTGATCATTTCACGCACCCGTTTTTTCTTTACCTCACTTATGGCCTGGCGCTATGCCCGGAAAAAAAAACTGCCATGGATACATATTGAGCACGGCTCTGATTTCGCTCACTTCAACAGCCCGCTCAAAACGGCTCTGGGGAAGTTTTATGACTACACAATTGGAGCATCAGTGCTCCGCCATAGTGACTACACTATCGCCAATTCCCGCGCCTCAGCTGCCTTCGTTCGTCGTTTAGCAAAACGAACTGACTGCCAGATAATATATCGTGGCGTCGAATATGAGACGCTCTTGGCTACTCCTATCGATACTGCTCTGAGAACCGCCCATCCCAGGAAAATAATCATTGGCTACATCGGCCGTTTGATTGACGGCAAGGGCGTAGCTACTCTTATCACCGCTCTTTCTTCCTTCACGCGTGATGATTATATTTGCCTCATCATCGGTGATGGTCCAGAAAAAGAGAATCTTTCCCGACTAGTAATCCAAAAAAAATTACAAGAAAAAGTTTTTTTCCTCGGACGCCAAAATTTTCCCAAGGCGATGGCTCTCCTCAAAACATGTGATATTTTTGTAAATCCGAGCTATACAGAAGGCATCCCTACCGCAGTTATCGAGGCTGCTTTTTGTAAAACAGCTATTATCGCTACCAATGTCGGTGGCACGAACGAAATCATCTCTGGAGAAAACGACGGTTTTCTCATTCCCCCAAAAAACATTCTCGCTTTACAAGAAAAAATTGAATGTCTCCTCAATGATCAAAATCTCCGCAAAGAGTTTGGTGATAATGCTTATCGGGCAGTAGAAAATAAATTTGATTGGAAGCGATCCGCCAAGCAGTATCAAGAACTCTTTCAAGAAATTCTCAATCGTTAACCACTCCCCCTATGTGTGGCATCGCCGGAAAAATCTCCTTCACTGAAAAACCCATCTCTTCAAATGATATTGAAAAGATGACAGAAGCTATCAAA